>JAFZLB010000026.1 GCA_017551665.1 Lachnospiraceae bacterium
CCAATGCCGAGAACTGATAAACATAGCTCTTACCCGATACGTTCAGCAACAACTAAATAATGCGTGTTGATCTTTGTAAATATCCTCTTGACAAAGGTCATTACATATCAGTATGGCGCATCCATGCGCGCATACCACAGCAACTCCCCTCCTGCGCTGCCATCCGTGGCAGAGCGTAAAACAGTCGGGGCAGCAGGATGGCGTAAAGTGCGGGAACGTGCTAAGATATCTTTCATGGGATTTAACTTTGACATTTCCGTTCCGGTCATGACCGTATTCGCGCAGGGGCTTTTGAGTTTCCTTTCGCCTTGCGTGCTGCCGCTGTTGCCGGTGTACATCGGCTATCTGGCGGGCGACGCCATCCGGACGCTGCCGGACGGAACAAAAGAATACGACCGGAAGCGGGTGATGCTGCACACGCTGCTCTTTGTGCTGGGCGTCAGCTTTGCCTTCTTCCTGCTCGGCATGGGCATGAGCGCCATCGGGCTGTTTTTCAACCAAAACCGCCGCGCCTTCGCGATCGGCGGCGGCATCCTGATCGTGCTCTTCGGGTTGTACCAGCTGGGGCTGTTCGGACAGATCCGCTTCTTCAGCCGGGAACACCGCCTGCCGGTGGATTTGGCGAAGTTTGCGCCGGGCGGAGACACGTCCGCGCGGAACGCGGCAGTACAGGACGGGGCATCCGCCGAAGAAACCGCGGTGCAGAACAAAACACCGGCGGGGAAAGAACTTCGCGCCTGCCTGCGGGCCATGGTCTTCGGCTTTCTGTTTAGCTTTGCCTGGACCCCCTGCGTCGGCCCGGTACTGACCAGCGTGCTGCTGATGGCGGGCGCGTCCTCCGACAGCGCCTACGGCTTTTTGCTGATCGGCGTGTACACCCTCGGCTTTTGCATTCCCTTCCTGTTGACGGGACTGTTCACGACAACGCTGCTCAATTTCTTCCGGCAGCACCGCAATGTCGTGCAATACACCGCCAAGGCCGGTGCGGTACTGATGATTGTGGCCGGTATCCTGATGATTACCGGGTATATGAACCGGATCAGTACATTGCTGTCGCTGTAGAATATCTATAACAGATATAACAGAAATGGAGTGTGACAGGATGCGCAAAACAGCAGGAACAGATTGGACGTGCTGCAGGAACGCCGCGGTCACGGTGGTACGAATAACAGAACATACAAAAGATCACACAAACGAACAGAGGGATATGATATGAAACGTGGAATGGAACAACAGCGCGGAACTGTGACAAAAACCATTATTGCTATGGCCGTCACGCTGGCGTTACTTGTGGGCTGCGGCAGCGCGGCCCCTGCGGCTTCGACAAGCTCAGCCTCCGATGCTGCGGCTTCGGCAAGCTCAGCCTCCGGTAACGAGGCTTCGACAAGCTCAGCCTCCGAAAACCCCGACGCCACGGAAGCCGCCACGGCCGAAACCGCCGACGCCACCGAAAACCCCGACGCGCAGCCCGCGCCGGACTTTGTGCTGACGGATCAATACGGCAACACGCAGTCTCTTGCGCAGTACAGAGGGAAGGTGGTGTTTTTGAATTTCTGGGCGACGTGGTGTCCGCCCTGCCGCGCGGAAATGCCGGACATTCAGAAACTATATGAAGAATACAGCGCGCAGGGAGATGCCGCGGAAGTGGTCATTCTGGGTGTGGCCGGCCCCGGCAACGTGGATGATCAGGATCTGGACGGCGTGAAAGCCTTTTTGGAAGAGAACGGATACACTTATCCCGTCGCCATGGACATGACGGGCGAACTGTTTAACACCTATTACATCACCGCCTACCCGACGACCTTCATGATCGACAAAAACGGCAGTGTCTTCGGCTATGTACAGGGTTCTTTGACGGAAGATGTAATGCGGGATATCATCGAGCAGACACTTTCCGGACAGATGCGCAACAACTGACGGCAGGGATTGCACCTTTCATCCGGGATCGTCGCTCCCGCCGGACTGCATAGCAGCCCCCGCAACTACTGACGTGGCGATGGCAGCGCTCATCCGGCATCGCGATTCCTGCCGGTCAACATGCCAACATAACATCCCCGTCAATTCTCCGCCGCCGCGAGCGTAGACACCTCCGTCGCGCGGAAGACGCGGTGTCCCTCCTCATAACAGGAGCTGCCGATCACGTAAAAGATATCCTCATACACGGCGCAGGCGGGCCAGTACACATCGGCGTCCGAAGCGCTTTTCGCAAGCGGCGTAAAGGATGTCGCTTCCCGCCCCAGCAGCCAGGTATCGATTTTGGTATCCGCGGAAAGCACGCCCGTCACAATCAGCCCGTCCTTGCAGGCGGCGAATCCGCCGTGCAGCGCGGGAGAAAAATCATCCCGCAGCAGTCCTTCCCCCTCAAACAATTCCGGAAACGCGTCCGGAAGCAGCTGCGTCTGTCCGCTGCCGAAGTCGTCCAGCACCTGAAGGGCATAGGCCGCAGTGTCCCGTTCCGCCGGTGACGCGCCGTAGACATAGAGTGTGCCGTCCGCAAAGCAGGCCACGGCATTGTACGCCTGTTCCGCCAGCTTACCGCCCCGGTACAGAACGTTTTCCACGGGATCATAAAAATAATACTCATTCGAAACATTGTTGTGGGTGACCGCGCCGCCGCCGGTCACACCCCCGATGAGATAGAGCTCCCCGTCGCAGTTCACGACGGCACTGCCGCGCGGCTGTCCCTTCACCTCCAGCCGTTCCCAGACATCCGCCGCGAGATCATAGCGGTAGAAACGCGCTTCCTTCCCGCGCGCGTCGCTGCCCGCCACATAAAAATACTCATCCAGAAACGCGCCCTGTGTTGCCACCACACGCTCCGGCAAAGGCGCAAGCTCCTTCCAGCTGTCGCCCGCGATGTCATAACGGAAAAAATGCTCAAAGGCGGTGTCGCCGTTTTCTTCCACAAAGCGGAGCGGGAGATAATACAGATATTCCCCGTGCCCGCCAAGATACCCGGCCGCCTGGTAATCAAACATCGCATCAAACGCATCCCTTGCACCGTAGGCCTCCGGCAGCGAAAGCGTTTTCTCAAAAACCGCCTCCGACGCCTCCGCCAGCACGCAGGCGGAATCCAGCTTTCCGTACGTCCGCTCCCGCACCTGTACGCGCAGCAAACCGTTCGGTACGCTCTGCAGGGACAGTGTAATCCGCTCCGGCCCGTAGCGCAGACTTCCTTCCACAATGCCGCATTCCACAGCGGCATCCGCCGCGTCCGTCACCGTCACCGTTCCCTCACCGCCGAAGAAAGCGCCTTCGATGACAAGCAACGTACCTTCCAAACGCACCCGCTCAATCACCGGCGCACGGTCGCCCCTGGCGTCCACGCTGAGATCGACAATGCCGTTGGCGCCGATATCGGCAAGCTCTCCCGTCGGACGGACGCAGGAAAGAAAGAGTGTTTTCAGTTCCCCCGCGTCTTTGATTTCCGGATGCGCCGCCGCCAGCACGGCACAGGCGCCGCAGGCCGCGGGGCAGGCCATGGACGTGCCGCTGCGGTAGGAGTAATTGCCGCCGGCATAGCCGGTCACCGAGGACATGATCTCCGTCCCCGGCGCGAAGACATCGGTCGCGGATTGCCCGTAATTGGAAAACGAGGCCTCGTCCCCCGTCCAGTCATGCGCGCCGATGACCACAAGGGAAGGCGCGTCATGCAGATACATCACGGGATAAAAAATGCTGTGCTCCAGATCGGAGGAATCATTCCCCGCCGCGAAAAAGCTCAAAACACCGCGCCGGCCGGCTTCCTCAATCAAAGGCAGCATGGCAAGCGAGGTATCCACATTGCCCCAGGAATTGTTGACAAGACGGATCGGCAGACCGTAATCCAGCGCCCGCAAAATAAAATCGTAGGCACGCAGCGTGTATTCGACGGGCGTGTGATCCCCCTCGCCCACATTGATGCTGATGAAGCGCACATTGGAAGCCGCGCCGGAAACGCCCCCGCCGTCCCAGGCCGCGCCGATGATGCCGGCCACATGGGTCGCGTGAATGTCCGGCGGCGGATCGGAATCATCGTCCTTAACGGCGTCGTAGCCGTAGCGCCCGCAGCGTAAGACCGCGCGTTCCTCTTCGGAAAACTCATAGACCTTGCCCTGCAAATCCGGATGATTGTAATCAATGCCGCCGTCGATGACGACGACCAGAATCTCTTCCTCCATATTGCCGTCCTCGCTGTTCCAGCCGGGGATGCGCATATCATAAGGGATTTCGTCTTCCTCGAAAAACTCTTCGTTGAAGCCCCACTGGAAAAAGGTGCGGTCATCCTCGGCCCGCGCCGAACAGGTCAGGCAAAAGAGCACGCAGGTAAACAGCAGCAGCGCCGGCAACAGGCGCAACGTAAATTTTCTCATACCTTCAAATTCTCTCATCAAAATAACTCTTATACCCTTCCCCGAAAATTTCGCTGGCGTTCGACACAATCAAAAAGGCCTCCGGGTCCTCTTCCCGCACAATTTCCTCGGCCTTCGGATACACATATTTGCGGATGACGCACATAATCACCTGCTTTTCCTTGCCGCTGTACGCGCCCTTCCCCGCGATATGCGTCGCGCCCACATCCAGCTCCTGCAACAGCCTCGTGGAAATCTCGTCGGAGCGGTCGGAAATGATATAGATCATTTTCGCGCCGTCCCTGCCGTAGAGCACAAGGTCCAGCACATAGCCCATCAAAAAGACGGAAATCAGGGAATACAGCGCCGCATTCACATTCCGGAAGGCAATGCCCGCCGCGCTCACGACGACGAGATCGAGCAGGAAAAAGAGACGTCCCGTCTTCACATGCGGATAGCGCAGCCGAAGCAGCTTCACGATGACATCGCTGCCGCCGGTCGTGGCACCGGAGAGGAAGGTCACGCCGATGGCCCCCGCCACGAGCACGGAGCCGAAGACGACGCCGAGGATGAGATCCTGCACGGCATACGCCCCGAAAAACTGCGCGATCAGGTTTGTGAACAGAGAGGTCAGCGCCGTCGAATAAATCGTGGAAATCGTAAAGTTCATCCCGAATTTCCAGATTCCCAGAATCAGCACCGGGATATTCAGAAGCATGAACCAGGTACCGACGCCCAGCGTCAGGTAACGGTTGATGATGATGGCAATACCGGAAAAGCCGCCGGGTGCCAGATCCAGCGGATCCAGAAACAGGGCGAGCGCGGCACCGTACACCAGCGAGGCCAGTGTGATGCGCACATAATTCTTCAATATCTTTTTGAACGAAAGGCGTGATTTCATAAGATCTATCTTACCACAGAACACCGGCTTCGGCACTTCCTACGATTCCGCTTCGGATTTCAGCAGACGCTTGTGCGTGTACATCCGAAGGTCCGCCAGCGCCATGACGCGTTGCAGGATATCGTTTCCCTTCGCGTAGCGGGAGGAAGCCGCGTTCACGTTTTCCGTGCGGATGCGTTTCTCCCGGTCGGCTGCACGGCGCAGGGCAGGCTCCGGGATATTTTCCGCGGCAGACGCAGCGCCGTTTTCCTCCGCGCACTCATGGCGGAAGGCATAGCCGTAGGACACGGAATGATGAATGTCCGGTTCCGCCGCGTCCAGCTTCAACAGCGCGTCATCGAGCGTTTGCAGATGACGGTTCACATAGGGCCCCGATGCGCCCTCCAGCACGGCGACAAATTCGTCCCCGCCGAGCCTTGCGAGGTACACGCCGTCCCCGAAGGCCACACGCAGCACCCTTGCGAAGTTGACGATCAGGCGGTCCCCCGCGTCGTGCCCGTTTTTGTCGTTCACGGTTTTGAGACCGTTCAGATCCAGCATCACCACGCAGAAGTCCAGAGAGGTACGCGCCATACGCGAAAACACCCGCTCCGCGTCCGCGCGGTTCGGCAGCTTTGTCAGGAAATCCCGGTAGGCCATGGCCAGAAGCTCCGGCCGTTCCAGACCGTCCCGCACCGCCGTCGAGGCGTAGAGGAAATAGTCGATGAGCTGTGATTCCAAAAGCGCCGCGGCACCGATCGTGATGGCGTTTAAGGAAAACACATTCCGCGTCAGGCCGTTGTAGTCATACAGGAAGTAACACAGAATGTGAATGAGACAGGTGATGAGGTACACCGAAAATCCCGCAAGCCGCACAAGCAGCGAAGCGTCCGGGCTCTTCTGCTTTCTGACGCGCAAAAACATCGCCGTCGTGAAGGCCAGCGCGCCGGAGCAGAGGAAAAAGTAGAGAAGCAGAAAACCGGAGGCAAAGGTGTTGGTTTGCATGACGACAATGGCGCCGATGCCGCAAAACAGTAGGAAGGCAATCGTGATGTAAAAGAACGCGTGCCTGCGCAGGGGCAGCTTCATCATCCTTGCGATGGCAAAGAAGACCGGCACCGCCAGATAAATCATGGAATATTCCAGAACGACCACATGCGCCGTGGGCGACAGCAGTTCGAAAAAGCCGTGATAACAAAGCATCCAGACACCGGAAATCACCATGATCAGCGCGGTGTACACGCGGATGCGGATGCCGGGCACGCGCGGAATCAGGAAGAGCGACAGTGCCAAAAACACCACGCCGTAGACGGACAACAAAATCGCGGTCAAGAACGGCAGCAGGGCGGAAAGTGAAAGCGAGCGGACCAGATCCCGCTCTTCTCCGTACAGCGGCGCAAAGGGCGTGCGGTAGGCCCGCTCCTGCGAAGGCGTCAGGCGAATGGTCAGGGTCTTGCCCGCGTCGGACGCTCTCAGCGGAACGAAATGATAACGTCTGCCGTATGCGTGCGTATACAGCGTCTCGCCCTCGCACTCGACACTGACCGTCGCGTGCAGAACCTGCAACATCAGCGCCGGCGCGTCCGGCAAAATCTCATGGGGCAGCTCACAGGTAAAGACCTGCGTCGTCCCGGCTGTGGGCGCAACGGGAGACTGCGCTGTCAAACGCAGCGTGGAAAGCCGTCCCGCGGCCATGCGGGCGGGGATGGCATTCAGCGGAATCACCAACAGCATCAGCAGGATGAAAATGATCAGGATACGCAGGGGCTGTCCTCTGTCAGGTTGCTGCATAGGCACCCCCCTCTTCATGGATCTGCTGCTTCATCCGGTACATGCGCTCATCCGCGAGTTTGTAGACCGCGTGCGCGTCCCTTGCCTTGACTTCGCCCACATGCGCGGCGCCGAAGGAAACGCTGATCGGCAGCGCCGTCAGCACCTGCCGGACCTTTTCCTCATATTCCTGCGGCGTCACGTCATAGAGGATGGCGATAAACTCATCCCCCGACATTCTTCCGCAGATATCCGTGGAGCGGAAGGACGCGCGCAGAATGTCCGCAAAGTTTCGTAACAGCTCGTCGCCCGCCGCGTGTCCCCTGGCGTCGTTCGTTTTTTTCAGATCATTGATGTCCATGGAAACGATGGCGAAGGGGCGCTCTTCCCGGTACAGCGCGTCCAGTGCGATTTCACAGTAAGCCCGGTTGGGCAACTTCGTCAGCGTGTCCGTATAGGCCAGCTGTGCCAGCTGCGCGTTGCCCGTGGACAGCAGGAAGTCGTTGACGGAATGCGTAAAGTAACGCAGGAGCAGGAACAGCGTAAACAACAGCGTGCCGGCGAGAAGAATCCGGTGCACCAGCATGTTGTTGTCGTTTATGTCACGGTCAATGAAATCAATGACCTCGTCCGCCAAAAGCGTCAGCGTCAGAAACAGAATGCCGGAAAGCAGCAGCAGATTTCCCGTGTGCCCCGCGGCGGTCGCGTCCTGCAGCGCGGAGGTCCGCAAGCGTCTCAGCTGCAAAAACCAGCGGTGGAGAATATGGACGCCTGCCGCGAAGAGCACGATATTGATGCCGATAAAGAAGGCGCGGTAATCCTGCAGGCTGGTGGTCAACGGCACGAGGCGCAGAAACTGCAGCAGCCAGACCAGCCCGGCCACCGCGGCGCTCATCACGCCGGAGACGAAAAAGAGACGCTGCTCCAGACGATCGTGGGCCAGCAGGCGCAAAAAGAAGGAAATCAGCACGGGCAAAAGCATCTGCACCGCCGCTTCCAGATACGTGCGCACCGCGCCGGAGGAGGTCAGGAAAAAGAGCGCGTGATGGCGGCAGAGGGTATAGATGCCCATGAGAAAGGCAATGAGCCCCGCAAAGAGCATCTGGTGCTCTTCCGCCGAATCCTTCTGCATCAGAAACCACAGCGCAGCCAGCAAAAAACCGAAGATTGTCAGGAACACCCCGACATAAATCACGATGCGTGTTTCGGAAACCCAGTGAGAAATGAGATCGCGGTAATTGCCGTAGAGCGGTGTCACACCCTGCAACATCGCGTCCGCCCTTGTGGCGGTATAGCGGATGCCGAGCTCTTTGCCCGCACAGTCCGCGGGAAGAATCAGCAGATGAAAGCCGCCCGGCGAAAAGGAAAACTGCTCCAGCTCCCATGTGCCGTAGGAGAAGATTTCCTGTCCGTCCAGCGTGACATCCAGGATGACGTCCGCGCCGTTGATTCGGACGGTCGGCGCGGGGATGTCCTCTTCGGGGAGCAGATAAAACTGTTCTCTGGTATCGCCCTTTTTCGCGGCATAGGACGCGAGGGAAGAGGACGCGCCGTCGCTGACATCAATGCGGGTGGGCGCGTTCAGACGGAACATCGCATAGCGCGCGCCGCCCTGCCAGCTGCCGCTTAAAAGAAAGACGCATATCACGAGAAAGAGGAAGACCAGAACGACCAGTGCGGCGCTCTTGACCCTTGCGTAGGATCCCGCGCTCATGCACAGACAAGCCTCGCCGCACCGCAAATCCCGCCGTCATTGCCGAGTGTCGCGAGGACAATGGGCGTTTCCCTGACGGCATAAAAGGCAAAGTTCGCGTAATAGCGGCTGACGGTGTCCGTGATGATGCTGCCCGCTTTGGAAAGGCCGCCGCCGATGACGAAAAGATCCGGATTGACCGTGACCGCGACGCCGGCCAGTGCCTTGCCGAGCATCCGGCACATGATCTGAAAGGCCTCGTCCGCCACGACGTCCCCGTCCTTTACGGCGTCCATCACATCCTTCGCCGAAAAGTCCGCGCGCCCGCGCAGGACGCTGGGGGCCGTGCTTTCCGCAAGACGCTGCTTTGTCACGCGGATGAGACCCGGTGCCGCGGCATACTGTTCGATACAGCCCTTCAGACCGCAGCCGCAGGAATCCGTCTCCGCTTCGTTGACAATGATGTGTCCGATTTCCCCGCCGGCCCCGGTAACACCGGTCAGTATCTTTCCGTCCAGCACCACGCCGCCGCCGACGCCGGTGCCGAGCGTCACCATGACCAGCGACTGCCGGCCCTGACCCGCGCCCTTCCAGAGCTCGCCGAGGGCCGCGGCATTGGCGTCATTGGCCGCTTCCACGCGCAGACCGGGAAGCGATTCGGAAAGAACCTCCCGGACATTCAAAGAACCCCAGTCCAAATTGGTGAGCCTCGGCATGGAACCGTCGGGCAGCACCGGACCCGGCACGGCGAGACCGACGCCCATGCAGTCCGAAAGCGCCGCGTTCTCCCTTGCGAGACGGCTTTTCACATCCTCCGCGATGCGCGAAAGAAACTGCGCACCGCTTAAGTTCTTATCCGAGGGAATTTCCCACTTGTCGATTAGGGTTCCTTCGCTGTCGAAAAAACCCATCTTGATAAAGGTACCGCCGACATCCACACCAAAGACATACTTCATAACGGAACACCCCATACACTGTAAAAGAAAGGTTAAGAGATTTGCTCAGGCCTGTGCTTCCAAAAACTTGCGGACACTGGAAAGCTTGACGCAGAGCGCAAACAGTCTGGCCGCCGTCTTCAAATCCTCGAGCGGCGGGTAGGTCGGCGCGATGCGGATATTCGCGTCATGCGGGTCATGCCCGTGGGGCCAGGTGGCACCGGCACCGGTCAGGACGACGCCCGCCTTCTTCGCGCGGTCCACGATGTCCTTCGCGCAGCCGTCCAGGGCGTCAAAGCTCATAAAATAACCGCCCTTCGGTTTTGTCCAGCTGCCGATGTCCAGACCGCCGAGCTCCTTTGTAAAGATCTCGTCCAGCGCCTCAAACTTTGGCCGCAGAATATCCGCGTGCTTGCGCATGTGCTCCACCATGCCGTGAATGTTTTTGAAGAAACGCACATGGCGCAGCTGGTTGACCTTGTCATGGCCGATCGTCTGAATCTTTAGCTGATTGCGGATATCCTCCAGGTTATTGTGCGAGGTGGCAAGGGACGCAATGCCGGAGCCCGGGAAGGTGATCTTACTGGTCGAGGAAAACTTGTAGACCAGATCGGGACTGCCCGCGCGCTTGCACTCCGCGAGGATTTCAATCAGATAATCCTGATCATTGTCATATAAGTGATGCATGCCGTAGGCATTGTCCCAGAAAATGCGGAAATCCGGCGCGGCCGGTTTCAGACGCGCAAAGCGCCGCACGCATTCATCCGAATACGAATAGCCCTGCGGATTGGAATATTTCGGCACACACCAGATGCCCTTGATGTCCGCGTCCGAGGAAACCAGATCCTCGATCATGTCCATATCCGGCCCGTTCTCCGACATCGGCACGGGTATCATCTCATGCCCGAAGTATTCGGAGATCGCGAAGTGTCTGTCATAGCCCGGCACGGGGCAGAGGAACTTCACTTTCTTCAGCTGACACCAGGGCACACTCCCCATGACACCGTGGGTTTCCGCGCGGGACACGGTATCGTACATGACATTCAGCGAGGAGTTTCCGTAGATGATGATGTTATCGGGGTGATTTTCCATCATGTCCCCGATGAGCTGCTTCGCTTCCTCGATGCCGTCCAAAACGCCGTAATTACGGCAGTCCGTGCCGTCGGCGCAGTTCAAGTCCTCCTGGGAATTCAGCGCGTCCATCATCCCCATCGAAAGATCCAGCTGTTCGATGCAGGGCTTGCCGCGCGCCATGTTCAGCGAAAGCTCCAGCGCCTGGAACTTTTTGTACTGCGCCTGCAGGGTTTCGCGCTCCTGCAGGAGCTCCTCTTTCGTCATTTCCGCGTATGGTTTCATGTGAGAATCCCCCGTTTTTTTCTTCCTTTAATTATACGCGCAGGCATAGGGGCTTGCAAGTGTGGTATACTTGGAACATGCGTTTATTCTTTCAAAAGACGAAGTGGTCCTTTGGCTTTCTGTTTGTCGCGGCGCTTTTGTTGCTGCTCGCGGGGCATTCGAGCGCGCCTGCCAAAAACCGGGAACAGTGGGGCAGACAGGGAAAGCAGTATGAGGAGCTGACGGAAGCACTGCTGTCAGGCAGGCTTTCCTTAACGGAAGAACCGGCGGCATTTCTGGCGGAGCTCGAAAATCCCTACGATCCCGCGGCCAGGGACAATGCCGCGCGGGAGCAGGATGCCTATTATCTGAACGATACCGCTTACTACAAGGGAAAGTATTATTGCTATTTCGGCCTGACGCCGGCGCTGTTGCTCTTTCTTCCGGTCAGGCTTTTGACGGGGAAGATGCTGTCGTCCTGGATGGCGGTGCATGTTGTTTCGCTGCTGTGTGTGCCGGCGGCGCTCTTCTTTGTCTCCGGACTGCGCAGACGTTTCGCGAAGGACGCCGGAAACGGGACGGTACTGCTGCTTTCCGGGCTGCTGCTGTCCTTTCTCGGACTGCCCTATCTCACCGCATTTTGCACCTCTTATTCTTTGCCTACGGTGACGGGGCTGGCGCTGTTGATGGCGGGGACGGGATGCTTTCTCCGCGCGGAAGGCGAAGACGGCGGCTTTCGCCGGTCCTTTCTGGCAGCGGGAGCCGTCCTTTACGCCCTGACGATCGGCTGCCGCCCCCTGTATGTCCTTTCCTTTCTCCTTTTGTTTCCGCTGTTTTCGGGCGCCATCCGCAGGGGTGCGTTTTTCCGGAAGGAAGGGGAAGGGGCAAAGAACACCGTCTGCGTGCTGTTGCCGGCGCTGGCGCTGGCGGCGCTGTTTCTGGGCTACAACGCGTTGCGCTTCGGCTCGCCCCTTGAATTCGGCTTCCGCTTTCTGCTGACGACGCGGGATATGCTGCACGGCACAAAGAGTGCGGCGGCCGTGGCGGACAGCCTGTATCTGCTGGCATTTCAGGCACCGCGTCTCAACGGTACCTTTCCCTTCCTTCACGGCACGGAAGTGTCCGCCTCCGTCCGGGAGCATCTTTATGTGGAGCCTCTGCTCGGCGGCTTCTTCGGCCTGCATCCGGCGCTGCTGATCGTACTGCTCGTATCGGGTGCACTGCTGCTTTGGCGGTACTTCCGGGGGCAAAAAAACGGCGGACAAAGCGAAAACCCCACGGCAGGCAAAACGGGCGTCACCGCCTTTGCGGCAGTCTCCGCCGTCATCGGTTTGGTCATTCTTTTGGCAGATGCCGTCCTGGCCGGCGTTTCCCAGCGCTATGCCGCGGATTTCGCCCTGTTTTTCTTTATTCCCTTCGCATGTGTGATGCTGCGCGTAAAAAAGAACCACAGGCGCATCCTTCCGTTTGCGCTTGCTGTTCTTCTTGTTCTGGAACTGTTCCTTTCCGCGGGCACCGTCCTCAGCGACGGACGCTACTATTGCATGCGTGACTGGAACACCGCGGTCTATGAAAGCATTGCTTCTTTCTTCACAAAATAAGCGGAACGTCCCGTCCGTTTTCCCTATTCGTTCACAATCTCCAGCTCTTTTTCGACGCCGGCAAGATGCTCCTGGCATTTTTTGGCGAGGGTGGTGCCTTCATGGTAAAGCTTCAGGGAATCCTCCAGTGTGATGCCTTCAATCGAAAGCTTCCGGTTGATTTCCTCCAGCGTTTCCAGCGCTTCGTCAATGTTGAAGTCCTTTTGTTCGCTCATGCTTCGGCTCTCCTTTTCGTTGAATGCCATGGCGACGGTGTTACAAATTTACAGCGACGGTTTCCGTTACCTTTGTGACAATGTGTCCGTCGTGAATGGTGATATCCAGGATGTCTTCGGGCTGAACATCGCTGATGCCCGTGACGGGCTGTCCGCTTACGGAAATATAACCGAAGCCCTTGACCAGCTTTGCCGTGGGAGAGAGGCCGTTCAGCCTCTCCAGCAGAACACGGAAGCGGTGGTTTTTCCTTTCGTACACCGCACGGATTTTTTGCGTCAGTCCCTCCTCCAGATGCTTCAGCTTTTCCTTCCGCTCCTTCAGCTTCCGCACGGGGTCATTGCCCTTCAGCCTGGCCTCCTGCGTACGGAGGCGGAGCTTCCTTTTTTCCAGGGCATTGTGCATGTTGTCGCGGATGTTTTTTTCGAGCTGCCGGATCTGCCGGATTGTCGTCATGATGTCCGGGATGGCTTCCTCCGCCGCTTCCGAAGGCGTCGCGGCACGCAGATCGGAAACAAAATCGATCAGCGCCCAGTTTCCCTCATGTCCCACCGCGGAGATCACGGGCGTTTTGGCGGCATAGACGGCTCTGGCGATGGCCTCGTCATTATAGGCGATCAGCTCTTCATCGGAGCCACCGCCCCTCCCGACGATCAGCGTGTCCAGTCCCATGGCGTCCATCCGCTCAATGCCTTCCAGAATCGTCCGGCAGGCGTTTTCCCCCTGTACATTGACATGATACAGCACCAGCTGCACATAGGGATTTCTCTTTAAGGCGATCTTCTCAATATCTTTCCTGGCCTGACCGTTTTTGGAGGTGATGATGCCGACCTTTTCCGGGAATTTCGGAATCGGCTTCTTGTGCTCAATGGCAAACAGGCCCTCTTCCTCCAGCCTTGCCTTTAATTGCAGATAGCGCAGACTGGCGTCCCCCGCGCCCATATCCGCAATCTGCCGGACATGGAGCGAGACGGTGCCCCGTTTGTCAAAAAACGCGAGTCTTCCCGCGAGGGCCACCTGCTTTCCGGATTCCAGCGGAAAACGCAGGATGGCCGCGGCGTCGTAGCTCCAAATGACACAGGAGAGCAGACAGTGCTCATCTTTGATGGAAAAATAGTGATGTCCTCCGTTGGGTCCCCGGTAATTTGTGACCTCTCCCTTTACCAGAACAGTCTGAAAGCGGTCCGTGCGCTCGAATTGTCCCGCGATCATCAGGTTGACAGCCGTAACGGACTGATATCGCGCGTAGGGATCCCCGTCCGCCGCCTGCGGCGCAACGGCATCCGCGATTCCTGAAGCTGCAGGAGCGACAGTGCTTTGATCGGTTTCACCGGACACACCCTCTTCCTCATCGGGTTGATACCAGCGCCTCAACGCATCCGTCAGCTCATTGCAGTACCAGAACTTTTCGACGTAATTCCACTTCGCCCCCAGCGCCTTTGCAGCGTCTTTTTCTCTGTAGGGAACATTCAGCCGGTACGTTGTCATATGATGTTTTTTCGGTTCGTCATTTTTCAACAGGTTTTTTCCTCTCAATGATCGGATTGGCTGTGGCAACATCTCTTTTGCATCTGTGCCGGGCTTCAGACGGCTTCCCCAAGCTCGGTGAGGGAAAACGACTTTACTCTTTTCAGGGCGATGCCGTAAATCAGCACGGCAAATAATCCTTCCACGACGACAGCGATGATCCATGCCAGGGGCTGTACCTCCCGCACAAACATCACATCCGGCGTCTCCATGAAGCGGATGGCCAGACCGCCGACAGGAATCCCCGCCAGGGTTCCGAGGATCATGCCGAGCAGCGTCGCGGCGGCCGCCTCAATCGCCAGCATCCCCCTCGTTCTTGCCAGGGAGAATCCGTTGATTCGCATAATAATCAGTTCTTTTTTCCTTTTGGAAACAAAGATCGCGGCCAGGTTGATCAGGATGACAAAGGAAATACAAAGAGCGATCACGGTGACCGCCAGGACAACGGTATCGTACATGAATGCGATGGCCCGGTACTGTTCGTAGAAGGAATCGGCCCGTTCGAAGCCGAGATTTTCGGAGACCGACAGCATACGGTCTTTGAATGTCTGGTCTTCCAGGCCGTTCAACCAGACAAAATAACTGTTCTGCGGCGCTTCCTCCCGAAACAGTTCCAGATAATATGCGGGTGTCAGGGCAATGATGCGTTTTTGATAATTCTGCACAAAACCGGTAATCCCGGCCTCCTGTCGTTGAAAATGAGGATCCAGCAGGGTGAGGCTGTCTCCGCTTTGCAGCGCAAGGTTCTCCCCCATGCGGTATTGCAGCAGAATCCCGCTGTCATCCGGCACATTTGTCATCCCTGTTGCGGGAACCGTCAGTCCGATGATCTGTCCGATCACATCCGGCGGCGCACTGAGAACCAGCGTGCCGTCCAGCCGGTCTTCGTTTTCGAACAGGAAGCTTTCAAATCCGGCGCTCACCCGGGTTACGCCAAGCGCGTCCATTTCCTTTTCCAGCTGTTCCATGACTTCCGCTCCGGTATTCGAAGCCAGATCCACACGGAGGTCATAAAGCCAGATCTCCGTCAGCTGGCGCGCATTCATCCCGTCGTACGCAAGCTTTACCGTAATGCTGGAACCGATCAACATACAGCTTGCAGCCGTCACAATCACGGTGACCGCGACCCGGCCCTTTTCCCGGAGGGCATTCCGGAGAATCAGACGCCCGTAGAGACTGCCGTCCCGCTTTTTTGCGTTCCTGCGCCAAACAGAAGCGCTGCTTTCTCCCTTCAAAAGCGCGTCCGCGCTGCTGCGCAAGGCAGAGCGGCAGGCGAAGACGGCCGTCAGGGCGCAGGTTGCGATCACGGCAAAACTGACCGCCATGAGAATCCATGGAGAAAAGACAAGACGTTCTGCGGGAAATACATACAGCTCTGTCTGTTCCAACAGCCATAACAGTGTTTTTGCCAGTGCCAGCGACAGCGCCAGTCCCAGAAGACAGCCGGTGACTGCGGCACCCGCGCCGAACATCAGATACCGGAAGAGAACTTCCGCAGGCCGGAAGCCGAAGGCCTTTTCAATGCCAAGCAGCTTCTTTTGCTCCTCGACGAGAAGCGAAACAGTGGAAAAGCACTCTATGGCCGTCACAAGCAGGAACAGAATTCCGAAGCACGCACCCGCACCGCTTACCGCGGCGATGGTGGAGCCATATTCCGTAAAGCCGGCGTTTGAGCGACGGTCCAGCAGAACTTCCGCCTTCTCCCGGATGGCGTCTTTCGCTTCTGCGGTCCGTTCAAAATACGCATCGGAAAAGGGGTCTGTCTCCTCCGGGCAGTGAACGCGAAGACTGGCGCTTTCGAAAATGCCAAGGTTCTGCGGATCGTAAACCTCCGGCATCAGGATGACGGGATAGACGGTATCCCTTCGCAGGTAATCCGGATGATATGCCGTTCCCGTAATGACATATTCTCCGGAGAGTTGTGCCGCAGATGCCGTCGCTCCTTCCAGACGGATGCGGTCTCCAATCGCGGCGCCGCTGTCTTCCAGCAGATCGGGATCAATCAGACACTCTTCCGGGTTTGCGGGAAGTCTTCCCTCCGCAAGCTGCGGCACGCTGACGGTTTCCGTCAGGGAAAAGGTTTTCACGGCCTTGTCTGTTCCGGAGAAGGAAAACAGCGCATCGGCAGTGTAGCGCCCTTCCGCGGCGATCACATCTTCCATGGCGAGATATTCTTCCAGATCTTCCTGCGTAATCCCCGTGGAAGAAAGAACATCATAATCCTTGAATTTGCTTTGCACGAAAAAATCCCTGCCGGCAGCTTTCATGCTGCTTTCCGCAATCTGTGAGGAACAGAATCCGCCGAGCCCCAGTACGATAATCAATATCAGCGTCAGAAAAGCGGCCTTTTTCTTTTGAATATTCCGCAGCCCTTCCAGCCAATGGGTTCTTTTCATCCGCCGCGTCTCCTCTTACCAGACCAGGGCGCCGGCCGCCGCGGGGGATTCCTGTATTTCATTGCTGATGATCTTTCCGTCCTTCATGCGCACGATGCGGTCAGCCATTTTCGCGATTTCCGAGTTATGGGTCACCATGACCAGCGTTGTCCCGCTTTGCCTGACCACATCCTGAAGTACCTGCAGGACTTCCCTGCCCGTCTCAAAATCCAGCGCCGCGGTGGGCTCATCCGCCAGGATCATACGGGGTGACTTGGCCAGTGCCCGGGCGATCGCAAGGCGCTGCAGCTGACCGCCGCTCAGCGCAGAAGGAAAATGATCCCTCCGGTCCGTGAGCCCCACCATCCCGAGGGCCTGTTCGGCGTCCATGGGATGATCGCTGATTTCCGCAATAAAACGCACATTCTCGATGGCCGTCAGTGTGGGCATCAGATGATATGCCTGGAAGACAAAGCCGATGGTGTTTCTCCGGTACTCCGTCATTTCCTTTTCCGTGGGTTCGGAAAAGTCCCTGCCGTCAACAAAACGCTGTCCGCCGGTCATGTGATCCATACAGCCGATCAGGTTCAGTAAAGTGGATTTTCCGGATCCGCTTTCCCCCAAAATGACCAGCAGCTCCCGCTCGCGGATGTCCAGATCAACCTGATCCACCGCCCGTATGGTTTTTTCGCCGCTTTCAAAAAGGCGGGATGCATTGCGAAGCGACAGGATGGTTTTTCCTGCGTCTGTGTCAGGCTTTTTCAAGGTTTTTTCCCTCCCCGGTCTTTGTCCCGGCACGTTTTTTCATGAAAGGCAGATAAAGCAGGGTCATCAGAAGAATGGCAAGGAACTGTAAGATCAGATAATACAGGATCCAGTGTCCCTTTTCCAGCAAAGGAATTCCGATGGGTGTCTGCGCGGTAAAGAAGAAGTTTGTGACATACTCCAATGAAACCGCATGCCCCCCGTCATAGACAGGCCGGCTGAAGATCATATTGATATAGAGTGACCCGAATCCCATCCCCGAGAGCAGCAGGATGCTTTGCAGCAAGCGGCGCGGCGTAAGTGAGATCTCTCCGGATACGGGAATATAAAATCCGAGGATGATCAGGCCGCTGTGCCACAAAAAATACTGATAAGCCAGGGGATGTACAAAGGCCTCGGACACGTCCATGCTGCTGGGGAAAATACTGGGTAACAGGACAGCAAAAAAAGCACCGGCCGCACAGGTCGGATACATAAATGCCAGAATCGTATCTCTCAGCTTATTGTTACCGGTAAACCGGACAAGGAAGATCAGAAGAACCTGCATGGAACACAGATGCAGGGGCAGGTGACCGATATCCAGATAAGGATACAGACCGCTTTCTCCGGCGACAGGAAGCATCCGGATACTGCTGAATACTTTAATGAATTCGGAAAGTACAGCCAGCACACAATAAACAGAAAGGACCGCGCGAAGGGGAGGCTTTCTTTTTTTCAGCCATGCAAAGGCGCAGACAATCAGCAACAGGCATATTCCGATCCAAAGAAGATGGTTTCGTGCAAACATGAAACGCCTCCTTTGCCTATCCGCGCAAATCCGTCTTCCGTACCGCGTCGCGGACGGCGAGCACCATGGAAGGCGTGACGGAGAGTTCATCGACGCCAAGCTGCAGGAAGAATTCCGTCATCAGCGTGTCCGCGGCCAGTTCGCCGCAGATGCCGACCGCTTTGCCGTAGCGGTGCGCGCTTTCGACGGTCATGCGGATGGCGCGCAACAGCGCCGGATGATGCGCGTCGGAGTAAGGCGCCAGACGCGGGTTCTGTCTGTCCGCGGCAAGGACATACTGCGTCAGGTCGTTCGTGCCGATGGAGAAGAAATCCACTTCCTGCGCGAGCTCCTCACTGATGAGGACGGCGGCCGGCGTTTCGATCATCACGCCCTGCTCCACTTCATCGGAAAAGGCGATGTGTTCGTCCGAAAGATCCCCCTGCACCTCCGCAAAAAGTTCCTTTAAGCGCTGAATCTCCCAGACGGAGGCAATCATCGGGTACATGACGGCGATGTTGCCAAAGGCGGAGGCCCGCAAAATGGCGCGCAGCTGCGTGCGCAGGACGTCCGGGCGGTCTAAGCAGATGCGGATTGCGCGGTAGCCGAGCGCCGGATTTTCCTCCGGCGGAAGGTCAAAGTAAGAGACGCGCTTGTCCGCACCGATATCCAGCGTGCGGATGATGACCTTTTTCCCGTTCATCTTTTCCGCCACGGTTTTATAGGCCTGAAACTGCGTTTCCTCGTCCGGGTAATCCTCTCTTCCAAGATAAAGGAATTCGCTGCGGAAGAGACCGACGCCGCCGGCATCGTTGCGCAGGGCATCCTCCACGTCATCCACGCCGCCGATATTGGCGAAGATCTCAATCGTGCGGCCGTCCAGGGTGATGTTTTCCTTTCCCTTCAGCTCCCCGAGCAGTGCCCGCGCTTCATCGTCCTGCTGCTTTCTTTCTTCATAGTGTTTGAGCGTTTCTTCGTCCGGATCCGTCAGCAGCAGACCGCCGTAGCCGTCCACGATGGCTTGATGCCCGTCCATTGCCGCGTCAAAGTCCAGACCGATGATGGCGGGGATGCCCATGGAGCGGGCCAGAATGGCGGTGTGGGAATTGACGGAGCCGAAGCGTGTGACAAAGGCCAGGATTTTCGAGCGGTCCAGCTGCACCGTTTCACTCGGCGAAAGATCTTCCGCCAGAAGAATCACCGGCTCGTCCGTCGGGGAAAGCGTTTTTTTCTTTTTTCCGCTGAGAATGGCGATGACACGGTCGGAGATGTCCAGAAGATCCGCCGCCCGCGCCCGCATGTATTCGTCGTCCATCTGCGCAAAGACTTCGGAAAGATTCTGTCCCGCCTGCTGCACGGCGTATTCCGCGTTGACGCCTTCCGTCCGGATGCCTTCCATGACGGCGTCTTCAAAATCCAGGTCATCCAGCATCATCTGATGCACTTCAAAAATCTTTGCGCTCTCGTCGTCTGCGGCGTTCATGGTCTTATCACAAAGCGCCTGCAGTTCGGCCTTTGCTTTTTCCCGCGCCTCGTTGAAGCGCGCCTCCTCCGCGGAAGGATCCGCGGCGTGACGCCGTTCCACGGCCTCTTTTTTGTTGTCAAAAAAGCTGACGGTTCCGATGGCGTATCCGCCGAAGACGCGGGTTCCCTGCAGTTTGACCATGTTGTGCCCCCCAGAATGTTATGATGATGAAAGCAAGCCGCCCGGGGCATGCCTGTATGTTTTTATCCGACACAAAGCCGAAAGTCGACGGAACCCCTTACAGATGCTGTGAAAGGTATTCCTGCATCATCCTGCAGGCTTCTTCCTCGCCCTCCCCCTCGAAGTGCATGGTGATGGCATCGCCGCCCTTTGCGCCGAGCCCCATCACGGCCAAAAGCCGCTTGGCATCCGCCGTTCTGCCGTCCTTTTCCACCGTGACCTTGCAGGCAAGCTGTTGTACCGCTTTCACAAAGTCACCGGCGGGACGCGCATGAAGTCCGACGGGATCCGTCAGGATATAGACTAATTCTTGCATTTCTCCTCCTCATCGTTTCATCATTCAAAGGATGATTTGATTATATACCCATGCGCGGTGTTTGACAACGGAAAGAAAAAAGAAGCATTCTGTGTTATACTTATACTACTTTTGCGAGGTAAACAGAATGGACAGACAAAACTTAACCTTACTGACGGATCTTTACGAACTGACCATGATGCAGGGCTACTTCCGGAACGAGAGCCACAACCGGAAGGTGGTCTTCGACATGTTCTTCCGCTCCAACCCCTTTGAAGGCGGTTACGCGGTGATGGCCGGTGTGGCCCAGTTGATCGAATATATCCGGGAGCTGAACTTTTCGCGGGAGGACATCCGCTATTTGGAGACGCTCGGGCTCTTCGACGCGGATTTCCTGGATTATCTGCATCATTTCCGCTTCACCGGGGACATTTACGCGGTGCCGGAGGGAACGATCATCTTTCCGAGGGAGCCCATCGTGAAGGTCGTCGCGCCGATTATGGAAGCGCAGCTGGTGGAAACCGCGATCTTAAACATCATCAACCATCAGTCCCTCATCGCCACAAAGGCGGCGCGGGTCTGTTATGCCGCGGGCGGCGGCGTCATGGAATTCGGCCTGCGTCGCGCGCAGGGACCGGACGCCGGGACCTACGGGGCCAGGGCCGCCATGATCGGCGGTTGTGTCGCGACGTCCAACGTTCTCTGCGGTGAGCTCTTCGACGTGCCCGTCACCGGGACGCACGCCCACAGCTGGATCATGAGCTTTCCGGACGAATACACGGCCTTCAAGGCCTTCGCGAAGCTGTACCCGCAGTCCTGCATTCTGCTGGTGGATACCTATGACACCCTGGAGAGCGGCGTCCCGAACGCGATCCGGGTGTTCAAAGAAATGCGGGAAGAGGGAATTCAGAGCGAAAAATTCGGCATCCGCCTGGACAGCGGCGACCTGGCGTATCTTTCCAAAGAAGCAAGGCGCATGCTGGATGAGGCGGGCTTTCCGGACGCTGTCATCTCCGCGTCCAATGATCTGGACGAGCACATCATCTCCTCCATCAAACAGCAGGGGGCACGCATCGACAGCTGGGGCGTCGGCACGCATCTCATCACGGCGAAGGGCAATCCCGCCTTCGGCGGCGTGTACAAAATGAGCGCCATCATGGGCGACGACGGCGTGTTTATCCCGAAAATCAAGCTCTCGGAGAACACGGAAAAGGTGACGAACCCCGGGGACAAAAAGATTTACCGCGTATACGAAAAGAAGGACCACAAGATCAAGGCCGATCTGATCTGTCTGACGGAGGAAACCTTTACGGAGGAGACGGCGCTGGTGCTCTTTGACCCGGCCGCCCCCTGGAAGAAGACCCGCCTCGAAGCGGGAGAATTTACATTGCGTGAGCTGCTCGTCCCGGTCTTTCAGGGCGGTGCCTGTGTCTACACCTCGCCGCCGGTCATGGACATCCGGGACTACTGCCTGAAGGAACAGGAAACGCTGTGGCTGGAGACAAGGCGTCTTGCCAACCCGCATCAGGTCTACGTCGATCTGTCCCGCAGGCTCTACAACATGAAGCTGCAGCTCTTGGACGAGCTGTCACGGATCGGAACGGAGGAAGGCGCCGTTTCTTAAGGAATGTACCAGGGATGCCGGTAGGGTCCCAGCTCTTCCTGCACGATGCCCACCTGCCCGTCGACGCAGTAATACTTGCCGCCGATCTGCGCGCGCACCCACTGGTGCCCGGCACCGTTCTCATTCACATGCTCATAAGGAATGCCCAGCATCGTGAGCAAAAAGCCCGTGACACGGACAAAGCCCGCGTTGCTGGCAACGCCGCGGTATAAGAGACCGTAAGGGTCATCCGCGTGGCTCTGGTAAATGGTCTGGGAACGCGGCTGTCTGGCGATGATGGCCGCGATTTCTTTGGCCTGCGTCAGCTGGTCCTTGCCCACGAGGGGTTCCACCAACACCCTGGCCGCGGTGTAGGCCATCTGAAATTCCGCGTCGTTCATATAGTTCCGGAAGGCCGGATACTGCTTCATCTGTTCGATGGTGGCAATCTGCGGCGCGGCCGGCGTACCCGTTACCTGTACCCCCGCCGTCGTATACACCGTACGCCCTTCCTTCGCGCCGAAGGTAAGATAATGATTCCAGAGCTTCGCGTGGTCATAGCCGAAGGCGGCCTTTAAGTCCGCGTACATGTCCGCGTAGCGTCTGGAATCGAAATTGGCGCTGTTGAGTCCCGCTGCCGTGCCCGCAGACGGCGCCGTTCCGGCTTCTCCGCTGACGGTGTACACCTTGCGGTTTTCCTTCGCGCCGAAGGTGACGTAATGATTCCAGAGCTTCGCGTGGTCATAGCCGAAGGCGGCCTTTAAGTCCGCGTAGGTGTCCGCGTAGCGTCTGGAATCGAAGGTAGCACTGGTGAGCGCCGTTTCCGCCTGTACCCGCAGGGGCGAAACGAAAGCCGTCGCCAGAAGCAGTACCGCCGTTGCTTTTTTGAAGAAATGCTGTTTTTTCATGCCGAAGCTCATCCTTTCTTTGTCCTCGTCTTCCCTCATCACAGTATATGAAAATTGGCAAAAACTGTCAAAAACCATCCTACCGGACAGATGTGAATAACATGTGACAAGGCCGCCGCGCGCTAAAGATTCGCCCCGGCCGGGCCGATATAATATTTGAAACGCCGGAGTCTCTCCGGCGGACAGCGGACAGGGAACGTCCGCAAGGTGCTCGCAGCAAAGGAGGTCCACGGATGGGCGTCGGCAGGATCGGACAACATCAGAATCAGAATCAGGTCTTCAACTTCAACAAGATGATGGAGCAGATTAACGGCGCTTCCACGCCCAAGACGGGGAAGCAGACGAAAAACGCCCTCTTCGCCGGAAACTTTTATGACACAAAAAAGGACAACCGGCAGATGTTCATGACCCTTTCCGGTGCCAAGGGACCTGCCGCGGCCGCCAAGGTGGAGATCGGCTTCAATTCCACCCTTTCCGGCAAAAAGGATACCGGTTACCGCCACGGCAGCTTCACCTCCCGCCTGAAGCAGGCGAGAAAGCCGCAGAACATCCGCGCCATCGCGACGGAGATCCGGGCGCAGATCGCAGATCTGAAGGCCAAGCAGGCCACCGGCGAATACGACGAAGAAGACATCCTCGCCGCCATCGCCCACGCGGAGGCCCTTGCGGCGGCCGCCGACGAGCGCGCGAACAACCTGGAAAAAGAGGAACTGGCGGAGCGGAAATTAGAGCGCAAGGAGCTGGAGGAAAAGTTATTCGGTGAGGAAGACGAAGAGGATTCCGTGCTGCTGCCCATCGAAGACAATACCGTGCTGAACGAAGCACAGAAGCGCATGGAGCGCGAAATCGAAAAGGAAATGCAAAAGCTTTTGGAGCAGATGCAGCAGGAAATGACGGAAGAGCTGTCCGAGGACATGGAAAAAATGACGGAGGAGCTTTCCGAGGAAAATCCGCTGGATGCGCTCGATGAGATGGCGGACGTTCTTTCGGGCAATCTCTCCAAAGAAGATATCGAGGAAATGAAAAAGAAACACCGCGCGTCGGAGGATATGATGATCGCCCGCGCGGATATGGATTATCTGAAGGCGAAGTTTTCGCAGCTGCAGCGGCAGAAGGAAGCCGTGAAGAGCGGCGCGGCCTTTTCCCTGGCCGGGCAGCAGATGAACGCGAAGCAGCTGTCGGCTGCGACGAAGAGCTTAAAGACCGCGGCGTCCAAGACCGCCACGGGACAGTCCCACGCCCACGCGCCCATCCGGACGGGCAGCGGCGGCTTTACCAGGGCGTCCTTCTCCGCCCCGGATTCCTTTGCGAACGCCTCCGTCTCCGTCGGCGCTTCGATGGATATCAGCACCTGATTAAGGGTGCATCTTCGGCGGTGCCGGAAACACATCCTGGAACATATAAAAGAGATGCTCGTCCATGTCCACGAGCAGATGCTGCGCGTCTTCGCGGACGCGGTAGATCAGATTATCGCCAAAGATGTCCCCGATGCCGCGCATGGCGTTGATCTGGGAGCTCATCTGGTATTCCATGCCGTCCTTTGTCCCGGTAAAGCCGTAGACCAGCACATCATCCGCCGTCAAGCCGGCGTCTGTCACGGTATCCGCAAGGAGCTGCGCGGTTTCTCCGGGACGCTGTGCCCCCGCGCCGCGGCCCAAGTGCCAGCTGTCGCCGCTGATGGGTAAGTAAATCGCCACGATATCCATGTGATTGATGAAGATTTCCCATGTGGTGACGGCACCGAGGGAAAAGCCGCTGAAGGCGCGGTGCGTGCGGGAAGCGCGAAGCGAAGCCTCGTCCGTCGTTTCCGCGTAGGTGGAAAAGCGTCCCTCGACAAAGGGAACAAGATCATCTAAAAATTCCCCCTGCGAAAAGGCGTTTAAGTCATCCCAGGAATCCTGCAGGCTTCTGCCCGTGTGCCCGAAGCGGTAAAAGGTCGGGGCCACGAGAATCAGCGGGCGGATCGTCCCTTCCTCGATCAGGTGATCCACCATGTTTGCGAACATCTGGTTCTGCCTTGCGTCGTTAAGAAAGCTGCCGGGATTGCCGCCGCCGCCGTGCATGAGGTACACAATGTCATAGCGGTTGTCCGGATGATAGCCGTAGGGCAGATAGACATAACAGAGCGTTTCTTCCCAGGCGTTGTCATAAGTTAGGCTTATGATCCGGCCGCGCTCCGTCGCCGGGAGTTTATAACGCTCCGGCATGGCGGAAAGGTCATAGCGGCCCATTTCCGCGCCGCGGGACAGGGCATCCAGGTCCTCCTCCGGGACCGGGTCCGTGGCCCGTGCGGAAAGCCCCGGCAGCAGGAGACTGCACAGGAGCGGAAGCATCAGGCTTGCCAGCGCGCGGCGGAAGAGGCGTCTCTTCAATGAGGCTTTGTTCCTTTCTGTTTACAGGGTTTCCGCACGCTCCTGAATCTGTGCGCGGAAGTTGATGACGCTGTGGACATACTCCTTCGTCATAAACTTGGAGGTGATCATAAAGTCCGCACTGGACTTGTTGATCGCGATCGGGATGTCGTAGACCTGCGCGATGCGCTGCAGCGCCTTGACGTCCGGGTCATGTGGCTGTGCCGTTAAGGGATCCGAAAAAAAGATCACGAGGTCAATGCTGCCCTGCACGATTTTCGCGCCGATTTCCTGGTCGCCGCCCAGAGGGCCCGAGTTATAGCCCTTGACGGGCAGTCCCGTCTGGTCGGTGATCATTCTGGCGGTCGTTCCCGTCCCGCAGAGAAAGTGCTGCTGCAGAATCTCTTTATTGCGTTCGCACCAGGCGATCAGTTCCTTTTTCTTTCCGTCATGCGCGATCAGTGCAATGCGCTTGACCTTTCCGATGGTGAAATCTACGGTTGCTGTTTCCATAACGTACTTCCTTTCCGGCGTTCTTCTTCTTTGTGCGTCTTTTCGCACCGGAACGCCTGTCAAAATCTCTTATCTTCTTGATTGTACACCTATTTTCGGGATTGACAAGGCAAAAAACGACAGTTTTCCTGTCAAATTTTTGTAAAAGAATGGACATCCTGCACAAAAAGCCTTGCGGCAGGAGGTATGGAGGTTGGGAAATCATCTTTCAGGATTTCAATTTGATCACGACATTCCAAGACATTTTTTGTAAAAGGGATATCCGCGTCCGCTTCTTTTTTCGAATCAGCAGGGTATCCGTTTTGATCAGCTTATTCTGAAGCCGCATTGCAAGATTCGGCAATCTGATCATCATCAGAAACTTTGAAAAGAGTGTGGTGAAATCAAAAAAAACAAATTCAGCCTTTGGAAAGACGTTTTTGATCAGCCTTATTTCCTTCATACGAAAAGGCTGCTCATCCTTTGTGCGCATGGATGGTGTCAGAAGGCGATACAGATTCAAGAGAGGGTTGATTCCCAACGGTTCAACAAAAACGGCGTGGCCGTCTTCTTTCAGGACACGCTGTATCTCGCGGAGAGATTCTTCAAGGAACGGAAGGTGATGCAAAATGCCGTTTCCGATCACAACATCAAACGCATGGTCTTCCAGATCGAGCGACTGCGCATCCATGACATATGCCGATAATGCACCGTCTGTTCCGGCCTTACGGGCTTCCTCTTTCACAACTTCGATTGACTTCGGCGAAATATCAACCGCCGTGACATACGCCCCCCGCCTTAATGCATCCAGTGTTGCTCCGCCTTTTCCGCATCCGAGATCCAACACTTTTTTTCCGCGGATATCTCCAATGACACGGTTTTTGTACTTTTGCAGATACATCCACGCAGGATCCATATAATACTTGTCCAGACCGCCACGAATATCCTTTTCCACCTTCAGATCCTGGTAGTTTGCTTCATCCTGAAGCAGACGTTCACGATCCGGTTGTTCCGCCCTTTTGTTGTCCATAAATACCGCCGTTATTTCATCCTTTGCTATGATCTGTCACACGATAACTACCCGTCTAATTATATAACATAATAAATAACATACTTTATAACATATATTTGTTATTCCTGCAACCATAAAATCAAGTTGGAGGAAAACATATGGATGGGAAACTGATTATTTCCAGGAAGCCTGCAAAGGGAGAAGACGGATATAAAACTTTTTCTGTTCGCATACGGGATGAAACTGTCGCAAAGCTTAACACGCTTGCAGACAAGTCCGGCCGGAGTCGTAATGAGTTAATTGGAATTCTCTTGGAATACGCCCTTCAGAATTGTTCCATAGAGGAAAAGCATGCGAAGAAAAAGTGACCGGAGGAATACTGTCCGGTTACGCCTTTATGACCCCGCAACAACCAACGACGTGTAAAAAATCTGGGTCAAAACCAGGGGGATGGAGTTACGGTAGTTTGCGTGGTATACTGGAATGTAAAGGGCAGTTCCTTTTGTATGAATTCTCTTGATGGTAAAAGGTACTAAGGTGGTGAAAACATGACCGTGACGCGAATGTCGTGGGAAGATATGGTCAGGACATATCCGGATATGTGGGTGGTTGTCGCAAATCCTGTTATGGATGGTGATGCACCCGACATATTGGAGGGGGATGTTGTTGCTGTGGTCAGTGATGATGATATTGGAGATTATAAGGATTCGCACCGTAACTGCGGATACAAATATCGTCGAACAACCGACAGCGGATGGAATGGAATGATTTATGCGGACTTTAGTATTACAACTGTTTAACAGGAAAAACAGACCAACGTTCTTATATGTTTCAAATGAAGAAGAGATAACGGCGCTTTTTGACAGTGGAGCGGAGACGCCCGTTTGGTGTGCGGGAGAACGGGATTTTGTTGCTGCATATCCGGACGCAAAAAGGCTAAACTGGAAAACAAAGATTTTTGGTTTCGGTAAAGATGCAGAAATGGCGGCAGTGTATGTTATTCCGGACTTCAGGCTGGCGGATGGCAATGAGGTTTATCGTATTCGGAATCTGCAGGTCGCCGTATGCTACCATCCGCTGATTGGATGTGATTTTGTTATGAGTGACACGATGTTTTCAAAGGCAGATACATACATTCACAGAATAGGCCAACGACAAATAGAAGTTTTCTTTGAAAAAGATCAATATTTATGCGCGGTAAAAAAAGGGGCGGGAACGTTCAGTGTGGTTACCTTTTCCCAAGAGGAGCGCGGAGAAGAATAGAAGCACATAATGTATTCGCATCTGGTCTGCAGGCAATGAAAAATGCCATGGCTCTTCTGCTTGTGCGGAAGAGCCAATTTTGTTAGTTGCATGTCACAGATTTGTCACATCTGTCTGTTACGGTGTATGATATACCTGTTTTATTTCTGTTTTTACGGGAGGAAAATCACATGATGTCATTCAGAAGAGTTTTGTCCACACTGCTTGCGGCGGTGCTGCTCACTGCGGCGCTTGCGTCCTGCGGCGGCGACGGGGAAGAAAGCAACGGCGGCGCGACGGGCGGTGCTTCGGGCGGCGGCAAAACGCCGGAAGCGGGAGAGATGCTTGCGTTCAGGGAAAACCCGCTGGACGTGAAGCTGAGCATTCCCTTAAACGAGATTCGCGGCATGTTTTACGCAAACGACCGCATCTATGCCTGGGGCGTAACATACGAGGACGACGGAAGCGGCAACACACTGCGCGTGGATGATTTCCGTCTGGAGGACAAAGAGGCACACGCGGTTTCCTATCAGATGAAGCCGCCCGGCGACATCACCTCCGTCGCCGTGGATACGGAGGGCAATCTGTATGCCGCCTGCAATACCTGGTCCTGGACCGGCGGTGAGGAAGAATACATCCTGTTTGAGGAAGAGGCTATGACGGAGAACACGGCGGAGGAGCCTGCGGAAGAACCGGCAGAGGAACCCGAAGAAGAACCGGCAGAGGAGCCCGCAGAGGAACCCGCGGAAGAACCCGAAAACCCGGATGATATCACCGTGGGGAAGGATGACAACGGGTCCTTCAAGCTCCTCAGTCTGGATCCGGAAGGCAAGCTGCGCTGGGAAACGCCTTTGGAAACGGAAAATAAAGAGGAAGAATACTGGGGTGAGTATCTGTTGGCAGTCACAAGAACGGGCGGTAACGATGTGCTGATCGTCGCCGGCGGCGGCAGCGTGGATTCTTACAGCCTGTCGGACGGCAGTAAGATCAAACAGCTGCGCAAAAACCAGGAGGAATACGCTGCACAGACACCTGCCACACTCAGGGACGGCCGGGTGGCATTGTACGGCTATGACAATGAGGAAGTGGCACTTCTTTACGATACGGAGAAGGAGGAATTTGCCGATCCGCTGACGGTTCCGTCGGACGCCGGGATCTGGGGATTGTATCCGGGTGCGGACCGTGATTTTTATATGGAAATGAACAATGCCCTCTACGCCTTTAACATCGGCGACAGCAACATGGAAAAAGTATGCAGCTTCACGGACTCCGACATGATGATGAACTATATCCAGGCGGCACTGGGACTGCCGGAGGGCATCCTGCTCCTGTATCACACGGAACAGGAACTTGTCGGTTCCTCCTGGACCGGCGGATGGTCTTCGGGGGAGGACGGCAAGGTGCTGTCGCTGATGACAAAGATACCGCAGGAGGAGTTGGCGGGACGCGAGACCATCACCATCGGCTGCACCTACGCTTCCATGCCCATCACACGCGGCGTGGTGAAGTTCAACAAATCGAATACCAAATACCGGATCCGCCTCGTTGATTATTCCGAATATAACACCGAGGAAAGTTGGAATGCCGGCATCGAACAGCTCAACAACGACATCATCTCCGGCAACATGCCGGACATGGTATCGATGCAGATGACAATGCCCGTGCAAAACTATTACGCCAAGGGTGTTTTTCAGCCGCTGGATGACATGCTCGCATCGGATCCGGAGCTGTCCCAAACGGAGTTTCTGGACAATATCATGGACGCCTTCCGTTATAAGGGACAGCTTTACTCTGTTGTGCCGAACTTTCAGCCGCAGTGCGTGGCCATCCGCAAGGACATCGCGGATTCCCTCACCGGCTGGTCCGTCGCCGATGTGGAACGGCTTGTGGAAGAAAACGACTTTTCCTGGGATACGCTCTTCGGCTTCAGTTACCCGCGGGAATACCTGGTGCAGTCCATCGTGGTCTATGCCGGCAGACAGTTTGTGGACATAGAGAACCACAAGTGCGATTTTAAGTCCGACGCCTTCCGGCAGCTCCTGGAATTTGCCGCGCACTTCCCTTCGGAAGAGGAGTGGCAGCAGCAGATCAATGACTTTGACTGGAGCGAGGCGGAGACCGCCTACCGTTCCGGCAAGGCCCTGCTGAACGTGACGGGACTGTATGAAGTCAACACGTACCAGGAACTGCGTTATGTTACCTTCGGCCAGCCCATTGAAATGATCGGTTTTCCGCTGGGGGAAAAGGGAGCGGGCAATCTGATCGTCGCGGATACGCAGCTGGCCATGAGCGCTTCCACGCCGCACAAGGAAGCCTGCTGGGAATTCATGCGCGGCTATCTGTTGCCGGAGTATCAGGAAAACATCAGCTACGGCAGCGGTTATCCCGTCACGATGGACGCGCTGAACAAAATGTTTGAAAAAGCGATGACGCCGGAGACCTATATTGACGAAAACGGCGAAGAGCAGATCGCCACGCATTCGTATTACATCAACGGGGAGGAAGTCACGGTTCCGACCATGACACAGGAAGACGCGGATTTCGTTATCAGCTTCCTGAAAAGCTTAAAGGAGAATGCCCGCTACGACGAGCAGCTTTTGAACATCATCATGGAGGAAACGGCGCCCTACTTCAAGGGACAAAAAAGCGCGGAGGAAGTGATGGACATCATCCAGAACCGTGCGCAGATTTATGTGTCGGAGCAGGGATAATAATACCGGCAAGCGACTGTGCATCCGCCGTGCTTGCACGAGCGGATTCACAGGCATTTGCCGGAGCTTCAAACGAAAATGTTGTTTTCAAACAAGCGGTTATACCCCTGCCAGCCGGGCGCCTTGGCGTTTTCCTTGAGCTCCTTGAAGGTTTCGAGCTTGGCGTCCAGCTCATCCGCGTAGCTTAAGGCCAGCGCCTCCGGCGTGGAGGGCTTTTTCGGGGAACCGAACTCCAGCTTGCCGTGATGGGCGAGAATGCAGTGCACAAGCTCCATCCGAAGCTGCTTCGGGAACTCCGCGATCTCAGCGCAGCGCGTCTCGATCATCTGCGCACCCATATAGATATGTCCGAGGAACTGTCCCTCATCCGTGTAGTCATTTTCCGGAAAGGCGGACAGTTCCTTTGTTTTGCCGATGTCATGCAGCAGCGCCGCGCTGACCAGAAGATCATGGTGCAGCAAAGGATAGGTCTCCGCGAGGTGTACGCAGAGCTTTGCCACGGAAATCGTATGCTCCATGAGCCCGCCCACAAAGCCGTGATGCACGCTTTTCGCAGCGGAGGAAACCTCAAACTTTTTGAGAAAGTCCGTATCTTCCACAAAGAAAGAGGATAACAGCGCGTGCAGGTATTTGTTCTTTACGCCGCCGATGAGCGCCGTCAAATCCGCCCGCATCTCGCCCTTGTCCCTTTCGGACACCGGCAGATAATCCGCGGGGTTATACTCCCCTTCGCGGCAGCGGCGGGTGCGCTTGACGGAGATTTGCAGCTGGCCGTTGAAGCTGACGACATCGCCGAAGATGTTGACATAGTCCAGGGGCGAAAATTCCCCGATGCCCTCGGAATTCGGCTCCCAGATTTTCGCGTCCATACTGCCGGTCTTGTCCTGCAGCGTCACGTTTTCGTAGGGCTTGCCGTTTTTGGTGATGGCGGCGTTGCGCGTCTTGCAGAGATAGATTTCCGAAACCCTGTCGCCTTCCCGCAAATCCTTCAGATACTTCATGTGTGTTCCTCTCCGTTCTCTTGAATTATTCCGTTTCCGTCGTCCCGAGGACAACCTCGGTTTCCACTTCCGTATAGCCTTCCGCCGCCGGACGAAGCAGCAGGACAGCGGCCGTATCCTCCGGCGCGTATTCCAGCAGCGCCTGGGAAAGCGTCGCCTCGTTCAAAATGTCCGTTTCGCCCAGCTTTGTGATGATGTCGCCGGACTGGATCCCGCCCGTCATGGCGGGAGAGTTCAGCTCAATGCGGCTCACAAAGGCACCCTGCGGAATCTCCGCCGACGTGCGGATGTCCGCGGGCACTTCCGCGCAGTACACACCGAGGCTGACTCTGGCTTTGCCGTTGGATAAATGCTCCGCCAAAGAGCGGATATCGCTGATGCCGACGTAATGCATCTGCCCGGGTGCGTCTTCCTGCGACAGCCGGTTGAAATGCGGCGTGCCGAAACCGATGACCTCGCCGCGCAGATTGATCAGTACCCCGTTCGCCTCGGCCCGTGCGGGCATGTCCGTGGACAGCAGACGCACGTTGCCGTCCGGAAGCATCAAAACGCGCACGTTGTTGGTCACCGCGCCGTACATGATGCTGCCCGCCAGGCCGTCCGGTTCGCCGATGGCGATGACGGGCTGTCCGATCAGGGAGTTGATCGTGGACCTGCCGAGCGTGGCCGGCGGCATGTTTTCCCGCTGTTCCTGCGAAAGCGCCGTCAGCGGCACCGTGATTACGGCCAGGGCGGTGGTTTCGTCGCCGCTCAAGTAGGTGCCCTCTGCGACGGTGCCGTCGGAAAAGGTGACGCTGAGGTGTTCCGCTTCCCGTATGGCTTCCCGGTCCGTCAGAATAATCAGGCTGCGTCCGTTGTCGGAGAGAATGAGGCCGGAGGTCGTGTCGCTCGTCAGCAGCGCGTCCCCGCTCCAACCGGTTTCGGAAGAGACACCGGTGATGGTCACAAGGGAGCGCGAAGCGGTGAGGGCAATTTCCTTCATGGACTGCACCATTTCCGCGTAGTCCGTCCGGTCAAAGACGTATTGATCCAGCACTTCCTCCACATCCGGCTGTTCCCCTTCATGGAACATTTCGGATTCTTCGCGGATCAGCGCTTCCGGGGGGACTTCCTCCTCCGCGGGGGCTTCCACGAGCACCACCGGGTCCGGTGCCGGCTCCGTTTCCGTTTCCGGATTGAGCAGGCGGTTGAAGGCCGGTTCCAATAAACTGAAGGTGAAGGTGGCCACAACGCCGAAGAGCACGGCCAGCAAAACGGTGATGAAGGTACGCCGCAGCAGTTTGCGCCGGTTGACCGGACGCTGCTTGATCTGCTCGCGCATGAAGGCGGTATCGGGGATGACACGCAGGGTTTCCGGTTCCTGTGTGTTCTCCTTCGCCGCTGTTTCCGTTTGCGGGGTGTCCCTGCGTTCCTCTTCCGTCATGGCGTATCAGAGCTTTCCGATGAAGCGTTGTAAGCGTTCCATGGCACGTTTGAGATTGTCCAGGGAATACGCGTAAGAAATGCGCAAAAAGCCTTCCCCGCAGTCGCCGAAGGCCGTGCCCGGCACCAGGGCGAGCTTTTCTTCTTCCAGAAGCTTCATGGCAAATGCGTCACTGCTCATCCCGAACTGCTTGATGCAGGGAAAGACATAGAAGGCACCGTAGGGCGTAAAGCAGGGCAGACCCATTTCTTCAAAGGCGTGCAGCAAAAAGCGTCTGCGGCGGTTGAATTCCTCCCGCATGCCGGCGACATCCGCCTCGCCGTTTCGAAGCGCCTCGATGCCCGCGTACTGGCTCATCGTCGGGGCGCACATGATGGCGTATTGATGCACTTTCAGCATCTGCTCCACGATTTCGGCGGGACCCACGGCGTAGCCCAGACGCCAGCCGGTCATGGCAAAGGCCTTGGAAAAGCCGGAGGCGATGACCGTGCGCTCCTTCATGCCGGGGAGCGATGCGATGGACACATGCTTTCCCTCGTAGGTCAGCTCCGCGTAAATTTCATCGGAGAGGACATAAATATCTTTTTCGACGCAGATTTTCGCGATGGGTTCGAGGTCTTTTTGTTCCATGATGGCGCCGGTCGGGTTGTTCGGATACGGCAGCACCAGGACGCGCGTTTTGTCCGTGATCTTTTCCAGAAGCTGCTCCGGCTGCAGGCGGAAATCATGCTCTTCTTTTAATTCAATGATCACGGCCTTGCCCTGCGCCCAGACGACACAGGGTTCATAAGAAACATAGCTCGGCTGCGGGATCAGCACCTCGTCGCCGGGATTGAGCATGGCGCGCATGCATAAATCAATGGCCTCGGAGCCGCCGACGGTGACGAAGACATCCTCCGGCACATAGGAGACCGACTGCGTGCGTTTCATGTATGCGCAGATTTCTTCCTTCAGTTCCATGAGACCGGCGTTCGAGGTGTAATGCGTGCGCCCTTTTTCGAGCGCGTAAATGCCCTCGTCGCGGATGTGCCAGGGGGTGTCGAAATCCGGTTCGCCGACGCCCAAAGAGATTGCGCCCTCCATGCCCTGGATGACGTCAAAGTATTTTCGGATGCCGGAGGGCTTCATGTCCAGCACCTGTCTGTTCAAAGGGATTGCCATGGTTCTTGCCTTTCTGAAGAGATGTCTGAAATATTATCTGTCACGGCGGGAACGCGCTCAGGGCGAGATCAGTTCCCTGGTGTCCTCATAGCGCTTCGCCAGAACGGTTCCGTGATCCTTGTAACGCTTCATGATAAAGTGCGTCGCCGTGGAAAGGACGGAGTCCAGCGTCGAGAGCTTCATGGAAACGAAGTTCGCGACCTCCTGCATGTTTTTGCAGGTCAGGATGACCATGAGGTCATAGGCGCCGCTCATCAGATACACGCTGTCCACCTCCGGGAATTTGTAAATGCGCTCGGCAATGGAATCAAAGCCCATGCCGCGCTGCGGGGTCACGCGCACCTCGATCAGGGCGGAGACTTTATCATCATTGGCAGCCTCGCGGTTGATGATGGTGTGGTAGCCGCAGATGATGCCTTCCTCTTCCATCGCCTGCACTTCTTTTTCAACCGCTTCCTCCGTCGCGTTCAGGAGGACCGCCAGTTCCTGCATCGGTGTCCTTGCGTTCTTTTCCAGTACGTTTAAGATTTCCTGTCGCAGTTTCACTTTTTTTCCTCCCTTTCATTCTGCTTTATGGTATGATTATCATATATGAGATTACCATTTATTGCAATATTCGTCACCTGCATCACGATTTTCTTCAACCTGCGTTCCCGCCGTGCCATGACCCGGACGGAGGATGTGCGCCGCGCGTTCTGGGAACGGGAGCGCAAGGCCAACATGACACGCAGAAAGAGTCTGGAGGATCTGCCCTATATCAAAATCCCGGAGGACATTCCGCCGGAGATCACGGAGGCGCTTTCCGGCGATGCCAGGGAAGCGGCAAAACGCGTGACGGATCTGCGCGACGAGGACGCGAAGATCGTCAATCTCACCGGGTATTCCAATACGGATCTGAAGCTGGAATACGGCGTGGCCAACATCAATGACCTCATCGTCTATGACACGAACTACACGACGCTGGTGACGTCCCTGCAGGAATGCGCCAAGGCGCTGTATGAAGCGGAAAAGTACACAGAGGTGCAGCGCGTTCTGGAATTCTGCGTGCAGACCGGAACGGACGTCTCCGCGTCGTATAAGATGCTCATTGATCTTTACCGCACGAAGCTCTTTCTGGAGAAGGAAGCCTCCGACGCGAAGATCAGGGCGCTCGAAACCGTGGCGGAGACGCTCCGGACCATCAACAAAGACAGTATTCTTGCGATGATCAGGGAAGCCCTCGCCTGATCATTTCTCTTTTCCGAAGGAAGGACAAAGATCAGACAAAAAGCAGTCCGCGCATTTCGGCGTCGGGGCCTTGCAGATCACGCGTCCGAAGGAGATGAGCTGAATGTTACTGCGGATCCAGTTTTCCTTCGGCAGCACGCGCATCAGATCGTATTCCACTTTTTCCGGATCCGTTTCCTTTGTCAGACCGAGCTTTCTTGAAATCCGTCCCACATGCGTATCCACCACCACCGAGGGTTCATGGAAGATGTTGCCGCGGACGACATTCGCGGTCTTTCTGCCGACGCCGGGAAGCGCCGTCAACAGTTCGATGTCGGAAGGGACTTCCCCGTCATAGCGCTCCGTCAGCTCTTTCGCGCAGGCAATGAGGTTCTTTGCCTTGTTGTGATAAAAGCCCGTGGAGTGAATGAGTTTTTCCACGTCCTTGAGCTTCGCCTTCGCGAAGGCCGCGGCGTCCGGGTACTTTTTGAAAAGCGCGGGCGTGACCATGTTGACCCTGGCGTCCGTGCACTGCGCGGAGAGGATGGTCGCCACGAGGAGCTGAAAAGGTGTCTCATACATCAAATGCGGCATGAGGTCCGTTCCGTAGCGCTCGTCCAGACGGGCGAGAATCTCCGCGCTCCTCGCCCGTTCCTTTGCCGTCAGTCTTTTTTTGGCCGCCTGTGCCATTTCAGGAAATCCCGTAGAGTGCGCCGAATTTTTCTTCGAGGTAATCCAGGAAATCCTTCGGCGTGAATTCGCGTCCGGTGATGTCCAGGATCCAGTCCTTCGGATCCAGGCGGTCGGCCTTTTTGTAGACATGCTTTGTCATCCAGTCGGAAATGATGTCAAAGTTGGAGCCGGACACGAGCTTGTCGATATCATACTTTTCCTTGAACTTGTTGAAGTACATCGCGTTGTACATATTGCCGAGCGCGTAGGTCGGGAAGTAGCCGAAGCCGCCGGACCAGTGCACATCCTGCAGGACGCCGGTCTTGTCGCAGTCCGGACGCACGCCCAGGTATTCCTCATACTTGTCCGCCCAGAGCTTCGGCAGATCGGAAATCTTCACGCCTTCGTTGATGATCATCTTCTCCAGCTCATAGCGGATGATGATGTGGAAGGTGTAGGTGAACTCGTCCGCCTCAATGCGGATCAGGGAAGGATTCACCACATTGACGGCCTCGTAAAACTCCTCCGCGGATACGTCCGAAAAGACCTCCGGGAACAGCTCCTTCGTCTTCGGATACAGAAGGTCAATGAAGGCCCTGGAACGTCCGATGCGGTTTTCGTAAAAGCGCGAGACGGATTCATGCATGCCGAGGGTCTTTCCGTCCTCAATGAAATGCTTGTAATGCACGCGCGGCGTGTTCTGCCCGAAGAGCGCGTGGCCGCCCTCATGCAGGACGCTGAACATGCTGGAAGCGAAGTTTTCTTCGTAATAGTGCGTCGTGACGCGGACATCGTCCACCGCGAGATCATCCATGAAGGGATGCTCCGTGGTGGAAATCGCGCCGCGCGAAAAGTCATAGCGGATCAGATCCAGCAGATACTGCGCGAGCTTTTCCTGCGCGGCCTGCGGGGCCTTGCGCCGCATGAAATCCGTGCGGATCTTTTTGTTGCTCTTCTTGATCTTTTCCAGGAAGGGAATCAGACGCTCCTTGCAGGCACCGAAGGTTTCGTCCAGAACGCTTTCCGTCATGCCGGTTTCGTAATCATCCAGCAGATGATCATAGTCCGTGTTCTTGTGCTCCTTACGCAGGGAAATCTTTTTCATGGAGACGTCGCGCACTTTTTTCAGCGATTTCTCAAAGCGCGAAAAGTCCGAGGCTTCCTTGGCTTCGAGCCAGTCCACGTAGGCCTTGTTGTACACCAGCGAAAACTCGTGATGCATTTTCGGCGTGATGCGCTTGATGCGCTGGTACTCGCGGTACAGCGACTTGGCGAGCGCGCTGTCATACTTGCCGAGCTCCGCGCGGTTTTCGTAAATGTATTCCATCGCCTTGATGAATTTCTTTGATTTCAGCAGCTGGAAGGCCTGGTTGCCGAGGAAGGCCTCGGTCTCGCCCTGCAGCTCCTTGGCTTTTTTCGGGGAGATTGTCTGCTGGTCATAGTTCAGAATACTGCATGCGTGCCAGTAGTTTCTCGCCGCCGAGAGGGTTTCCGTGACAACATCGAGATTCTTTTTCAGTTCCTTTTCCATAATGTTCCTTTCCGTATTGCCGTTCAGGCTGACACACTGTCTGTGTGGGATCTTCTCGGTCTTGCGAGCTCCTCCGAATCCAGGAGGATGGTAAAGGGGCCTTCGTTTGTGAGGCGCAGGCGCATGTGCGCGCCGAAGACGCCTTCCGCCACCGTGCCGACGCGCTCTCTGCAGCGCTGCACGATGTAATGATAGAGCGACTCCGCCAACTCCGGTGCCGCGGCACGCGTAAACGAGGGGCGGTTGCCCTTGCGGCAGTCCGCGTACAGCGTGAACTGTGAGATCAGAAGCAGCCCGCCGCCCACGTCCGCAAGCGACAGGTTCGTCTTGCCGTTTTCGTCCGCAAAGACGCGCAGCGCAAGCAGCTTTTCGATCATCTTGTCCGCGGTTTCTTCCGTATCGCCTTCGCCGACACCCACCAGCACCGCGTAACCCTTGCCGATCGCGCCCTGTTCCCTGTGCGCTTCGTCATTATGCTCCGCGACCGAAACCGCCGCTTCCGATACCACCTGGATCACAAATTTCATATCCCCTATCATAACGGCTGCGGGGCTTTTTTTCAATAATTTTATGGGGGAAGGGGACGTCTTGACACGCGGGGGGTTTTTATTGTATGATTTCTTTCGCGTGAAAGGGAAGCGCTGACTGCTCCCGCACGCGGACGAGGTGTGGCTCAGTTTGGTAGAGCGCTACGTTCGGGACGTAGAGGCCGCTGGTTCGAATCCAGTCACCTCGATTCACAGGAAACCACCCAAAGGGTGGTTTTTTGTTGTGTGAAGGGTATTTCTTACACCTTTCCGTAATCCCGCTCGCCGAAGAGCGCGGTCCCGACGCGGATGAAGGTGGCGCCTTCCTCGATGGCGACCTCGTAATCCCCGCTCATGCCCATGGAGAGCTCCGTCATCGGTTCGCTTAGGATGGCGGCGGCGTTCAGCTCCGCCATGAGTTCCCGAAGACCCCGGAAATGAATACGGTTGCTTTCCGCGTCTTCCGTATAAGGCGCGATCGTCATGAGACCGCGGACGCGCAGATGCGAAAGCGGCGCGATCTGCGTAAGCAGGTCACGCACCTGTTCCGGCGCGAGTCCGGCCTTCGTGTCCTCCCCGGCCATGTTGACTTCAAGGAGTACCTGCGCCACGGCATGTTCCTGTTTCGCAAACTGCCGGTCAATTTCCTGCGCGAGTTTCAAATTATCCACGGAATGAATCATGCCGTTCAGAAGTCCCGGCAGATATTTCACTTTATTGGTCTGCAGCGTCCCGATCAGATGCCAGACGAGGCCGCTGTCCGGAAGCGCGATGCGGGTCCCGGCAGACATGTCTGCACATGCGCCCGTCGCTGCCTCGGCAGTCCCGGCAGAGCGCAGCGACGCCTCTTCACTCAGAAGCTTCGCCACCCGCGGCGCTTTCTCCCGCAGTTCCTGCACACGATTTTCCCCGAAGACCGTCAGCCCCGCATGAACGGCGCGCACGACGTCCTCCGCCGGATGCGTCTTGGAAACGGCGATTAAGGTCACGCCGTCACGCCCGCGTCCCGCGCGCGCGCAGGCTGCACGAATATTCTCTTCCACGGCAGCGAGCCGTTGCCGGAACCTGTCACTCATGTCCGCTCATGTCCTCCGGCGCGGTGGGCAGCTTCCTGGTCACCCTCCAAAATGTGCTTCACCATGGTCATGCGGAAGCCCGCGTCGATGAAATCACAGTGCTTGCAGAAGGCGTAGTTCTGGCGTCCCGCGGCGATCGCCTTTCTGGCGGCCTGCATCTTCGGGGAGTTCCAGGCTTCCTTCACCGGCGTTTCGTTTAAGTCCGCGAGCGTGGTCTTTTCGAAGTTATCGCAGCAGCAGAGCCCCACGCGCCCGTCCGGCGTGATCCACATATCCGTGAAGGGCAGCAGGCAGGTTTCCTTGATGACCTTCTCCGTCGCCTTTTTGTTCGGCGAGCTGCCCGCGCGGTTCGTGAGCACTTCCTTCAGATAACGCATCTGAATCTCAATCTCTAAGTCCTTGTACTCTTCGGGATGCGCCTTCACATGGTCATAGACCTTCTGGACACCGGCGTGCAGCTTGTATTCCAGTGCGTAGTTGTTGATGATGAGCTGGTTGATGTAGGGCTTGATCGCGTTTAAGCGCTCCACATTCAGCAGCAGCCCGTTCGTGGACATGAAGATGAAGCTGTCCGGCAGCTTTTCCCGCGCGTATTTGTGCAGCTCCACGATGCGCTTGTCGAGCCAGGGTTCGTTGTTGCCGTACAGCGTCAGATGGCCTTTGTAGCCCCAGTCATGGAGCTGGTCGATGATGGAGTAATACAGCTCGTCCGTCATCTGCTGGAAGGGACGGCACACCGCGTGGATGTTGGCGGAGCAGAACTCGCAGGTGGAGTTGCAGCGGTTGATCGTCTCAATGTTGACGACATTGGGCATGGGCACCTCGCCCCTGTCCGCCGCCGCGAGGAACATCTTTGTATAGGCATCCTGCTGCTTATGCCGCGTCACAAACTGCAGCTTTAAGTAGGCATTGGAGGAGAGCAGCGGAAAGCGCTGTCTCGCCCAGAAGCCGAATTTCCCCAAAAAGGAATTGATTACGATTGACATAGTGTGCAACCTCCGCAGAAATGTTTATTCATTATAGCACAAAGTGTGGTAGAATAGGAAAATACAAAACTCTGTCGAAAGGACATGTTATGAAAACTGCATTGATCATCGGAGCGGGTCCCGCGGGACTGACCGCAGCGTATGAGTTGTTACGCAAATCGGACGAGTACGAGGTGGTGGTATTTGAGGAGAGCGAGTGCTTCGGGGGCATCTCGCGAACCGTGGAGTACAAGGGGAACCGCATGGACATGGGCGGTCACCGCTTCTTTTCCAAAATTCCGGAGGTCAATAAGTGGTGGTCGGAAATGCTGCCGCTGCAGGGCGCGCCCGCTGCGGATGACATCCTTCTGAACCGCGCCGTGCGGCTGACAAAGGGCGGTCCCGATCCGGAGAAAAGCGACCGCGTGATGCTGCGCAGGGGCAGGGTATCCCGCATTTTCTTTGACAGAAAGTTCTACGATTATCCGATTTCCTTAAAACCGGAAACCTTCAAAAACTTCGGCTTCGGCACGACGATGGCCGTCGGCTTCAGTTATCTGAAGAGCCTGGTCTTCAAGAGAAAAGAAGACTCCCTTGAGGATTTTTATATTAACCGCTACGGCAAAAAGCTGTACGGCATGTTCTTTGAGGACTATACGGAAAACCTCTGGGGCAGGCATCCTTCGGAGATTGACCCTTCCTGGGGGGCACAGCGCACGAAGGGCATGTCCATTTCCGTCGTCCTGAAGGACGCGCTCATGCGCATGTTCCATATCAAGGGCAAGAAGGTGGAGACTTCGCTGATCGAGGAATTCACGTATCCGAAGATGGGGCCGGGGCAGCTCTGGGACGTGACGGCGGAGGAAATTGAGAAGAAGGGCGGAAGGATTCTGAAAGGCGCCCGCGTGACAAAGCTGCACCGCGACGACAAGGGGCAGCTGACGGGGCTGACCTATGAACGCGACGGCCAGGAAAAAGAAATGAAGGGAGATCTCGTCATTTCCTCCATGCCGGTCAAGGATCTTGTCGCGGGGATGGAGGATGTGCCCGCGGACGCGGCCCGCATCGCGAAGGGTCTGCCTTACCGCGATTACATGACGCTGGGCGTTCTGATCAAAAAACTCAATCTTGAGAACAGGACAAAGATGAAGACCGTCGGCAACATCGTGCCGGACAACTGGGTCTATGTGCAGGACCGCCATGTGAAGATGGGACGCTTCCAGATTTACAACAACTGGTCGCCTTACATGGTGAAGGATCTGGAAAACACGATCTGGATGGGCCTGGAATATTTCTGCAACGAGGGCGACCGCATGTGGAATTTAGAGGACGACGATTTCGCCCGCCGCGCCATCCGCGAAATGGTGACGCTCAAGCTCATCGATTCCGAAAAGGAAGTCATGGATTACCACGTCGAGCGCGTGAAGAAGGCTTATCCGGCGTATTTTGACACCTACGACGAAATGGATACGCTCCGGGAATTTTTGGATTCCATCGAGAATCTTTACTGTGTCGGCCGCAACGGCCAGCACCGTTACAACAACATCGATCATTCCATGTGTACCTCCTTCGAGGCGGTGCATAACATCTTAAGCGGCAACAGGGACAAGTCCAACATCTGGAACGTCAACACGGAACAGGAATACCACGAGACGGAGGTGAAGGACGAAAACGAGATGGAGATTGACTGAGCGCCCGGGGAAGGCCGCGAAACATCTTTGAAACAAATACCTTCTATACTGGAAGCATGATGACAATACTGATCGTGGAAGACGACAAGGCCATCAATAACCTGATCCGTGTGTCCCTGACGGGCGCGGGGTATGAATGTACCTGCGCCTTTGACGGGGAGGAAGCGGCAGATCTCATCGAGGACCATGATTACGATCTTGTGCTCCTGGACATCATGCTTCCGAAAATCGACGGCTACGAACTCCTGGATTACATCAAACCGACGGGGATGCCGGTCATCTTTATCACCGCGAAAGCGAGCCTGGAGGACAGAATCAAGGGCTTAAAGCGCGGCGCGGATGACTACATCGTCAAGCCCTTCCAGGTCGGGGAATTATTGGCCCGCGTGGAAGCGGTGCTCCGCCGCATGGGGAAGGGGGAACGCAAGCTTTCCGCCCATGATGTGACCGTGGATCCGGAGGCGCATCAGGTGCTCAAGAACGATGTGCCCGTCGAACTGACCGTCAAGGAATTTGATCTGCTGGTGCTGTTGATGGAAAACCGCAATGTGGCGCTCTATCGGGACCAGTTGTATGAGCGCGTCTGGGGCGAGCCCTTCACGGGCGAGACGCGGACACTCGACACCCACATCCAGCGGCTGCGCAAAAAGCTGGGCTGGGAGGAGCAGATCAAAACCGTCTTCCGCATCGGCTACAAACTGGAGGTTTGAGGACAAAAAGCCATGCGCCTGTTTTCCAAAGTCTTTTTTTCCATTACCGTCATTCTTTGCCTGTCGCTCGCGATGGCGGGCTATCTGATGATGTCGTCCTCGCTGAGAGAAAGCGTTGCGAGAGAAATGGACCGCACGATTTCCTCTTACAGGATGCTGCGCTATATCCTGCAAGGCTCCGGCGGCGCGGCCGGCACAACGGAACAGGCCTTGAAGGAAGCGTTGCAGGACAAAATCAACGATGTGCCGCACGGGGGAATGATCACCGTGACGGACGAAGACTACCGTGTGCTGTACAACGAATTTCCGGGAGATCATCCGAATCTGACCTGGGAAGCGGTGAACCGGACAAGCGCGGGGCATCTGTGTCTGGTGGAGAATCCGGGCGGGGACGCGTTGTTTGTCACTGCGGGCGGAACCTTTACCTTCGGCGGCCGCACCATGCTGCTGACGGTCAGCGACACACTGGGCTTTGTGACCGCGCAGACCGACAGCCAGCTGGCCAATTACCGCGTGATTTACCTGATTGTCTGCGGCCTGGCGCTTGCGGGGGTCAGCCTCGTGGCCTTCCGTCTGGTGCGTCCGATCGGGCGTACGGCAAGAAGCGCGGAGCTGATCGCGAAGGGGGAATACCATACGCGCGTGGAGGCGGAACGGGATGACGAGCTCGGCGACCTGGTCCGTTCCTTCAATGACATGGCGCAGGCGGTGGAAGGAAGTGTGGAAGCGCTGCAACAAGCGGCGCAGGCAAAGGAAGATTTTGTCGGGAACTTCGCCCATGAACTGAAGACGCCCCTGACCAGCGTGATCGGCTACGCGGACATGCTGACGAAAAAGGAACTGCCGCCGGAGGAGGTGCGTCCCCTGGCGCAGTATATTCTGGACGAGGGGCTGCATCTGGAGGCGCTGTCCTATAAGCTGATGGAGCTGATCGTGCTGAACAAGCAGGATTTTGTGTTGGAGGCGCTTTCCGCGAAGGAACTGTTTGACCATGTCGCGGAAGGGCTGAAGCCGTTTTGCGAAGAAAGAGACCTCCGTCTGGAGACGGACATGGAGGAAACGTATCTTCGCGTGGAATATGATCTCTTCAAGACCATGCTGCTCAATCTCATTGACAACGCGGCCAAGGCGGACGCGAAAATGGTGAAGATCACGGGGCGGACGGGAGAGGAACTGCGCTATGACATTGCCATCCGCGACGACGGCAGGGGCATGCCCGAAGAGGCGCTCTCCCGCGTGACGGAAGCCTTTTACATGGTGGACAAATCACGCGCGCGCGCCCAGCACGGTGCGGGACTGGGGCTGGCGCTGGTGCAGCGGATTGTGGAGCTGCATCAGGCAACGCTCACCTTTGAAAGCGAAGAAGGCAGGGGTACGACGGTCCTGGTGTGCCTGCCCTTACGGAAAGAGGACATGGAAGCATGAACGAAATCAGTCAGGAACAAGGGCGCGGAAATGCGGCATACGGAAAGGTGATGTTGTTTTTGCTCGGCAGTCTTGTGGTGATGGCGGCGGGATTCTTTCTGCCCTCCGCCCTGATGGACCGGCAGCGCGAGGCCTTGCGGAACAATATGGCATGGATTCAAATGGATGAGGATGTTGGCATTGTCGTGACGGCACAGGAAGCGCCCGCGGAGCTGATCCCGCTGACGACGGAGGATCTGCTGTGCGCGGTCGGCATTCTGAATCCTTACGGCAACAACGTGTTTTACCATGAACCTTTGGAAGGCGGGATGACAAAGGAACAGGCCGTGGCACAGCTGGGCGAAGAGCTGCGGAAGATGGCGTCCCTGTCCCTGATTCCGGAATGGTGTGCGGATGTGGAGGGCATGCAGTACACGGCGGTTCTGGGAACCCTCAGCTATGAGGAGAGAAATGTCAGGGGCGTGAACCCGCGCCATGAGGTCTGGGAAATCTTTCTTTATTCGCCGGAGCTGACGATCCAGGCGGACCTGCATGCCGCAAGCGGAAAAATCTTCCGTTTTTACGCGACGATGGGGAGCCCGGAACAAAATGACGCGTCTTATCAAAAGATCGGGGGGCAGCAGCGGTCAAAGGCGGTCAGCTATATGGAAGATTATTTGCAGCCGGAGCCGGAGCTGAAGCTCATGGATCAGTTCGTCACCGAAGACGGCTATGCGTATCTCCTTTACAACGCGGGCGGGCAGACGGATGCCGTCAGCGTGGAATGCGGCTGTTATCAGGAAGGGGAAGAACTCTGTCTGTCGTATTCCGTGTTTTAGTACGCCCTGTTTTGCCATGGATGGCGGAACAGACCGGTTTTGTGGTACAATCATACCTGTCAAGCGGCGATGCCCCTGTGGAGGTGTGAAATGGTATATTTCGGACCGGTCAGTACCCTGACGGTTTTCTGGATCATCGCGATTATCATATTCATCGTTGTGGAAATCCTGACGACGGCACTGACGACGCTCTGGTTCATCGGCGGCGCGGTGGTGGCGCTGATCGCGTCGGCGCTTGGTATGTCCATTCCCGTGCAGCTGGTGCTGTTTGTGCTGGTGTCGGGCGTTTTGCTTTTTACGGTCAGGCCGTACGCCCTAAAGCATTTCAACCCGAAGCGCAGTCCCACCAACGTGGACGCGGTCATCGGCAAGCAGGGCCTTGTCACCGCGCGGATTGACAACGGGCACCAGACGGGAAAGGTGGAGGTGGACGGTATGGAATGGAGCGCGCGCTCTGCCGTGCATCAGCAGATTATTGAAGAAGGACAGATGGTCAACGTGGAATCGGTGGACGGCGTGAAGCTGATCGTCAAGCCGGAAAGCGTTTAAGAAGGGAGAAAACAAATGCAGAGAGTTGTGATTTCGGCCGTACTGATTATCCTGATTGTTTTGATTCTGGCGATTCTGGTCAGCTGTATCAAGATCGTGCCGCAGGCCAAGGCCTATGTGCTGGAGCGCCTCGGCGCCTATCAGTCCACCTGGCAGACGGGTCTGCACTTTAAGCTGCCCTTCATTGACCGCATTGCAAGGCGCGTGAACTTAAAGGAGCAGGTCTGCGACTTTCCGCCGCAGCCCGTGATCACGCGGGACAACGTGACGATGCAGATCGATTCCATCGTCTTTTTCATGATCACGGACCCCAGGCTGTTTGCCTACGGTGTGGAAAATCCGATCATGGCGATTGAGAACCTGACGGCCACGACGCTGCGCAACATCATCGGCGAGATGGAACTGGACCAGACGCTCACCAGCCGCGAGACCATCAATACACAGATGCGTTCGCTGCTCGATGTCGCGACGGATCCCTGGGGCATCAAGGTGACGCGCGTGGAGCTCAAGAACATCACGCCGCCCGCCGCAATCCGCGAGGCGATGGAAAAGCAGATGAAGGCGGAGCGCGAAAAGCGTGAAGCGATTCTCCGTGCGGAAGGCGAGCAGCGCTCGGCCATCCTTGTGGCGGAGGGTAAGAAACAGGCGCAGATTCTTGCCGCCGAGGCGGAAAAGCAGGCGACGATTCTGGCCGCCGAAGCGCAGAAGGAAAAAGAAATCAAAGAAGCGGAGGGTCGCGCCGAAGCGATCCGTGCCGTCCAGCAGGCCACCGCGGACGGTATCCGCTCCATCAAGGAAGCCGGGGCGGACGAGTCCGTTCTTACGATCAAGAGCCTGGAAGCCTTTACGGAAGCGGCCAACGGCCAGGCGACGAAGATCATTATTCCTTCGGAACTGCAGGGCATTGCCGCCCTCGCGACCACGTTCAAGGAAGTGGTGAAGGACGCGGGCTGACATTTCCGTTGACAAGGGACGGATACCGTCGTTATAATATGTTTTGGCAAGGAGATGTACTCAAGAGGCCGAAGAGGCGCCCCTGCTAAGGGTGTAGGTCGGGAGACCGGCGCGAGGGTTCAAATCCCTCCATCTCCGGAACAGAAAAAAGTGTCGGAAGAACCTGTCTTCCGACACTTTTTTGCCCGGCGAAATCCTTTGGGAATGCCGCGAAAACGCCCGGAATAAAAATTTCCCGAAAAAATAAGAAAAACCGCTTGACATCGCTATGCACTAATGTTATAGTTATGTCCGCTGTCGCGGTGAACGCGATGTTTTTTGGTGCGAAACCGCACAGCATCGTTCCTTGACATTTGAATAGTAATACAACCCTGAAGTGCGCGAAGGCATTGAGAAGTGCGCAGACGAAAACGGGGTCCGGTGGGGGCTTGCCCACACAAGGACAACGTTTGAAGGATGCATAGGGCGAAAGCCCGCGACCGAGGAAACGCGAAGCGTTTTCGAGGGTGCTTATCAAGGCCGGAGCGCGAAATCATAGGCAAAAACCTGAAGATTCCAAGTGAATCCGTTGCGAAAACGCAACAAACATTACAACGTGAGAGTTCGATCCTGGCTCA
>JAFZLB010000027.1 GCA_017551665.1 Lachnospiraceae bacterium
CGCAAGCGGCACCTGCACCGGCAGTCGCACCGCAACCGGTACCTCAACCGGTACCGCAGGCAGCGCCTTACACGGCAGTTCCGCAGCCGGCAGCTTATGCCGCAACGCAGCCCGCGCCGGCCCCTGCCCCCGCGCCCGCAGGATTTGGCTTTGACTTTGACCTGCCGGCAGGCGGAGACGACTTCGACATTTAATGAAAGGACACTCTATGACAGACATCCGCATCCCCGAGGCCTATGAGCTGGTTGATCGGGGCCATATAGAAGACATCCACAGCGAAAGCCTCCTGTTGCGTCACAAAAAAACCAGAGCACGGGTGGCTTTGCTCTTGAATGATGACGATAACAAGGTGTTTTACATCGGCTTCCGCACGCCGCCGGAAAACTCGACCGGTGTCGCGCATATCATCGAGCATACCGTGCTCTGCGGTTCCGAGTCCTTTCCGGTCAAGGACCCCTTTATGCAGCTGGTGAAGGGTTCGTTGAACACCTTCTTAAACGCGATGACCTATCCGGACAAGACGGTCTATCCTGTCGCGAGTTGCAATGACCGGGATTTCAAAAACCTGATGCATGTGTACATGGACGCGGTGCTGAAGCCGCGTATTTATCAGGAGCCGCGCTTTTTCATGCAGGAGGGCTGGCATTACGAAATGGAGAATGCGGATGCCGATCTGAGCATCAACGGCATCGTGTACAATGAGATGAAGGGCGTCATGTCTTCGCCGGAAAGCGTTGTCGGCAGGGACATGCGGCAGTCGCTTTTCCCGGATACCGCCTACGGCGTGGATTCCGGCGGTGACCCGGATGTGATTCCCGATCTGACTTACGAGGATTACATCGCGTTTCACAGAACCTTTTATCATCCTTCCAACAGTTACATTTACCTCTACGGCAACGTGGACGCGTATGAACGCCTGGACTGGCTGGACAAGGCCTATCTGTCGCAGTATGACTTCCTTGACGTGGCTTCGATGCCCGCACGTCAGGAGCCCTTCGACGCGCCGAAGACCATCCGCAAAACCTACGCCGTGCTGCCGGGACAGTCTTTGAAGGGACAGAGCTATCTGACCTACAATGTCTGCATGGGCGACAGTACGGACAAAAAGCTGCACATCGCTTTTGACGTTCTGGATTACGCGCTCTGCGACGCGCCGGGCGCGGTGCTGAAGCAGGCGCTGATCGACAGGGGCATCGGCTCCGACATCTACTGCAGTTACAGCGACGGCATTCTGCAGCCGGCCCTGTCCATTGTCGCGAAGGGAACGGACGCGGAGAAGGAAGACGAATTTGTGGAAACCGTCCGCGACACCCTGCAGCGCGTGGTGTGCGAGGGCTTTGACAAACAGGCACTGTATGCCGCGCTCAACCAGAGTGAGTTCCATTACCGCGAGGCGGATTTCGGCCGCTATCCGAAGGGGCTGATGTACGGACTGGAAATGCTGGACAGCTGGCTCTTTGACGACGCGCTGCCCTTCGTGCATATCGACGCGGGTGAAACCTACCGCGAGCTGAAGGCGGCGGCGGAAACCAATTATTTCGAAGAGCTTGTGCAGCGTTATCTTTTGGACAATCCGCACCGTACCGTCACGGTCTTTTCGCCGGAGGAAGGACTGACGGAGAAAAAGGAAGAGGCGCTGCGCGAAAAGCTGGCCGCGAAAAAGGCGTCCTTGTCCGAAGAAGAAATTGCGGAAATCGTCCGCGCCACAAAGGATTTGAAGGAGTTCCAGGCGACGCCGGACAAGGAAGAGGACCTGAAAAAGATTCCCATGCTGACCCGCGCGGACTTAAAGCGGGAGGCGGACCGTTTCCGCTATGAGAAACGGGAGGAAGGCGACGCGCAGATTCTGTTCCATGACGTGCAGACGAACGGCATCTGCTACCTGACCTTTTTGTTTGACATGGAGCACGTCCCGGAGGAGCTGTATCCTTACGCGGGTCTGCTGAAGACCATGCTCGGCATGGTGGATACGGCGCAGTACGGCTATGCCCGTCTCGCCAACGAAGTCAACATCCGGACCGGCGGTTTTTCCGGCAGCGTTTCCACTTACACCAACGCCGCGGACCGTACGCGTTACACGAGAACCTTTGAGATCAGCGTCAAGGTGCTGCGCGATCATCTGCAGGACGGCTTTGATCTGACAAAGGAAATCCTGACGACCTCCGATTTCACGGACCAGAAGCGCGTCCTGGAAATTCTGAGGGAGATCCGTTCCAGGATGCAGGATGATCTGATGTTCAGCGGCAACCAGACGGCGGCTTTGCGTGCGCTTTCGCACATTTCTCCCACGGCGAAGATCGCGGATACGGTGAACGGACTGACCGCTTACCGCCTGGTGGAATCCCTGACGAAGGAGGACGCCGTCCGTCCCCGCGGGAAGCTTTCCAAAACGCTGGCAAAGCTCGCAAAGGTGCTGTTCCGCAAGGAAAATCTGCTGATGGATTTCACCGCGCCCGCGGAGGATTACGCGGCCTTTGTGCCGTTGGCAAAGGGCTTTGCGGACGGACTCTTTACGGAACGGGTGGCGGAGGGGTACTTCCCTTCGGAGCCTTCCGCGCTGCATGAGGCCTTCCAGACGGCGGGACAGGTGCAGTATGTCTGCACCGCGGGGAATTACCGGCGCGAGGGGCTGCCCTTTACGGGGCGTCTGCGCGTGGTGAAGAGCATCCTGTCGCAGGAATATTTCTGGGACAGCATCCGCGTGCTCGGCGGTGCCTACGGCTGTCAGGCCTCGTTTGCGCGAAACGGCGACAGCTACTTTGTCACCTACCGGGATCCGCATCTGAAGCAGTCCTTTGAGGTGTTTGAGAAGAGTGCGGACTTTATCCGCAGCTTCCGGGCGGACGAACGCATTATGACGCAGTTTGTGATCGGCACAATCTCCACACTGGACACGCCGAAAACGCCGGCCGCAAAGGGCGGCTACGGCCTGACCTGTTACCTCATGGGCATCACGCAGGAAGAGATCCAGAAGGAACGGGACGAGGTGCTGGACTGCACGGCGGAACAGATCCGGGATATGGCGGTGTACATCGACGCCATGCTGAAGGACAGCATCCGCTGCGTGGTCGGTGCCGCGGAAAAGATTGAGAAGTACGGCACGCTCTTTGACAGCGTGGAGCTGCTGATACAGGACGGTGCAGAGGATATAGAAGAGGAAGAGGCATGAGCGATACGCACCGGGAGGACTTTCGCTGCGGGGTCGTGACGCTCATCGGCAGGCCCAATACGGGGAAATCCACCCTGATGAACCGTCTGATCGGACAGAAGGTCGCGATCACCTCGCACAAGCCGCAGACGACGCGGGGACAGATCCGCACGATCTTCACCGATGACGAGGCGCAGATCATCTTCCTGGATACGCCCGGCATTCATATCGCGAAAAACAAACTCGGGCAGTACATGGTGAGCGTCGCACGCGGTGCCCTGAAGGACATCGACGCGGTGCTTTTCATGGCGGAGCCCGTCAAAGAGATTGACGAGGTGGAGCGGGATCTTTTGAAACGCCTGTCCAAAGCGGATGTGCCCGTCCTCATCATCCTGAACAAAGAAGACCTGTTTCCGGAGGAAGAACGGGAGACTGCGAGAAAGCTGTATGAAACGGAGGCTCCCTTTGCGGAGGTGACAAGCGTCAGCGCCCTGAAGGGAGAGGGAACGGAGGCACTGCTGCAAACAATCAAGGGCTTCCTTCCTTACGGCGAGCCGCTGTATGACGAGGACGCGCTGACCGATGTGCCCGTGCGCGACATCGCCGCGGAGATCATCCGGGAGAAGGCGCTGCGCCTTTTGAGTGACGAGGTACCGCACGGCATTGCCGTACAGATCGAAAAGATGCGCGAGCGGGAGACAAAGACCGGAGAAGCCATCACGGACATTTCCGCGTCCATTGTCTGCGAGCGTGACAGTCATAAGGGCATTGTGATCGGCAAGGGCGGCAGGATGCTGAAGAAGATCGGCCAGACCGCCCGCGAAGACATCGAACGGATGCTGGACGGCAGGGTGAACCTGCAGCTTTTTGTCAAGGTGCGGAAGGACTGGCGCGATGACGAAACGCAGCTGAAGAGCCTGGGGTACCGGAAGTGAGCCGCGGGAAAGCAGGCCGGGGCGCGTGATGGAGAACCGGATTGAGGTACACGGGATTGTGCTGAAGCACCGTCCGGTCGGCGAGTATGACTGGATCGTGACGCTTTTGACGGCGGAGCGGGGCAAGCTGAATGCCTTTGCCAGAGGGGCAAGGCGCCCGTCGGGGAAGCTTTCCGGCAAGGTGGAGCCCTTCTGCTTCGGAAGCTTTCAGCTCTTTCCGGGGAAGAGCAGCTACACGCTGCAGGACACAAAGATCGATTATTACTTTGACAGCTTCCGGAAAAAGCTGGAACTGGCGGCCTGCGGAACGTTTTTTCTGGAGCTTGCGGATTACTATACCAGGGAAAACATGGAAGCGGGCGACTTTCTGAATCTGCTCTATCTTTCGCTGAAAGCCCTGGAAGCGGAGAAGGAAGAGCTGCCTCCGAAGCTGATCCGCTGCGTTTACGAGCTGCGGGCCATGGTGACGGAGGGGATTTTTCCGGGGGAAAGCGCCTACCGGGGCAGCAACAGCGCCGTCGTCCGGGCGCTGGCCCATATCGGCAGCGCGCCGCTGAAGAAGCTGTACGGCTTTTCCCTGTCGCCACAGGCGCTCCGGGAGCTGGACGGGCTGACGGCCTCGCTGCGGAAACGCGCGATTGACCGGGAATTACAGAGCCTTCAGCTTTTGGCAGCCTACGAAGACGGGGAAAACGGAAGCGGGGATGGCGGCAGCGCAATAAACATGCTATAATAGAAATGATGCTCTTCTGACGGAGGCTTTGACAGGCGGACACCGCTTTGGAGAAACAATATGGACATTCAGAAGATTTACCAGTCGATTATCGACAACATGGACAACGGCGCGTACTTTGTGGACAGGAACCGGAAGATTCTCTTCTGGAATCATGCCGCGGAGGAAATCACCGGGTACACGCATGACGAGATCGTCGGAAGATCCTGTCCGGAGAGCATGCTGAATCATGTGGATGAGAACGGAACGCCGCTGTGCCAGGAAGGCTGCCCGCTGTTCGCGACGAACATCGACGGCAAGCACCGGCAGGAGCGTGTCTTCCTCCGGCACAAAAGCGGCTACCGCATGCCGGTACGCATCAATGTTTTCCCGATTTACGAAGAAAAGGAAATCATCGGCTCCGTGGAGCTGTTTATGAATGATTCTCCGACGCATTATAAGGATGAGCTTCTGGATTCCATCGCCGGCGGTGCGCTGCATGATCCGCTGAGCGGTCTTCCGAACCGCAATTACCTGGAGAGTTTTCTTGGTTATAAGATGAGCGAATTCCGTCATTTCGGCAGGATGTTTGCCCTGGCCTTCGCGGAGATTGATGATTTCGACGCGTTCACGGCGGACTACGGCAAAAAGACGGCAGACGATATCCTGAAAAACATCGGCGTCAGCATTCAACAGAACATGCGCCGGGCGGATCTGGTCGGCCGCTGGGATGACCGGCAGTTTGTCGGCATCTACGCGATTGAGAAAACCTATGACGCGCCGATTTTTGCGGAGCGGATCCGGCAGGCCATCGTCAACACGGAAATCGAGCATCAGGACAAGTCACTGAAGGTGACGGCTTCCGTCGGACTGACGATTCCGAAGGCCTCGGATACCGTCCCCATCCTGACGCGCCGTGCGATCAAACTGATGGAGGAGAGCGTGGAGAGCGGTAAAAACCGCGTGACAGTGGATCCGCGCATGCCCAGGACATGATACAGCAGAAAGCAAATACCCCCGCGGAAAAACAACCGACCATGCGGAGCATCCGCGCCGCCAAGACGAAGGCCCGTCTGCTGAAGACCGCCTACGAAATGTTTTCCGAGTACGGCTATGACAACGTGACGGTGGAGCATATCACGACGCGGGCAGGGGTGTCCAAGGGCACCTTCTATTCGCATTTTTCCGCCAAGGAAGCGGTGCTGGCGGATCATTTCCGTCAGGTCGATGATCTCTACGAAGAGACCTACAAAAATCTTCCGAAGGATATGCCGGTGACGGAAAAGCTGGTGCAGCTGGCGGTGACGATGTGCCGCTTCTGTCAGGATGAATGCGGTGTGGAGTTTTTAAAGGTGATCTATGCCAACCAGCTGACGCACAGTGCGGAGGATGTCTCCGTCTTAAGCCAGCAGGACAGAAAGATCACGCCGATCCTCCATGAGATCACGGAGGAAGGAAAGCGGCGCGGGGAAATCCCGGAGTTTTTCGACAAGGAGACCTTCGCAAGGGAAGTGAAGCATCTGGCGCACGGTATCGTTTATGACTGGTGCATGGAGAACGGCGCCTTTGATCTCACGGAAGGGGCGGAACGGATCTTCCGCCTGATGGGACAGATGGCCACGCTGTTTACAAGAACCGTCTGCTAAGCGTCCTTCGTTTCTTCGGGAAGCACGCGGCGCAGGGTCCGGCGGATGACACCCGCCAGATATAAGGAGCCGAAGGCGACAACGGGCAGGCCTTTCGCAAGGCTTTGCCGGATTCCGTCTTCGGCCTTTTTGCAGGCGGTCGCTTTGCATCCCCTGGAGGATAAGTATTCCGCCAGCTCTTCCGCCGGAAGCGCACGTTTGGAATCCGGCGTCAGACAGAAGAATTCCTTTGCGAGCGGAATCAGATGATCAAAAATGCCGGGAACGTCCTTGTCCCGCAGGACGCCGGTGAGGAAGGTGACGCCCTCTGTTTCCGCGCCCGGCACCAGCTGCGCGACGGATGCCGCAAGGGCTTCGGCGCACTGCGGGTTGTGTCCGCCGTCCAGAATGAAGAGCGGCTCTTTGCTTAAGACTTCAAAGCGGGCGGGCCAGGAAACCTCCGCGATGCCGCGGATTACGGCATCTTCCGGAATGTCGAAGCCGCGTTTTCTTAAGACTTCAATGATGCTCAGCGCCGTGACGCAGTTATGCAGCTGATATTCGCCGGCAAGAGGCAGCGTGAATTCCGTACCGTCCTTAACGCGGCAGTCCGAAGGAATCCGGTCTTCGCTGTCTTCCTCTGCCGGGACACGCAGCACAAAGCACTGTCCGGACAGCGTTGCTTCCGTCAGTTCCAGGCGGGAAAAGCGCGCGATGTGCAGCGGAACCTGTTTTTCTTTGCAGACTTCGTCGAACACCCGCATGACTTCCGTATCGTTCTCATAACTGACGACATCCGAGCCCTGCTTGATGATGCCGGATTTTGTTTTCGCGATTTCCGTCAGCGTGTTTCCGAGATATTCCGTATGCTCCAGTCCGAGATGGACAAAGGCGGCAACCTCCGGCGGATCGATGACGTTTGTCGCGTCAAATTCGCCGCCGAGCCCCACCTCCAGCACCACGATGTCACAGGAGACTTCCGCGAAGTAAATGAGACCGATCGCCGTCACCAGCTCAAAATGCGTCGGATGATCCTCCATGTCGTCGGCGACGGCCCTGACGCGTTCCGTGATGCGGCAAAGCGCGTCTTCCGGAATCATCCCGCCGCAGACCTGGATGCGCTCCCGGAAATCCTCAATGAAGGGAGAGGGAAAGAGCCCGGTTTTGTAGCCCGCTTCCCGGAGCATGCGTTCCGTCATGGCACAGGTGCTGCCCTTGCCGTTGGAACCGCCCACATGCACAAATTTCAGTTGTTTCTGCGGATTGCCGAGGCGCTCCATGAGAACCGTGATGCGCGACAGGCCGAGGTTCCAGGCACTGAAGCGGACGGCGTTGATATAATCGAGTGCTTCCGGATACGTCATTTTCAAGCCTCCTTCTCAGGCCACCAGCTGCATGCGCTTTGCCAGTCCCGTGACCCGTTTTGCCAACAGCAGCAGGACGACAAACTGCACGGGAATCATAATGAGACACTGGATAAGGCGCGTGGGCAGCAGCGCGACATAAGAGGCGCCGTAGGTAATGGAAATCCAAAGCGTCTGCAACAAGAGGCTGAGAGCAATCTGATTGATCAGCACGGCGGCGGTGATCTGCGGCAGCGCCTGTTTTTTGCGCAGGAACAGCCCGAAGACCGCGCCCGTGAGCGCCGCGGTCAGCGTAAAGCCCGGGAAATACGGCCCCGTGGGAAAGAGCATCATGCCGAGGACATCCCCGCAGGCACCGACCAGCGCGGCGGAAAGCGGACCGTACAGCGTACCGGTCAGCGCCAGCGGCAGAAAGGCAAAGCCGACGCGCATGTTCCATACGTTAAAGGACAAAAAGCGTTCCAGCACAACAAAAAGCGCCGTAAACAGCGCACACATCACCAGCCGGATCAGTTTGACAAGCAATACGTTTTCTTTCATCACAAAACTCCATGTCCCATGATAACACAACCGATTTTGATGGTGAAGTGAAAAAGTAAATTCCACTCTGAAACCAGGTCCATACGGAGTGGAATTTACTCTTACAAACAGCGCCAAAATAGAACATACGATCTGTAAAAAAGTGGAAACCACTCGTACATTTAAACATACGGCTGGATTA
>JAFZLB010000028.1 GCA_017551665.1 Lachnospiraceae bacterium
CGGCGGCAGCAGCCGGTCTTCCGGTGGCGGTGGCGGTGGCTGGTCCTCCGGCGGTGGCGGCGGGTTCTCCGGTGGCGGCGGCGGTTCCTCGTCCTCCGGCGGCGGCGGGGGCCACCGGTTTTGAATCCCCGCAGTCTGTCCTGTGACAACGGCAACAAGCCCATAGGGTTATGATTTTCCGAAATCAGCCGATATAAAGAGTGACCGGCAAGGATGGCCGGGCACTCTTTTTTCGGTTTTCAAGTGTCTTCACGGACGAAGCCAAAGGAAACCCCTTGGAATAATCACATGAGGCGGCGCAATGGCAGTGATTCCGGTCGGGCTGGAAAACCCGCAGACAGGCAAGTTACAGACAGCATCCCAAAATGAACTGACACAGGCAAGAGGCGCTTCGAAGGCGCAGGCTGCGCCTGTTCATAAAACGAAAAACGCGTCGGAGGCCTTTTCGCTGGATCTTGGCGCGGACAACGCGTTGAACGGCACTGCCGGCACCCGCACAAAGAGCGTTTCGGCGGCACTGACAGGCGAGAATCCGGCGGATCTGACCGCTTCCCGGCAGATGGACGTCGTGCTGGCGCACACCCTTTCCCCCGAAGACTACAAAAAGGCAAAAGAGGACGGTTATGCCCCTTCGGAGATCGAAGCGGGCGAGACCGTCACGATGGTCGATCATATCAAGGCTTCCCTGTTGCAGTCCGGCGTGGAAATCGCGGGTGTGACGGATGATCTGGACGCAGAAACCTTACAGGCCATCACCGGCAGCGAAGCGTACGCGCGTTCGCTTCTGAATGCCTTCAAAGAAAATGATCTTCCCCTGACAAAGGACAATCTGGACGCCGTCCGCGCGAGCGTGGAAAAGGCGGCCTTGCTGACGGCACCGGACGCGGACGCCGTGTTATATCTGACGGAAAACGAACTGCCCGCCAGCGTGGACAGCCTGTATCTTGCGGCGCACGCGGCAAAGGGTTTTCAGGGCGGTTATCCGGCGAAGGCCGGCGAAGGCCTGGACATCGCCGCGATACAACCGCAGATTGACGACGTCATCCGTCAGGCCGGACTGGACCCGGCGGACGGGAACATACAGAAAGAAGCCTCCCTGCTGCTGGGCGCGGGCGTGGCGCTGACCCCTTCCCATCTGATGAAAGCGCATGACATCGGCGCGCTTTCCTTCCCGCTGAGTGAGGAAAGCGTCATCCGTGCGGCCGCGGCGGCCATCGCGGCGGGAAAAGGAGCGGGGCAGGGCGATCTCACGGACCCGCAGGGCATGTTGGCAAAAGCCGCGGAGATTGACCAAGAAGTGCGGATGACAAGGCCGGAGGATGTGCTTGAGGCCGTGCGCCGCATGGGCGAAGCGGACAGGGAACTGACGCTGAAGGATGTGACGGAAGCGGCACACAGGGCAGGGGACAGAGAAGTTGTCAGCCCGGCGGAGGTGTTCGCGGAAGCGGCATCGCAGACCGCGGACGCACAGGCTGTCGCGGAAGAAGCGGCCCTCAGCCCCGCAGAGGAAGCGCGTGTCCTCACCGGCCGTCTGCAGATGGAGGAAATCCGCCTGTCCATGAGCATTTCCGCCAATCTGACGATGATGCGCTCCGGCTTTTCCATTGACACCGCCCCCCTGAGCGAGCTTGTGGAACAGCTCAGAAGTGCGGTGGAGCAGAGCGCCAAGGCACTCTTTTCGGGCAGCGACGAGGCGGCTGTCTCCCGCGTGAGCCTGACCTATCAGGCCAGCGCGAGCTATACCATGACAAACGCGGCGGCGGCTTACCGGCTGTACGCCGAGACCAATATCAAAGTCGAATACATGCGCACGGAGATGCCGCTGGGCGTCATCGGCGCTGTGGCGGACGAATTCAAAACGGACACGCTGGACGATATCTTCTCCCGCGCCACCACCTGGAAGACTGCAAACAGCGCCTACGAGACCATGCAGACGGAGGTCCGCAGAGACCTGGGCGACAGCTTCGAAAAGGCCTTCGGCAATGCGGACGCGCTGCTGTCCGGGATCGGCATGGAAGCGACGAAGTCCAATCTCCGCGCCGTGCGGATTCTGGGCTACAACCGCATGGAAATCAGCGAAGCAAACGTCAGCAGGGTGCGCGAAGCGGACGCCGTGCTGGACGGCATTTTGAGAGACCTGCGCCCGGCAGCGGTGCTGGATATGATCCGCGAGGGCAAAAACCCGCTCCGGATGACGCTGGAGAATCTGGCGGAGACGCTGCGCGGCCGCAGCGAAAGCCTTGCGGACAGCGAGGAACGGTACGCGCAGTTCCTTTACAAAGCGGAGCAGTCCGGTGAAATCACGGAGGCGGAACGCAGCTCCTTCATCGGCATTTACCGCATGTTTGAAACCTTACAGAAAACAGACCACGCCGCGATCGGCACGCTGCTGAACACCGGCGAAAAGATGACGATCGGAAACCTCCTGACCGCCACCCGCACCGTGCGGACGACACAGGGCGCGGGCATTGAGCTGACGGCGGATGACGGCGGCCTGGTGAAGGGGCGTATCACGAACGCCATCGAAACACAGATTGAGACCGCCTTCCGTTATTACAGCGCGGAAGCGGATCGTGCCTACGCGCATCTGGCACCGGAGAAGCTGGCCGGTCTGGACGCGCCGGAGGAAATGGAGCTGCCGGCCTTTGCCGATGCCATGGAAAACATGCCGGCGGACGAGACCGCGGAGCGGGCATACAACGAAGCACAGCTGGAACAGATGCGGGAAACGCTTTCCGGCGAGCGGACGGATACGGCAAGAGAGGACGCGGCGGCCGCGCTCGAAGCGGGCGAGCTCCCCGTGACGACGACGCTGTTAGAGGCCATGCGTTCCCTGATCGGCAGCAGGAGCCGCCAGACGGCGGTCAGCCTCTGGGAAGAAAGCGTCGCCCTGACGAAGGGAACGGCGTCGGAAGAAGACATGCGCGAAGCGGCGAAGGCGCTGCGCGAGACGCTCGGCGAAGGAGAAGAGGGAACGGAAGGCTATCTGGCGCAGATGGAGCGCATGGAAGAGAACCTGACGCAGCTGATGCGTGCGGACGGCACCCGCTATACGGATTACCGCGCGGCACTGTCCCTGCGGCGGCAGGTCAGCACCGCGGCAAGGTTTGCGGAACAGGGCTCCTTTGAGATTCCGGTCACGGCAAACGGCAGAACCGTTTCCATGCAGGTGACGCTGACGGCGGACGCCGGACAGGGCAGCGGCGTTTCAATCACATACGATACCGCTGAATTTGGAACGGTCTCCGCGCAGATGCACATCGAAGAGCGCACTGTTTTCGCGAACATTTCCACCACCTACGGCAGGACCCCGCAGGTGCAGAGCTTTATGGGACATGTCGTGGAACGCCTGAAAACAGGGATTTCTGAAGGAGAACATATGTTATCGAATATTACAGAACAATCGATATTATATAACGTCCGCACAGCGGAAACGGTCCTTCCGCAACAGGGCAGAAAAACGAATACAAAACAGCTGTTACGGTTAGCAAGGCTGTTTACAGAGGCAGTGACATTGTAAATCGAGGGGAAATGCCGCAGGGCATTGCAACATACAGAGGATTGCAGCAACCGAAAACTTACGGGTAGAGAAAGGAACAAGTCATGAAAGTCAATTACAACGCGCAGGCCATCATCGCCAACAACAAGCTGCAGGTCAACGACAACAAGCTCTCCGAGTCCATCGGACGCCTGTCGACCGGCTTAAAGATCAAGAACGCCAAGGACAACCCTTCCGGGCTGGCGATGGCACGCCGCATGAACGCGCAGATTCAGAGCATGCAGGTGGCGGGCGATTCCACAAAGGACGGCATCAACATCATCAAGACGGCGGACGGCGTGCTGGGTGAAATCCACGGGATCCTGCAGCGCATGAACGAGCTGGCGGTCAAGGGCTCCACGGACACGATCACGGCATCGGACCGCGATTACATCGAATCGGAATTCCAGGCGCTGAAGGATGAGATTCAGCGCATCGCGAAAACGACGGAGTTTAACGGACAGACGCTTTTGGACGGCACCTTTGATTACAGGGGCTACGCCACGACAGGCGGCAACATCACGGGAACCACGGCCGAAGGCAACCGCAGACTGGACGGCAGCGGGAAAACGGATCCGGACATCCGTGTGGCAAGCTATTCCGACAGCATGGCGGGAAAACAGTACCGGCTGCAGGGTCTGGATATCAAGTATAACGAAACGGAGAAGCAGCTCTACGGCATCGGCACCGGCTCCACGGTCACGGTGCATGACGTGGCCAATGACGTAGATCTGACCATGCGCGTCAAGCAGGTGGACGGTGATCTCGTGAAGTTAGAGGACAGCGAGGGCAGAGAGCTTTCCGTCAGCATCCGCAAAGACTGCAACGAGACGATTGACCTGGACCTGACGGACATCGGCCCGATGAGCATCCAGATCGGCGCGAACGAGGGACAGCTGCTGGACGTGCGCATCCCGGCCATCAACCTGACGAGCATGGGACTCTTCGGTACCAGCTTAAAGTCCAGCCTTAACAACTACGCCTCTACGGAGGAATACCTTTTGGAGAGCGAGGCCTCCCGCAAGGCGCTGGACTCCGTGAAGGAAGCGCTGGCCTACGTCAGCACGCTCCGTGCCTCCCTCGGTGCCTATCAGAATCGCCTGGAGCACACGGACACGAACCTGGATTCCACCAGCGAGAACATGACGGCGTCCTACTCGCAGATCATGGACGTAGACATGGCCGAAGAAATGACCACCTACTCCACGCAGCAGGTCCTCTCCCAGGCAGGTGTTTCCGTTCTTGCCCAGGCGAACGAACGCGCCTCACTCGCGTTACAGCTTTTGCAGTGATTTAGCACAACCTCAAGGAGAACACACGCATGACCGACGAACAAAAGCAGGCCTACACCCGCCGCATCAGCGCCGCCAACCGCGCACAGCTGATCACCATCGTGTTTGATATGGCGCTGGACTATATGGAGGAAGGCGCGGAAGCACTGCGCGCGCAGAACCCGGAGGCCGCGGAGGCTTCTCTGAAGCGCGCAAGGAACTGTCTGGCCGATCTTCTGGACAGCCTGGACATGCAGTACGAGCTCTCCGTCGGGCTGCGGGAACTGTATCTGTTCGCGAATAAGCAGCTGATTCTCGCGGAGGCGAGACGGCATACGGAGCCGGTGGCGCACGCCAGACGCGTGATCGAGAAGCTGCGCGAGGCCTGGTTGCAGATCGAGAATACGGACGAATCCGGCGCGGCCTTTGATAACGCGCAGACCGTCTATGCCGGGCTGACCTACGGAAAGGACGCGCTGAACGAGAGCGTCGCGGACCCCGCTTCCAACCGCGGTTTGCAGGCATAAAGATAAGAAAAGGGGGCAGCACGGACGTCGTGCAACTTTCACAAAGGTCTTGGTGCGGCCTCGGGAATAATTAACAAAATATAAAAATCGAATAAAATAGTGCTTTACAAACAGCGCGGCATCTGCTATGATCCAAATTGTTCACGGCAGACCGCGCTTCTTTGCGCATTCGCGTCGCCGGTTCATACGCACGAAACAGCATCCGTGCACATACCAAACTGAAGAAGGAAGGAAACAACTGGAAATGACATTATCGACGGTCGTACTGTCGGCGCTGCTCTTTTTTGCCGCGCTGACGGACATGATGAAAAACAAGATTTACAACAAATACGCGGTGGCGATTTTCGCCGTCGGACTCCTGATGAGTGTGGTGACGGGCGGCATCGGAGCACTGCCTGTCGCGCTGTTGTCCGCCCTCATCACCTTTGTGCTGATGCTTCCCGTCTATCTGATCCGGGGCATCGGCGCGGGAGACGTGAAGCTGCTGACGGGGGCCTCGGCCTTCCTTACACCGGCGCAGCTGCCGGCCTTTATCGGGATTTCCTTTGTGCTGGCGGCGGTCTACGGCGCGGGAAGACTGATTGTCAGCCGCGGCAAAAGACGCACGATCCGCTTTGCGGTGCCGGTCTTTCTGTCGGGCATTATGATGTGTGCGATTTAGTACGCAGGGAAGCAGGAGGAAAACATGATTCATATTATGCTTTGCGATCCGGACGGCGTGTATCTGTCCAGGCTGCACGGATATCTGAAGGAGCATCTGCACATCGCTGTGCGGATCTCGGAATACACGGACCCGCGGTATCTTGCGGACGTGAAGGACAGCGGCGCAAAGACGTTGCTGGTGGCGGATGAGGGATTTGCGGAAGAGATTGCGTGCGCACGGTACGACAGCGTGCTGTTCCTGACGCAGGAAAGCGGACAGGAAGGAAGGGGGGCGGAAGAAGGCACGCCCGTGCAGCGCATTTCCCGTTACGGAAGGGCTTCGGACATTGTTTCAAAGATGCTGTCGATGCCGGTCTTTTCGGAGGGAGACTGCCCCGCAACCGCCATGCGCGCCGCGGGGACAAGGCTCATCGGCTATTATTCGCCGCTGTCCCGCTGCATGCAGACCTCCGTGGCGATCGCGACAGGCCAGATGCTGGGCCGGTCGCACCGGGCACTCTATCTCAACTTTGACGCCTTTCCCGCCCGGAGTCTGTCGGCGGAAAAAGGGAATCTGGCGGATCTTCTGTATTATCACGGCTGTGATCCGCAGACCCTTCCGCTGAAAATCGAGCAGATGAAGCAGCGCCTCGGTCCGCTGTACTTCATTCCGCCCGCCGAAAGCTTTTTGCAGACAGAGGGCGTGCGCTGCGAGGAATGGATTTCGCTCATCCGCGCGATTGCGGAGTCCGTCCGGCCGGACTATCTGCTGCTGGACTTGAAGACGCATGTGGCCGGCATTCTGGAAATCCTCTCTCTCTGCGACGAGATCATCACGATCACCGGAACGGACGCGCAGGACAGGGAAAAGATGGCGGCTTACCGGCAGGCCCTGGCGCTGGGGGACGGGGAAGAAATACTGCGCCGCAGCCGTTTCTGCGCCCTGCCAAGAGGACACGCGTTGCCGAAACACCCCGGGATGCTGAGCGACAGTCCGCTTGCGCAAATCATCCGGAAGGAGGGACTGTTGCCCCATGAAGCATGAAGCCACGGCGCCCCCGCGGCGCGATGACAAAAGGGACATCCGCGAGGCGGTCTATGCCGCGATCGACTTTGCGCAGGATACCGCCGACGAACAGATCTACGCCCTCATTGACCGCGAGATGGCACAGGGGGAGCGGATGCGCCGGCTCACCATCGCGGAGCGCAGAAAGCTGCGCCGGGAGGTGTTTTCCGAAATTCGCGAGCTGGATGTGTTGCAGGCCCTGCTGGACGACCCGACGGTCACGGAGATCATGGTGAACGGGCCGGAGCAGATCTTCATCGAGCGGGCGGGGCGGCTCCAAAAATATGAGGGCCGCTTTGCCACCGCAGAGCGTCTCGAGGATGTCATCCAAAAGATTGTCGCGTCCTGCAACCGTACCGTCAATGAGGCCTCGCCGATTGTGGACGCCAGGCTCCGGGGTGCGCGTGTCAACGTGGTGTTGAAGCCCGTCGCGCTGAACGGCCCCATCCTCACGATCCGCCGCTTTCCGCAGAAGCGCATTGACACGGCGGCGCTCATCGGCTACGGGGCCTTAAGTCCCTTCCTGGCGGAATGGCTGAACACCGTCGTGCGTGCGGGCTACAACATCTTCGTATCCGGCGGCACCGGCAGCGGCAAGACGACCTTTCTGAACGCGCTTTCCGACGCGATTCCGAGGGACGCGCGGGTCATCACGATTGAGGACAGCGCGGAGCTGCAGATCGCGCATGTGGAGAATCTGGTCTCGCTGGAGGTGCGCGCTGCGGGCATGACGGACTGCAAGGAAATCACGATCCGTGACCTGATCAAGGCATCGCTGCGGATGCGCCCGGATCGGATTGTGGTCGGCGAGGTGCGCGGGGAGGAAGCGATTGACATGATACAGGCGATGAATACGGGACATGACGGCTCCATGTCCACCGGCCACGCCAATTCCACCAGGGACATGCTGCACCGGCTGGAGACCATGATTCTCATGGGGATGGAGATCCCGCTTCCGGCGGTGCGGGGGCAGATTGCCGGCGGCATTGACCTCATTGTACACCTCGGACGTTTGCGGGACCATTCCAGAAAAGTGCTGGAAATCGCTGAGGTGACGGGGCGGACGGAAGCGGGCAGCGGAGAGATTGAGACAAGAACTCTATATCGTTTTCGGGAGACAGGATATGACGAGAAAGAAAGGATTTGCGGTACCTGGGTGCGGGAAGCGGCGCTCGAAAAAACGGGAAAGCTCAAGGCAGCGGGGCTTGCGCTTCCGGCTGACGAAGCGTGACGTAAAGCCCCTGTTGAAGGCTTGCGCGATGCTGCTGCTGTTGGCCCTGCTCTTCTATGATTCCCTCTATGCGCTTCCCCTGCTCGTACCGCTGGCAATTCCCTATCTGAAGCAGGAGCGGGAGCGGGCGGAGACGAACCGCGCGAGGCAGATGGGGCTGCGCTTCAAGGACGCGATCTTAAGCATCGCAGCGTCCCAGCGGGCGGGCTACTCCGTGGAAAACGCCGTGGCCGAGGCGGTGAAGGATATGGCGCTGCTGTACGGTGCGGAGAGTGATATCTGCGGGGAGCTTGGCATCATCCTCCGGGGGCTTCGGCACAACCGGACGATGGAGGAGATGCTGGACGGCTTTGCGGCCCGCAGCGGTCACCCGGACATCCGCGAATTTGCGGAGGTCTTTCGGATTGCCAGGCGCGGCGACGGCAATCTTTCCGCCGTGATCGCCGACACGGCCGCCGTCATCGCGGACCGGACGGAGTGCGAGCGGCAGATTCAGGTGATGACCGCCGGAAAGCGGCTGGAAGCGAAGCTGATGCAGGCGGTGCCGCTGTTCATTATCTGCTACATCGGCTTCACGAACCCCGGCTTCTTTGACCCGCTGTACCACAATGTCTTCGGGATTGTGCTGATGAGCGCGGCACTCGGAGTGTATCTCGCGGCGTATTTCATGATGGAGCGGATGGTCAGCATCCGGCTGTAAAGGAGAGGGATGAAGAAACAAAACGACCGCCTCACGGAGGGGCTGCAAAAAACGGGGGAGCGCCTGTATCAAAGGCTGTTCCGCAGGGTACTGCCGGTGAAGCCGCAGCTGAGACGCATGCTGCAGTTAAGCGGCGGCGGGACGGAGGAAGCGCATTACGGCAAAAAGATCGCGGGGGCACTCACGGTGCTTCTGGCGGGCGGACTGCTGGTGTTCCTCAGCGGCGTCGGGCTTTCGCGCGAAGAGGTCTTCACCCGGATGACGCGGGCGGAATACGGAGGCGCAACGGCCAGGGAGACCCTGCAGGCACAGACCGCTGCGGGAGAGACACTCGGGGAATACGATGTCACGGTGGAGGCCAGACGCTACACCGCCGCGGAAGCGGAAGGGCTGTATGAGGAAGCCTTTGCGGCCCTGCCCGAAATCATCCGCGGTGAGAACGCCTCACTGGACGCCGTCACCGGCAATCTGGTTCTGCCGGAGCAACTTCCGGACTACCCCTTCCGCATCGACTGGACGAGCAGCGACAGCAGGCGTCTTCGCACGGACGGTACGGTGTTGAACCGCGATCTTCCGGCGGAAGGCGTGGCGCTGACGCTGACCGCGGGGCTTAGCTATGACAGGGACCGCCGCACGCAGTCCTTCGCACTGCGGATTCTGCCGCCGGTAGTTTCTTCGGAGGAAGCGCTCCGGATCCGGCTGGAGCAGGCGCTGCAGGAGGCACAGGAGGACAGTGTCCACGCGGAATCCTTTGATCTGCCGGGGCGGGTGGCAGGTGAGGACATCGTCTGGACGCGGGCGGAAGAGGACAAACGGCCGGTCCTGCTCCTGCTGACGGTGATCGCGGCGGTGCTCATGTTCTTCGCACCGGACCGCAGTCTGCAAAAACGCATGAAGCAGCGGGAAGAGGCACTCCGCACGGCGTATCCAGCCTTCGTCTCCCGCCTGGCGCTGTATCTTGGCGCCGGGATGACGCTGCGGGCCGCTTTTCTGAAGATGGCGGCGGCCGAGGAAAAGGGGACGCAGCTCAAGACGGAGCTGACGTTGATGGCAGGCTGGCTCAACAACGGCGTGCCGGAGCGCGAGGCCTTCGAACGCTTCGGAAACCGCGTGGGGCTGACGGCCTACACGAAGCTGACGGCGCTGCTGACGCAGAACTTAGAGAAGGGCACGGCGCTGATCCCGCTGATCCGCGCGGAGGCTGCGGCGCAGACGGCGGCAAGACTCGACGCCGCGAAGGTGCGGGGCGAACAGACGGCGACCCGCCTGATGCTGCCGATGATGCTGATGCTCGCGGTGGTGATGGTTCTCATTATGGTGCCCGCGTTCTTAAGTTTTTAGGGGATGCAAAGCAGCGGAGCAATCCGTATCAAAAAACAACGTAGTGGAAAACAAAGGAGGAAAAAAATGAAGAATTTTGTAAAGAACTTCTGGCAGGACGAATCCGGCATGGGCACGATCGAGGTGATTCTGATTATCGTCGTGCTGATCGGGCTGGTGATCGTCTTCAAGAAGGAAATCAACGGCATTGTACAGGACGTGGTCAATCACATCAAGACGGATGCGCAGTCGGTATACAACTGACGCCTATCTCACGGTAACGCTCTCGCTCGTACTGACCGTGCTGCTCAGCTTTATCCTCGCGTTCTTTTCGGCCGCGCGGACGGGCGCCGCAAAGGTACGGGCGGAGTGCGTGACCGGAATCGCCCTGGATGCCACGCTTGCGGAGTACAACCGCGGGCTCTTCGACCGCTATGATCTGCTGTTTCTTGACACGTCCTACGGCTCTGCGGTCGCGAGTGTTACCCGTACGGAGGAGCACATGCGGAAGTACGTGCAGCAGAATCTGTCCGAGAGCGTCATCGGGGCGGCGGAGGGAAGCGCCCGCTTCACGGGGCTGCATTGCACGGGAATCCGCATCCCCTCTTATGTCCTGGCCACCGACGGCAACGGGGCGGTGCTGCGCAGACAGATTCTGGAATACATGACGGCGGAACCCCTGGAGAACGCGCTGACGGAAGCGACGGAACACCTCGACATCCTGCGGGCCGAAGGCTATGACACGCGGGATGTGGAAGCGGAGATGACGGCGCAGTACGCGGAGCTGGAGCAGGCCTTTTCGGATGCAGGGGTTCCGGTCTCGGACGCGGGAGAAGACGCGTTGCAGGTGCAGTCACAGCGAAGCCTCGGCGTGCTGACACTCGCGCATCCCGACAAAGCGTCCATCTCGAACGCCGCCTGCACCCCCGTCATGTATGTCTCCGGACGGACGCTTTCGCAGGGCAACGCGTACGCCGGCGGGGAGAGTCTCTCCGCGACGGAGCGGCTTTTGATCGACCAGTATTTTTTGGAAAAATGCGGTTATTACGGCAATGTCCGCGACGGGAGCCGGTTGGAATATCAGCTGGAGTACATGATTTGCGGCGAGGGCAGTGACTACAAAAATCTGGAGCAGGTGGCAAGAAAGCTGCTGGCCTGGCGCGAGGCGTCCAACTTCGCCTACATCATGACGGACGGCGGGAAAAAGGCGCTCGCGGAGGTGGCGGCGGCCGCGGTTTCGTTGCTGCTGTTGTCGCCCTCGCTGCAGGAACCGGTCAAGACGGCCATCCTCTTCGCCTGGAGCTTTGCGGAGAGCATCGCGGATTTGCGGACGCTGTTCAAAGGAGGAAAGGTGCCGCTGATCAAAACCAGCGCCACATGGAAAACGTCGTTGCTCAATATCCTTTCCTTCGGGGAAGGCACCCACGGGACGACGGGACTGGATTACGGGGATTATCTGCGGATGCTGTTATTGCTGGAGGATCTGAACACGAAGACGCTGCGCTTTGCGGACATTGTGGAGATGGATTTGAGGATGACGGAGGACAATCCGAATCTGCGTCTGGACGGATGCCTGGACTGGTTTTCGGCGGAGGTCAGCTACGGCAGCAGCACGGCCTTTTCGGGCACCTTCGTCCGGAGCGGGGGCTACGGTGTGCATGAGGAGGATGAGAAATGAAGGCTTTTTTGCGCAGACAACTCCGTGCCGCCGTGACCTTAGAGGCCGCGCTGGTGCTGCCGGTGTTCCTGTATGTCTTTGTGAATCTGCTGACGCTCTTTGAGGCGCTGTATGTGCAGACCGCGGTGGAAGCGGCACTGCACCGGGCGGGCCGGGAGCTGGGCCAGCTGGCCTTTGATGTTTCCTTCGGGGAAGATATTTTGTCGCAGGCGGGGACAGAGACTTTTACGGACGGTTCCGCCGGGACGGTGCTGACGGCAGCTTACGGCGGGGCGCGGGCAAAGGCCTATCTGGAAGAAGCCAAGGTCAACCTGCGCTGTGTGCGCGGCGGTGCCGGCGGGATTTCCTTTTACCGTTCGGCCCTGTCTTCGGGCGACGGGGTGATCGATCTTGTGGCCTCGTATGAGGTTCAGCCCCTGCTGCGGTTGATGTCCTTTACGGCCTTTCCCGCGGAGGCGCGGTACTACGGGCACGCCTGGACGGGCTACCGCGTTCCGGGCACTTCGGAGGAACAGGCGAAGGAGGAGGAAACCGTTTTTGTCACCGACAAGGGAAGCGTGTATCACCGGGACAGCGGCTGCACGTATTTGCGGCCCTCGGTGCGGAATGTGGGCGCCTCCGATGTGACGGGCCTGCGCAGCGCGAACGGCGCAATCTACTACCGCTGCGAATCCTGCGGGGGCGCGTCGGCCGCCACATACTATGTGACGGATTACGGCAACCGCTATCACACGGATGCGAACTGCAAAAAAATATTTCACAACGTATTGTCGGTGCCCCTGTCGGAAGCGGTCGCACAGGGAAAACCGCCCTGCAGCAAGTGCGGGTACTAATTTGGAAGGGGGAGTAGTGATGACTTTGAAACTCATTTGTATTGCGACACTGGCGGTCGCCGCTTGGAGCGACCTCAAAACAAAACGGATCCCGTACTGGACGGCGGCGCTGCTCGGCTGCTGCTCGGCGGTACAGGTGACGATGGCACTGACGGACAAAACGGAAAGTCTGTACATGCTGCTGCTTTCCGTGCTGCCGGGACTGCTGCTCCTCGGACTGTCCGTGATGAGCCGGGGCGCGGTGGGCGCGGGGGACGGGCTGTTGCTCGCGGCGGCGGGACCCGTCTTCGGACTGAAGGAAATTCTGACGCTGCTGATGATCGCGCTGCTGCTGAGTGCGGTGGTTTCCGCGGTGTTATTGTTGCTGAAAAAAGCGGACCGGAAGGCGCGGATTCCCTTTGTTCCGTTTCTGACGACGGCGATGGGGGTGGTGTTGTTTGCGGTACCGTAAGAGAAGTGCGGAGGCGTTTTTCACGCTGGAAGCGGCGGTGCTCGTGCCGCTGACCTTTTTCCTGCTGGCCTGCATCATCCACCTGGTCTTTCTGGAATACAGCAGATGTCTGCTGATCCAGGACGCCTATGTTGTGGCCTTCCGGGCGTCTTTGCTGGAAGAGGGGGAGGACCGGGCGGCCTTCGCGACCGAGAACGCCGCGTGGCAGTTTTCCGGAAGGTATTTCGGCAACCGGACGCCGGAGGTTTCGGCCGGCGCATCCGGCAGGAACGTGACGGTGGAACTGAAGACGGAAACACGCCGCTCCGGCTTTGATCTGACGGGATCGGAGGCGTGGACGTCCGGTGTATCCATGGGGGCGCGGTTTTATGACATGCCGTCCCATATCCGGAAAATTGCGAGGATTGCGGATCTGGTCCGCGCGGGGATGCGGAAGGTTACAAGCGAATCAGGGCAGAACTAAGAATGAAATCGCCGGGCGGCGATGGGGAGGAACAATGAAGCTAGAATACACAAGAGATTTGAACCACAACTACATGATTGTTTATCCGCCGGTCACGGAGGGGCGGCAGTACGCGCTGAAAATACTGGAGACACAGCCGGTGGAAGGGACGCTGCCGATGGAGCTGCGGCATGTCAACGGCGAGATGCTGCTGTATTACCGGATGGACGGATTGCAGAGCTTAGAGCAGATGTGTCTCGTGAAGAAGCTCGGCGTCGAAGACATTCATTCGCTTTGCCGGGCGCTCTGCGCGGTGACGGAGCAGCTGAAGGAGTTTCTGCTGGATGAGGAGCATTTGTATCTGTCGGCGGAGACGATCTTTTTTGACCGCGCGAAGGAACGCTGGCTGTTCGCCGCGGATCCCTTCGGGAACGGCACGGCCTTTCCGGAGAGCTTCGGCGAGACGCTGGTCTGCTGCGCGGATGAGCATGACGAAGCGGCGAGCGCGGAGGCCTACCGGATTGCGACGCTTACGGGCACGCAGGGGATGCGCCTTCCGGAAGTTCTCGGGCTGCGGGAAGCGCCGGTGTGCCGGGAACCGCAGCGGAAGCTGTTTCCGGAGGGGGAGTACAGAAAGCGCGAAAAAGCCGCCGCGGGGGAAGCGTACCGCGCGTTCGCATGGGAGGAAGGAGAGGAGAAAACAAAACGGCCCGCCGCGGCGGAAGAAGAGGAAACGCCCAACAGCCGGGTGCTGACGCTGCTTTGCGCCATCGCGACGCTGGCGGGGATCTACCTTCGCAGGGAATATGTGCTGTCGGCAGCAGGAAACATCCTGACCATTGTCGTGATTGCCGTGGGCCTTGCCGGCTTTGCATCTTCTTTGGTGTTTTCCGGCAGCGGCGGGCTGCGGTCAAGGCTTTCCGGCAGGGGAAAGCGGCGGCGCGGCGGGAAGAAGGCGCGGCATAAGGCTTCCGCTGCAAAGAAACGGGGCGGCAAACGAAGCGGAACGCGGCATCGCAGGGTACGCCCGGACGCGGGCAGTGTGGAAGCACTGTTTGCGGAACCCCTGCCCGGCATGGAGGGGTATGCGCAGGATGCGCTGCAGGAGAACTATGACGCAACGCAGGACGCACGGATTGTCCCGGGCCGGGAGACGTATTCCTCAAAGGAACCGCGGATGTATGCGGCACCCGCAGAGGAAGAGGACTACACGAGGCTTCTGACACCTTCTTCGGCCGGCGCCCCCGCGGGCCGCCTTTACAGCAGAAGCGCCGCCTGCAACAAACAGATTGCCTTGGAACGCCTTCCCTTCACCGTCGGCAAGGCCTCGCCCTCTGACGTGACTCTGCCGGAGGAAAGTGTCTCCAGAACCCACGCCTACCTCAAGCAGGACGAGGCCGGTGCCGTCACACTGAGGGACTTAAACTCCACCAACGGCACCTTCCGCAACGGCATCCGCCTGAAGCCCGGCGAGGAAATCTCCCTGCGCCGCGGCGACGAGATCCGCTTCGGGAATCTGGTGTATGAATACCTGTGAGAGGGCAGGGGAATCATTTATGGAGACAAATGAAATATCGCTATTCCAATTTGGAATAGCGATGCAAACGAAGGGTGTCAGAAAAGGGACTAACAATGGCTGAAAAGCAAAATATCGAATATAAAGAATCCTGGCAAGACGAATATTTGAAGTGGATATGTGGTTTTGCGAACGCTCAGGGCGGCAAGATTTATATTGGCAAAGATGATGATGGTAAAACCGTTGGCGTCAAGGATTACAAAAAACTGCTGGAGGAGATTCCGAACAAGTTACAGAATACGATGGGGATTATTGCTGACGTAAACAAACGCGGACGCAAGCCAAAAGAGTATATAGAGATATCTGTTCCGCCTTATCCGATAGGAATCACATACAGAGGCGTTTACTATTATCGCAGCGGTGCGACGCTACAGAGATTAACCGGCCCTGCCTTAGAAGAGTTCTTACAGCGTAAGCGCGGAGCCACATGGGATCACTCTCCGCTTCCTGCTTTCAAACTGAAGGATGTCAATGACGGGATTGTTGATAAGTTTAAGAAGCTTGCAGCTAAGAAATGCAGGATTGAATCAAAACTCCTTAATGAGCCAAAGGATGCTCTTCTTGAAAAACTAAGGCTTGCCAATGGGGACTACCTTACGAATGCGGCTATGCTATTGTTCGGAGAGGATCCTGAAAAATACCAGACCGGTGCCTTTATTAAGATCGGATATTTTGCTACGGATGCCGATCTTGTCTACCATGACGAGATTCACGGTTCGATTTTGGAACAAGTGGACAAAGCAATTGAACTCATATATACAAAGTATATGCGCGCAAAGATTAGTTACGAGGGTGTTCAGCGGGTAGAAAAGTATTTTGTCCCGGAGGAAGCCCTGCGGGAAGCTTTATTGAACGCCATCTGCCACAAGCAATATCAGTCCGGTATTCCCATTCAGATCAGCGTATATGACGACAGGCTTTATGTTGCAAATATCGGGAGCCTTCCGGAAAACTGGACAGTGGATAATCTGATGAGGAAACATGCTTCAAAGCCGTACAATCCGGATATTGCCAATGTGTTTTATCTGGCTGGCTTTATTGAAAGCTGGGGACGTGGTGTTGAGAAGATTTGTAGTGTCTTGAAGGAAGACAATCTTCCCATGCCGGAGTATACAATTAACCCTACTGACATAATGATTAAGTTTACGGGACCGGAGGATAGAGTCATCAGGGTTACAGATAAGGTTACAGATAAGGTTACAGATAAGGTTACAGAAAAAGAGCAGAGAATACTGGAACTGATAACGGAGGATCCGGGTTATACTACCGCGAAAATGGCTGAAAAACTCTCTGTAACAAGAAAAACAATCAGTGGCTACATTCAGTCATTAAAAGAGCGACAAATCATCGAAAGAGCCGGCTCTGATAGAAAAGGATATTGGAAAATAAATCTCAAATAATTATTGTAGCAGCGGCAGCGTGACGCTGAAGGACTAAAATTCCACCAACGGCACCTTCCGCAACGGCATCCGCCTGAAGCCCGGCGAGGAAATCTCCCTGCGCCGCGGCGACGAGATCCGCTTCGGGAATCTGGTGTATGAATACCTGTGAGACAGGGAAAAGAATATGGAGCATGGTATGAAAAAATGCTATAATCAAGCCAAATGGGGAAAGTATTACATACGAGTCCCGGATTCTCAACATGCAGGATTACTCATGTGATGAGATTTTTGAAAAGAAACTGTTGCTGTTCCTTCCCTACTACATTATGCGGTATCAGAAACAGTTTGTGGGGATCGAGAACAGCAAGGAGCGATTCGATGAGTTCATGAAGGAACTGGAGTCGATTCGCAAACGTCTGAAGCTGGAAACAATCAAAAAGAACAGAGCGTTGCTGTATGAGGATCTGACCGATCTGATTACGGATATATCGGATTATTTGTTAGCAAATCAAGAGATACTGCGAAAGGGGGTTCATAAGACCATGGGCGGTGAAGTATTGGAACTTAAGTCGGAAAAACTGATCAAGAAGGCAAGGCGTGAAGGAAAGCGTGAAGGTCTTCGAAGGGGAGAAAAAAACGGCGAACAAAAGGGCGGCATTAAAATGCTGATCAGCCTCGTGAAAGACGGAACCCTCACTGTTACACAGGCTGCCACGAAACTGGGCGAAAGCGAAGAGGCTTTTCAGGCGCGTATGGCGAAGGCAGAATAGGCATTCAAGCGTCTGCTCCCAAAAAGCAAAGGTCTCAGGTCTGACAGCCTGAAACCTCTGAATTGTATCGTAATCGTTTTTCCGGGAAACTTCCCTTACACCGCCAGGTCGAAGCTTCCGCCGATGGCACCGTTGGCGCCCTGATAGCTCTTCGCGTTGGCACCGTAGCCCGGCTTGTCTTCCACGGGGTATTTGATCATGGTGGATGTGGTCCCGCCGGCGACATAGCTCGTGCCGCATTCGGGGCAGATCGCGCACTTCAGGGAAACAGAGGCCTGTAAGACCTTTCCTTCTCCCTTTGCCGCCTTTTCGTACGCGTTGGAAACGTGTTCCTGCTCATGGCCGCGGACAACAGCGGCAGAAGCCGCCGGATCAATATGTCCCGGCGCCTGGAAGGAAACATCACTTTCATCCGAGCCGTCCTGGTACTTCCGGTTCGCGCAGGTCTCGCACTGTGCGGGCGAAACCTTTTTGCCCGCCTGTACCGTCTTCGACGCGCCGGGGTTGACGATCGGCTTCGGACGTTCCATGGGATTCAGGCCTTGCATCCCGAACCCGCCGGCGTAACCTCCTTGTATCCTGATATCCATCCCTGGTCTCCTTTTTTCCTTACTTCATTTCCGCAGCCAATATACTACCATTATGCTATCACAAAATATAACAGATTTCAAGTATTTTTTTGAAATATTACCATAAAGGGCGAATGCGTGTAACGCCTGCCCTGGTGGGCGATGATTCCGCTTCGCTCTATTGCTCCAAGCACTCCGCCGAGCCTGTAGTCTCGGCTCCGTGGAGCACAAGCCGCTCAGCGGAAAACATGCGCCCACCGGGCGCGGTGGATGCACACAGTGTTCCGGCAGGACAGTTCAGAATGCCAAAAGTATGATATAATGTAAGATCATCACGAAACACGGAGGACATCATCTTGCAAAACAGAACACATACCTGCGGGGCGCTCAGGCTGGCCGACGCGGGAAAACAGGTGCAGCTCTGCGGCTTTCTGGAGAATTTCCGGGAGGTCGGGGCGAACTTAGGCTTTGCGGTGCTGCGGGATTTCTACGGCACGACGCAGATTGTCGCGGAGACCGAAGAAAGCGTCAAGACATTCAAGGCGCTGAACAAAGAAACGACGCTGCAGGTCACGGGCCTTGTCCGCGAGCGCTCTTCGAAAAACCCGAAGCAGCCGACGGGCGAGATTGAGGTGGTGCCGGAGACGGACGGCATCCGCGTGCTCGGCAAATCCCTGCACAACGAACTGCCCTTTGAAATCAACCGCTCCCTGGACGCGGACGAAAGCACGCGCCTGAAATACCGTTACCTTGACCTGCGCAATCCTGTCATGCGGGACAAGATCGTTTTGCGCAGCCGCATTGTTTCCGCCATCCGCAAGGCCATGACGGAGCATGACTTTTTGGAAATCACAACCCCCATCCTCACGGTGTCTTCGCCGGAGGGTGCCAGGGATTACCTTGTGCCGGCCAGAAAACACCCCGGCAAGTTTTACGCGCTGCCGCAGGCACCGCAGCAGTTCAAGCAGCTGTTGATGACCTCCGGCTTTGACCGCTACTTCCAGATCGCGCCCTGCTTCCGTGACGAGGACGCGCGGGGCGACCGCTCGCCGGGCGAGTTTTATCAGCTGGATCTCGAGATGGCCTTCGCCTCGCAGGAGGATGTCTTTGCCGTCTGTGAGGAAGTGCTTCCGCCGGTCTTTGCGGAACACGGTCTGTACGAACGCGCCTCCAAGCCGCCCTTTGTGCGGATTCCCTTTGCGGAAGCGCTTGAAACCTACGGCACGGACAAGCCGGACCTGCGCATTGACCTGAAGATCACCGACGCGAAAGACGCGCTTGCGGACTGCGGCTTTGAGCCCTTTGCCGGACAGGAGATCAGGGCGGTCGTTGTTTCGGATTTCAAGGAAAGCCGCAAGTTCATTGACAAACACATCGCGGACATCGAAGTGGTCTCCGGCGCGAAATGCTACTGGTTCCGCCTGGACGAGAACGGGGAGATCGTCGGCGGCATCGCGAAGTTTTTGCAGGAAAAGAAGGACGCGGTGATCTCCGCCCTGTCGCTGAAGCCCGGTGATTTTGTCGCCGTCGGCGCGGGAAGCCGCGATCAGGCGTTAAAGACCGCGGGCGTTGCCGTCAAATCCTTTGGTGCGGATGTGCCGGGCCACATGGACAAAGAACAGTATATCTTCTGCTGGATTGTGGATTTCCCGATGTATGAGATCGGGGAAGAATCCGGGCAGATCGAGTTTTGCCATAACCCTTTCTCCATGCCGCGCGGCGGTCTGGAGACGCTGCTGAAGGCGGAGCGCGGGGAACTGGATCCGCTGAACATCCTCGCGGATCAGTATGACCTCGTCTGCAACGGCGTGGAGCTTTCCTCCGGCGCGGTGCGAAACCATGACCCAGAGATCATGATCAAGGCCTTTGAGATGGTGCGACTGACGGAGGAAGACGTGAAGCGCAAATTCCCCGCCATGTACAACGCCTTCACCTACGGCGCGCCGCCGCACGCGGGCATCGCGCCCGGCATTGACCGCATGGTCATGCTGATGGCCGGCGAAGATTCCATCCGGGAGGTCATCCCCTTCCCGATGAACAAAAACGCCCAGGACGTGATGATGGACGCGCCGGGCGAAGTTACGCAGGAGCAACTGGACGAGTTACACATCCAAATAACCGAAGGGAGCGAACATGACGTATAAAATAGGTTTTATCGGCTGCGGCAACATGGCAAGTGCCATCATTTCCGGCGTTTTACGCGCGGGCTATTGCAGCGCGGACGAGATCATTGCCGCGGAACCGACGGCAGAGGCGAGAGAGCAGGCCAAACAGGCCTTTGATATCCATGTGACGGATTCCAACACGTATGTGGCGGCGGAAGCGCAGACGATCTTCCTTTGCGTCAAGCCGCAGGTGCTGGATACCGTGCTCACGGAGATCCGCGAGACCGTGGAGGATTACCGCCTGCTCATTTCCATCGTTGCCGGCGTTCCGCTTGCGCATATCGCGGCCATGCTCGGCGAAGACACCCATCCGAAGCTCGTGCGCATGATGCCCAACACGCCTGCGCTGGTCGGACAGGGCATGACCGCCGTCTGCGGCAGCGCGAATGTCACGGAGGGGGATCTGGCCGAAGTGCTGAAAATCGCGCAGTCCTTCGGCGCGGCGGAGCTGGTGCCGGAGCATCTCTTTGATACGGTGACGGCTGTGAGCGGTTCCTCGCCCGCCTATGTGTTTATGCTGATGGAGGCCATGGCGGATGCCGCCGTGCAGGGCGGTATGCCAAGAGCGCAGGCCTATCGCTTCGCCGCACAGGCCGTCGCGGGCAGCGCGCACCTGATGCTTGGTACGGGCAGACATCCCGGCGAATTAAAGGATATGGTCTGCTCCCCGGCGGGCACAACGATTGACGCTGTCGCGGTTCTGGAACAACGCGGTTTCCGCAGCGCGGTCATCGAAGCCATGGAAGCCTGCCGCGAACGTTCCGCCGGACTGAAGAAATAACGAAACCACGCAGATAAAAAAGAGCGGCACCGTCTTCCGGTACCGCTCTTTTTTTGCCTTGTCATCAAACGCTTTATTCTCCGGACTTGGCTTCCGCAGCCTGTTCGCGTTCCTTCTGCATCTGCTCTTTCTGCTTCTTGACCTTCTTGCCCTTTTCCTTTTCGTCTTCGATGCGGGCGGCCGCCTCATCCACGGGCACGCCGAGCACCTTGGAGAGAAGATCGCTCTCGACCGTCGGGGCGTAGTAGAAACCCTGGCGGTAGCCGCAACCGAAGGCGTTGAGCTGATCCACCTGATGATCCGTTTCCACACCCTCCGCGATGATCTTTAAGCCGAGGCGGATGGCGATGTGAATCAGACCCTCGATCAGATCCGCGGCGCGGGGGTTTGTCTCCAGCTGCCAGACAAACATGCGCTCTAACTTCAGCACGTCCACCGGCAGTTCGAGAATCGAACTCACACCCGAATAACCGGAACCGAAGTCATTTAAGATGATCTCCACGCCCATGGCGGACAGTTCCTGCATCGCCACGTTGACGTAGAAGTACGCCGCCGTCAGCATGCTCTCGTGGATTTCCAGCGCCAGCTTGCCTTCCGGAATCTTGTACTCTTCCATCATCTGCTGCACCGTGTCCACGAAGTCTTCCTGCAGGAACAGCACGGAAGAGATGGGCAGGGCGATGGATTCAAATTCAATTCCCTCATCAATCAGGCGCGAAATCATTTCACAGACCTGACGCAGGGCGAAGTATTCCACCACGCGGACCTGACCGCTGTCCTCCGCGATGGGCAGGAACTCTTCGTAACCGATGTTGCCGATGCCCTCCACGAAGATACGCATGTAAAATTCCGCGCGGGTGAAGCGTCCCTTGTCCTGACAGAAGGTCGGACGGTAACGCACGTTGACGTGATTGTTCGCGACGGCCTCCGTCAGTGCCAGCGCGATCATGCGGTTGCGGATGAAGCGCTCGTTGAGCTTGGAATCATATACCGTCACCTGACCGGGGCCCTGTGCCGTCGATTCCGATACCGCGCGATCCAGGAACAGATTCAGTTCCTCCGCGCTGCGGGCAATTCCCGGATACGGGCACATGCCGATCTGCGCCTGGCAGAGGCACTCGGTCTCACCGATCTGCCACATGTGGGAGAAGCGGGAGAGAATTTCCTCCGCAAGATCCTCCGCCTTGGCCTGTCCGAGACCGTCCAGGATGATGACGAATTCCACACCGACGAAACGGTACACCGTCCGTCCGGTCACCTCCGCGAGGTATTCCGCCACGTCTTCCAGCATCCGCTCGCCGTTGTCGTAGCCGAAGGTGTCATTGAAATACTTGAAGTTCTCCAGATAAACCTTCAGAATCTGTCCTTTTTCGTTGCCGGCGCTCAGAAGGTCGGCGAATTTCTTCATGCACGCTTTTCTGCCGCTAATAAGATAATCAGCCATACTCTCACCATTTTCCCTTGCGTTTGCGGTTACATTACCTATTTTACATGATTTTGGGCAGATTGCAAGGAAAAACGGACGGACCGTACAGAGCAGGAATCTGCCGCGGTGAATTCTTTGTCACAAAGACGGCAGGATTGCGTGTTATATTATGTAAGGCGGTTTTGGCAGCAAAACGGAGAGTCGGATGAAGCAAAAAACGGATCAGGAAATCATCGCGCTGTTTTTTGAGCGTGACGAGAGCGCCATCCTGGAGACGGAAAAAAAGTATAAGGGCTACTGTCTCAGCGTCGCGCACAACATCCTTGGCGACGCCGGTGACGCGGAGGAATGTGTGAGCGAGACCTGGTGGAAGGCATGGAAAGCCATTCCGCCGGCAAGACCGAAGGTGCTGAAACTCTTCCTCGCGAAGATCACCAGAAACCTGGCCTTTGATCTGTACCGCAAAAACAGGGCGGAAAAGCGGAACGCCGGCGTGACGCTTTCCCTGGAGGAACTGCAGGAATGCACCGCGGATACCGCGGACACGCCGGAACGCATCATGGAAGCGGAGGAAATGCGGGAAAGCATCAACCGCTTTCTGCGGGCACTGCCGGAAAGAGAATGCGATGTCTTTCTGCGCCGGTATTTTTTCGGCGAAAACATCAGAACCATCGCAGGGGAATATGTGTTAAAAGAGGCAAATGTCAGAAAGATTCTGTCCCGCACGAGGGGGAAGCTTGCGGACTTTCTGAGGAAGGAGGAATGGGTCGATGAAAAAAGAGACGCTGTATGAAATGGTGGGTTACGCGGATGACGATCTTCTGCAAAGAAGCGAGCAGCATCTTGTCCGGCACATCGGGAAAGCCGCGCGTTTCGGCGGACGGCGCCTGTTTCCGATTGCCGCTGCCGCGGCGGTCTTTCTGGCCTGCACCGTGACGGCGGTGGCGGTGATGCTCTATACGCAAAGAGTGGAGCAGATCACGGAACCGATCAACGAGACGGTCGAGGTGGTAAACGAAAACGGAATCGTGGAGGCAAGGTTTGACTGGGAACATAACGGCCCCGGCGTGGTTTTTACCTATGAAGGCATCAACGAAGACAGTGTGCGTTATGTTACGGAGTTTCGCGCGGGCTATCTCCCGGCAAAGCCGACCGTATCTATACTGAAGCGTACAATTGAACAGGCGGTGCATGATCCGGAGGATGGCTGGTATGTGATTTTGGAACGGGACGAACAGCTCACAGGGGATATTCCCTATAAGATCACCCAATGGTTTCCGATGGCGGGTTCCCGGGTATTACTTGCGGGAGAATGTGAGATCGTGAAGGAGGAAGAGTGGGGCAACCTTCAGGTGGCAGAGGTACATGTCCGCCATGAAATCGACCAATACGACAACGGCATCGGCTATGACGGCGGCAGTAAGGGATGGCCGGAGGAAAACCATATCCTGCTGTTTGACCGGGAGAACGGCCATGTGATACAGATCGCGGGAACCCTGCCCTTGGAGGAACTGGAGCACATCGCAAGGGAACTGGAAATCCGTCTGACGGATGTGATCTATGATCCCTATGCGGACGACGTGCCGTTCGGATATATGATCATGACAGGCGGTGACTGCGGCTACATCAATCTCGGCCGCGGCTGAAGGGAGCAGGAAAACGCAATAGGCCTGAATCGTGCTCCCTTTTGCGGAGAAGCCATCCCGCCTGCGGTGGCGAAAGAGAGCAGGAAAGCGCAAAAAGCGTGAATCGTGCTCCCTTTTGCGGGGAAGGCATCTCACCGGTGGTGGCGAAAGGGAGCACGCAGAGCGCAGACATCATAACGAAACGCATATTTTTAAGGAGGTCAACGGAATATGAAAAAAACAGTCGCGCTGCTTTTGGCGGCAGCCCTGGTTTTGTGCGCCTGTGCGGGCGGTACCGCAGACGGCATGAAGGGAAACGGGGCTTTTTCGGAACTGTTTTCCGGTAAGCAGAAGGAGGGCACGGATAATGCGGCGGTTCTCGGCACGCAGACCATTACGGTGGCTTCGGCTTCCTTCAACACCTATGAGCTGGAGGAATACATCCGATACTTCAACAACAGTCAGGATAGAATTCGCGCGGAATTCAGGTTTTACAGCGAGCCGTCCCTGCTTCTTGCCGATCTTGCCGCGGGCAACGCGCCGGATGTGCTGGATCTGCAGGGTGCTGATGTGCCGCTGAACAGCGTGAATTTTGTCGATCTTGCACCACTTCTCGAGGCGGATGCGCAGTTTACTAATATGGAATTTTCGGGCAACATTCTTTCCTCACTGAAAACAAAGGACAGTCTGCTCGCACTTGTGGATGGTTTTTCCATCACAACACTGACCGGTAGAAGCGCGGATGTCGGTCTGAAATCCGGCTGGAAGATGGAAGACGCGAAACGGCTTGCCACGGAAAAAGGCAATGCGTATCACATGTTTCATCCCGGTCTCACCGCACAGGAAACGCTGCTCTGGTTTTGTTATGTTTCCCTGGGGCAGATGGTTGACCGAAACGCGGGGCAGTGCCATTTTGACACCGAAGCCTTCACGGAGATGCTGAAGTTTTGTGCGGAACGTCCGCGCAGTGTTGACAGTGCGGCCTGCGGGATATCGGAATGGGATGACAGCGTGTTGCTGGTGGTGGAAACTGTTGCCAATCCGGCACGTTTGGAAGCCATCGGACAAAACTATGCCGGGCAGCCCTATACCTTCATCGGCTTCCCGAACGCCGACGATAACAACGGCGCTTATTTTGAAAGCAGCAACAATCTGATCCTTTCCATTCCCACACGAAGCACACGGCAGGAGGCCGCGTGGATGTTCCTGCGCGGTATGCTGGAGGACGGGTGGCAGGCGCGTGTGGCCGAACGCTGGGAGCTGCCGGTCATACGTTCCGCACTGGACCGGATGTTTGATGACGCGCGGACAAGCGGTGAGGTTACGCTTTCCGACGCAGAGACGGAACGCTTTTACCGCCTCCTCGAAGAGACGACGATCTTCATTTATGACGACAACACCATCCGTGAGATTATTATGGAGGAGGCGGAGGACTTTCTCGCCGGTGTCAGAAACGCGGAGGACACCGCCGCCCTCATTCAGAACCGCGTGACCCTGTATCTGCAGGAGACATACTGACACTACTGATAATGCTTTTTGCCGCAGGAGCGAGAAGCAGAGAATAACGCGCGTGAATGTACTTTTTGTAAAACTCTTTTTGCAGCGATGAAATAACGGGAACGCGATCAATGAAGTCATCCGTCTTCCGAAGATCGATTCGAGGAAAAACCCTTTTCAACGCGGCGGCACAGTCCGGATGATTTCCGGAGTTGATAAAGTCATAGTAGTTGATTTTTCGTCCGTTTATTTTAATGGCCGAGGTCGGAAACTGATAAACTCTGGCATGAAGCTCTGCCGTTATGTCCAGTACCTTCCGGATCGTGGTATCATCTGCCTGAGGGAGAAGACAACTGCCACAGTCATAAACCGGGGCAATCCGGGCTTCCTTCTTTATATCGTCATATAAAAAACCCCAATTCCCGTTGTGACGGTCAAAGTTACCAAGAAGAGCGTCAACGATGAACATATCCCAGAAAAAATCCCGTAACAAGGCGGGAGACACATATTTCTGGTTTGCGATTGTATCTAAAACATCGGCAAGCTCTGTGCCGCTGCCGTTGCTGTCAGAATCCAAAACGGTATTCTTGATAGAGCAAAAATCAAAAAGATGTGTGGTCTGGTCCGTAAAATCCTTGCAGGCACAGACGGTTTTTTCCGTCTCCCGGACGGTATATGTTCCGAGAATCGTTTCCTGTGCCGGAATACCAAGAAGATTAAAAAGGCTGCTTGCAATGTGTTCACTGATACAACCGTTACTGTAAGATAATTCTGTGTTTTTTTTGTTCGCAGGAGGAGGGAACTTGAGCATGTACACAGAACCCTCGTATTCGACGGCTATCTTATTTCCGTTGGCACCGTTGTAGGCTCTTCCGGGAATGATCCTGCAAGTCGTAAAATCAATCATGACGCTGCTCCGTATAAAAACTTTTTCCGAAGATAATCGGCGTGATCAGGCGTGATCATACCGTCGTTGATTTCTGCCATGTTAATGCTGCCATACAGTTCGCCCCAAAGACAATCAAGAAGAGAGCTCTGCTCTTTCAGTCCGTCCTTGTACGCGTCAAGATCATGCTGAAGGTATTCGGGTAAACCATACTCATAAGAAAGCTCGCGTTCGGAGCGGCGAAATCCGTCCTCTGTCAGCGCTTCCATGGACACGCCGAGAACGTGCGCGAGTTTGTATATGGTCTCGGCAGAACACTTTTCGAGTTTTGTTTTTCCGCTGCATATATCACTCAATGTAGCATGCGGAATGCCCGCTTCAACAGCCAGACGGTACCTTGACATGTTTTTTGCGGACAGCAGGGTATCGATCATCATAGCATCCGTCTCCTCTGTTGCAATAACTATATCGGCATACCGAAATAATGTCAAGAGGAAAGCGGTACTTTTTAACGCTTTGTTTCGCCGCGGCTGAGCGCGGCCTGCCGCCCGAAGGCGGCCGGAGCCTTAGCGCTCCGGCCAGTCCACGGGGATGGTTTCGAATTCAAATTCCTGGAAGAGCGGGTGCTCCACGTAGGAGATGAAAAGTTCGAGCGTGCTTTGATCTCCCCCGGAGACGACAGCGTCAATGTAAAAGCCGTCCGGTCCAAACAGATTTTCCAGGTACAGATCGTAGCCGGCGTCGCTCTCGGGAACCGCGACGGGATAGCCGTAACCCTCAAAGATCTCGCCCTCCGGCTTTTCGCTGTTTTGCAGATAAACCCAGACATAGTATCCGCCCGCATGCACGGGGCCTTCTTTGATGAGGATTGAGGCGTTAAATTCGGGATCCGTGCTGTTAAACTCTCCCAAAAACACGGCGTCGCTGACCACAAAGCCGGAGCGGTCTTCATCCTCCGGTCCGCCGCCGTTCATGAGCGATTTGCTGTAAATCGTACCGTCGTCGGAAACCATTTCCACATAATTCCCCGGTCCGTAACGGAAGGCGATCATCATGGGCGCGCCGCCGCGGTCGTTGCTCGCGTTGAAGGCCAGAACACCGGGACCGCCGGGCGTTCCATTCAGCGTACCGTAGGTGAGCGGAACGCCGCCTTCGCCGAAAAACTCGTAGCTCAGGTCTTCCTTGATGACGAAATAGACGCCGCTCGGTGCCACCCATTCCCCGTAGATTTCCGCCTGCGTGGGTGCCTCCGGTTCCGTGCCGCCCGTGGTGGCATCTTCCAGATACTGCGCGTAGTCCGCGGAATCCGCCGTGGCGAAGGTGTAGAGACCCTGATCCGTCGTGAGATCCAGCGTTCCGTTATCGTGGTAATAGCACTGCCACGCATCCCCGTCGTCGGTATATAGTGTCAGTTCGCCTTCGCCGCTTTCCTCCCAGTCAAAGCTTCCGCTGTAGGTATCCGTATGGAGATAGCCCTCCCGGTAGACGCCTGTCACGTTTCCGTTGAGCCCGTCGGTGCCGAATTCAAATACGATGTTGTATCCCTCCCGGTGGGGGGCATAATCCCCGCCGATAAAAATACAGAAGTATTCATTCGCCAGCCCCTCGGGCATTTTTGCTTCCATGCCCGGCGGCGGCGGATCAATGAGCGCATGTTGCTCATCTTTTGAACCAAGAACACCCGCCAAAAACAGAATCAGCACCACCAGTCCCGCCGCGAGCAGGACGCCGCCGACGGACAAGCCGATGATCAGACCTTTCTTCGAGCCGCCGCTCCCGGCCGCTGCAGGTGCCATCCCCTGCGCCGGTGCGCTGCCCTGTGCCGCGCCGCAGTTCGTGCAGAAGGGCGCGCCGTCCGGAAGCTGTGAGCCGCATTGTTGACAAAAAGCCATGGTGTATGTCCTCCCCGTTCCGTTCCC
>JAFZLB010000029.1 GCA_017551665.1 Lachnospiraceae bacterium
CAGATACTTTCGAGACCCATCTTTGAAAGCTACTACACCGATGAATGTGTTGGTGGAAATATTGGAAAAAGGGAACTAGAGCGATTATTGCAAATGGATCAATTGCCCAAAAGCATTGTTGAACAGTTGCAGGAGAATGTAGGTCGTAACAAGCGCATAGTTGAAACATATAAAAAAGGACAAAAGAAATATGGTCAAACCATTGTCTTTGCATTAAATGTTCCAAACGCTATCGCCTTGTCAGGTTTGTTTAATAAAGCTGGAATCAAGGCGGATTTTGTCGTGTCTAGTATTAGGGATATGGCTACAGGCATTAACAGAAGCGCCGAGGATAACGAGAGAATAATTGAAAGCTATCGCAAAGGAGATACAAAGGTTCTCATAAACGTAAACATACTGACGGAGGGAATTGATTTACCGCAGACAAAAACTGTCTTTCTGACAAGGCCGACTGTTTCAACTATTCTTATGACGCAGATGGTCGGTCGCGCATTAAGAGGTGAAGCGGCAGGTGGAACGAAAGAGGCTTATATAGTATCCTTTATCGATCAATGGAATGATTATATTTCGTGGGTGAGTCCGGAAAGCTTGGTCGTTAACGATGATGAATTTATGGATGCGAATCCGAAGGATCGCGTAATGTATGAAATGCGCTTAATTGCCATTTCAAAGATTGAGGAGTTTGCAAAGCTGCTGGATGATGCAGTAGACACCTCCGATCTTGAACGCATTCCCTTTGTGAAGAGAATTCCAGTCGGAATGTATGCGTTTACCTGCTTGACCGATCAAGGAAATGACTTCTCATACCAGGTGATGGTATATGACAGCACGAAAACTGCCTATGAAAAAATGATGCGTGAATTACCTGAATTGGCCAAGGATGCGGATATTAACGAGGACGGTTTTGTATCTCCGGACGAATTGGAAATGCTGGCAGAACAGTGTCGCGACACCTATTTTACAGGTGAGATGATTCCCCCCTATGATCAGCGGGACATCATGCATGTTCTTCAATACTTTGCACAGTATGGAGATGTTCCAAAGTTTCATTCATTCGAAGATATCGACATAAATAAGATAGATGTAACGCCGATTGCGCAAAGAATCTGGGATGAGGATATGGGGCAGAGACGTGAAAAAGAGTATGTGGATGAGGTTTGGAATCAGGCAGATGAAAACCTGCGTAGAATCTTCTTTCCCAATAAAGATGCTTTTTTACGCCAACTCAGTATCGAGAAGATCAAAATATCGAATCCCGACCTTCAAACGGGAGAAAAGAATGTCACATTTGGGAAAAGAGATATAGAGGACATGACGCTTCATGCTATCGGTAAACATCTGCCTGAGGAGGAGAAGAGATTAAGGGATCTGACGTTTAAAAAGGCGAAAGACAAGGCTGGTTATTATGTGTGCAATCATTGCGGAAGGGTTAGGAGTAAATCCCGCATTCGGTTTCATGTTGATCACATTAAGCCGATGAATAAAGGCGGGAAAACCGTTCCAGAAAACCTTCAGATACTTTGTAGGGCTTGCAATATGCGGAAAGGAGACATGGAATGATAGAACTATATTATGATGCGGCGACGATTGCACATTACATAATAGACCGGGAAATGTCAGAACAACAGAAACAAAAGTTCTTGACATGGGTTCAATCACAGGAATTTGAGTATTTGGCTCCTAAGTATCGGGAGAAAGAGTCACCAATAGATAATAAGCGCGTATTTATGTTGGATGTACATCGTTCTTGGGACGCGGCTGTTTATGGCTTGGATGGATTTGAATTTAGTATTAAGACTTATTTTGCGTATATGCGATTAGATATTATGTATGGAGAAACCAGAGATTTTATTAGGATCAAACGTGGGAAGCTATTAGAAAAGTTTAACAAAGAACGTCTTCGCAGTGAGATGAGGGCGGAAATACATGATTGTATGATGTTTTACCATATACAAGCATATTTGAAAGGAGGAGAGGAAATCGATATTGCCGATGCCAACAATGATGATATGATCACATTTCGTGTAGTTTAGATCGAATATGTATAAACTTATTGAGTCGTTAAGCGGTCTCTTTCAGGAGGCCGCTTTTTTAGTCAGATGATCAGAATGTCAGGATTAAGCGATCAAAATCCTATTTTTGCTGGGATTTTTATCGGACGCATAATTTCGGATAATTTAGACAGGTGATGCTTATCACTTTCACAAACGGCGAATTACAATGATTGACAATGGGCGAAGAGAGAATGAAAAAGCATGGTTCAAAACAGGAGATTGAGATGAACAAAGATATTGATCCGAATGTAACGGAAGAGAAAATGATGACAATAGTACCCGTGCTGACTGTGCTTGCTATACTATGCGTTATCATTTTCGTTGGAATAGCAAGTCAAAAACTGTCTAATCACGCACAAACGCAAACATCAACGCAGAACAGCATAAAAGGCAACAGTAAAAAGAGAAACATGACATGCATACAATTTTTTAAAAAAGAAGGGAGATAACAGGATGGAAAAAGTATGGAAACAGATTCGGAAAAAAAATGTCCTGCTTTACGAAGGATTCACGATGTTTGGTAAGCCTTATGGTGTGGGCACGACTTTCTTTGAAGACGGTCAAATCTACCAGGAGGGCATATTTGACATAAAAGGCCTCGTTTGTGGCAGGGAGTATTATCCGTCCGGACAGCTTCGCTTTGAAGGTGCATATGAGATCAACAGGGGCTACGGTCCAAACTTCCCCGTTTATGGAAGGTGCTTCAACAGGGCGGGAAAACAATACTTTGCGGGGCAGCTGAAGATAACCCGGGGCGGTGTGGGATATCCGATGGTGGATAAACCCAAGGGCTATGGACCGGTTCCCCAGGAAACCCCAAAGCCGGATTTTTTCATGTGGGAGGACAGGGATAAACTGGCTGAATTAACGGACTCAGCTCAGGAAACGCTCCGGGCAGATGAAACAACATGAAAGTGCGCGGATTGAACTATGGAACGGAGGCGTAAGAAGGATATTTAGCTGACAAGGAAAAAGAGATAGATAAAAGCTGTTGAATTACTCAACCGGCATGCGGTAACATGAACACGGTCGGGAAAAGCCCATCCGTTCATGGTTTATGCAGACATAAACATCCTTTTTTCCTGATCAGAGAGATCAGCAACAGCTATGCCTTTTTTGCGGGCATATTCACGAACGCCGCGAAGATCGACTTTGATCTTGTTGACGTTTTTCATTTCAGAGATATCCGGAACATCGGCAAGAAGTTCCTGATAGCGTTTTGTATTAAATTTCCTCGTCTGTCCACTCAAAGTCATAAACGTCCCTCAATTCTGTCGCTTCATCCTCATAAATTGCGATCTGATAGGGATGAAGCATGGCCAGGTGGTCGGCATGAAATACTGAACAATAGTGGTTGACAAGATCCATGTTGGAGGCGTAGCCGGTTACAACGCCACCATAGCCATATTCCAACGATTTTTCTGATGCAGCTTCGCGCATGACACAAACCAGTGGTTTTTCTGGTTGTATTTGGAGAGAAAGCTTTTACGATGGAGTCGGATGACTTCGGTATCAACCAGCTCGCCGGTATCGTTGTCCTTCAAGCATGGCGTTAATTCATCAATCCAAACATCAATCATAGAGGCTCCTTCAACGTTTATATTATACCAAAAAACCAGCTTTGATGGAATCAAAACAGCCGATTTTATCATATTCTAATCATACGTTCGACTCTTATCGCATCGCTGCATCCGGTCAAATCCGTTCACGATACCAGAACATGGTTCACGGATTCAAGCCGGAGCCTGTCAAAAGCGTGTTTACGCATTTCATCCGGTGATCACATCCGCCGGAGTCCCACAATCTCCGACACCGGGAGTGAAAAGGATATGGCGCCGGCCTTGCTTTCGACACCGCAGTTTTGGGCAACTGCCGTCATGATGGCGCTGCGGTCTTCCTTTGATGCGGCAATGAGAATGATTTCCTTCTCCTCCGCGAGCGTGACGCCGAGAAACTTCTGCGCGAGCTTTGCGCCGGTGCCCTTAGCGTGCAGGACCGTGCCGCCGCCCGCACCCGCGGCCCTTGCCGCGTCCATCACATCGTCCGTGTACCCGCGGTTCAGGATAATCATGATCAACTCATAAGACGCATTCAGCTCAGGTGTGCCGTTGTCCGTTGTTTCATTGTTTGTCAAAAATGCCAAGGTTCTTCCACCTCCCACGCTTTTTAAGGGTATTGCCATCATCACGCCGTTGCCGGGCACATCGATAAACATGCGCTCTTTTGCCGATTGCAGAAGGGCGTCTTTTTTGGCCGCATCACTGAGGATCATCACCACGGCTTTCTCCGTCGGCTCCAGCCCGTAAAAATCAAGCTGTTTGCGCGTGGCGGTGCCCCGTCCCATGACCGTCAGTGTCATCGGAATCTCCAGTTCCCTGCAGATCGTGCGCAAAAACTTTTCACGCGCACGGTCTATGACGGTTACGATGTTGTACAGCTGCATATCATCCTTTCTTCGCCGGTGCGGGTATCGCTTCTCACCAGAGTTCTATCACGTCCGTATCCGCGTAGGCGGAGGGAACAATTTCCACCGGCTCCCTGTGGCGGGATTGAAGCGCAGCGACCGCCCCCATGATCTGTACCGAGATCAGCGGCATCAGTGCGACAAGTGCGACAATTCCGAAGGCTTCCGTCAGCAGATTCCCGCCCCTTGCCCGGCAGACGCCGATGGCAAAGGGCAGCATAAAGGTCGCGGTCATTGGTCCCGAGGCCACGCCGCCCGCGTCAAAGGCAATCGCCGTAAACATCCCCGGCACAAAAAAACTCAAAAGCAGCGCCAATGCGTAACCCGGCAGCACGAAATACAGAATCGGAATGCCGTAAAGAATCCGCAGGACGGACAGTCCCATCGCTGCGGCAATGGCGGTCGACAAAGCGATGTGCATGGAACGCTTGGATACCGCACCCGCGCTGATTTCTTCCACCTGTGCGTTCAGCACATGCACCGCCGGCTCCGCCGCGACGATAAACCAGCCCATCAGCATCACCAGCGGCAGGATCAGATGCTTCGTCCATCCTTCGGCAAGCTCCCTTCCGAGATAAAGACCGAGGGAAGAAAAGCCGACATTGACGCCTGTCAGGAACAGCACGAGGCCGAGATAGGTGTAAACGAGACCGGCCAGAATTCTGCGGAACGGACGGCTGCGCAGCTTCAATGCGATCAGCTGAAACAGAAGAAAGAACAGGCAGACCGGCGCGAGTGCCACCGCAATTTCCTTCATATACAGCGGGATTGCCATCAGATAGTCTTTTCCGAGTTCCACCGTATGCGCGTAGGTCTCTACCGCGGCCGCGGCGATGTCACCGCCCTCTCCCCGGTAAAAAAAGCCGAGCACCAGCACCGCGAGGACCGGGCCGATCGAACAAAGCCCCACCAGACCGAAGCTGTCCTCTTCCGCGCGGCGGTCGGAACGGATGGCCGCCACACCGACGCCCAGCGCAATGATAAAGGGCGCTGTCATGGGGCCGGTTGTCACGCCGCCGGAATCAAACGCGACGCTCAGGTATTCCGGATCGGCATACGCTGCCAACAGGAATATGACCGCGTAAAACAACAGGAAAAGCCACCGCAGGGAAATCCCCAACAGAATCCGTATCATGCTGACCGTCAGAAAAAATCCGACACCGAGCGATACGGCAATGATCAGCACCATTGTATCAATATGCGGCACGTTGACGGCCAGCACCTGTAAATCCGGCTCGGCAACGGTGACGATCACACCAAGCGTCAGGCTCAGCAGCAAGATCACCGCCACCCTGCGTGTCCGCGTCAGCCTCGAGCCGATATGCGCTCCCATCCGCGTGACGGAGGCCTCGGAGCCGAAGGAAAAGAGACCGAGCCCAAGTATCAGTAAGGCGGTACCGATCACGAAGGACAGCATCAGGTCTGTCGGCAGCGGTGCGATCGTGAAGCTTAAGAGTGCCACAATCATCGTAATCGGCAGCACGCTCCGGACTGCTTCCAGCAGTTTTTTTTTCAATACGGACCGGGAAGACATAGGCTTATTGTATCATACTTCCCTCCTGCTCTGCCATCCGTGGCAGAGCGCGGAACAGTCGGGTTGGTGGCATCGCGCATCCGTGCGCGCATACTTTTATCGATGCTATTCTGTCGTCTTAATATTGAAACTGCCCCTATGCTTATCCGCTTGTCTCAATCTCAAAATAAAGCTTATCGTCCGTACTTTCAGGCCGGATGGTATGTTTTAAAGAACCGCTTAATAACAAATAGCTTGCAGACCACTCTCTTTGGCTTCTCATGAGAGGATGATCACCGGTTTTTCGTATTCGCTCTTCAGCGGATAGGCGGCCGGGGTGGTATAAAAACGGTCGTAGATCCGGGAGGCCCGGACGTCCTCCGAAAGGAGTCTCAGGGCATGGGGATCGTCCTTCAAAAGGGTCGTTGACTGGGCGAGTTTCGTGATCAGCGGAATTTTTCCGGCGGCCTTGATATGGTTCATCACGGCGGAGGCATTTTTCCTGAAACCCAGCACCCGTGCGTACATGGCGGGTTTTTTGACACAGGCGTCATATTGCTTCTGCGGGATGTGCAGAAGGATATGCAGCAGTGCCCGGCGGACTCTGGCCTCGGTGAGCTCCTTTGTATGGAGCAGGCTCGTCAGGGAGGAAAGATTATGCGCCTCGGGCAAAATCCGGTACAGCCGGTTCGCGATTTCTTCGCCCACATCGGCGATGCCCGCCACCCCCTTTGCGTCCTCCAGCATCAGCAGATGCGTCAGGGCGGGGAAGAGGACGGCCGGATCCGCGAAACGGTAGCCGGAATTGGCCTCGTAATCCGCGATCAGGATGGCGCTCGTCTCCGGGAGCATGGCCTTGCGGATGCGCGTATGCGGCGACAGGAGCGACTGCCGGATGACCGAAGAGCTCACACCCGCGGTGCGCCGCATGGTCACCGCATGGAAGCGGGACTTGGTGCGGAACATCTGCTTCAAATATTCCACGCCCAGGAGGTTGTTCGGCTGCGTCAGAAGCGCCGCCAGAGGCTTTTCCTCCTCTGTCAGGCAGAAGGCCAGCGCCTTGGTGCGGGCGGTCGGGAAATCGTCGCCTTCCTTCAGATACTCCTGCAGATGCACCTGAAAGGCCGGCGGTTCCTCCGCCAGAATCTGCGCCAGCTTCTCCAAAGGCGCAAGGTCACCGCATTCCGAGCCGAAGACCAGGGCGTCGATGCAGCCCAGGCGGTTCAAGAGCGAGACGGCGCCCTTGGCGAAATACTCCGCGCTGCCGAGGCTGTAATAATGGGGCAGCTCCAGCACGAGGTCCGCGCCGTTCATCAGCGCGACGCGCGCACGCGTGTATTTTTCCATGACGGCGGGTTCTCCGCGCTGCACAAAATCGCCGCTCATGACGACGACAAGATAGTCCGCCCCCGTGCGGTCCCTTGTTTTGCGCAGCAGCGCCGTATGTCCGTTATGAAATGGATTGAATTCCGCAATGACCGCTGCTGTTTTCATGGGCCTTCCCGCTTTCTTAACGCTCCGGTGTATGCTATACTGTTTCCTGTCTGCACCGCCACACAAGTATAGTATTGAAACAGGAAAAAGGCAATACAGGAGTCGAAATTATATGAAAAAGGAAGAATCCCGCAAGCTGCCGGTCTGCGTGATCGGCCACAAGCATCCGGACACGGACGCGGTCTGTTCCGCGATCGCTTACGCGAACCTGAAAAATATCACCTCGGAGGAAGAGACCTACACGGCCTTCCGCGCGGGAGAGCTGAACGAGGAAACCCGCTTTGTTCTGAAAGAATGGGGCGTGCCGGAGCCGCCGCTGCTGACGGACGTGCGCACACAGGTGCGGGACATCGAGATCCGCCGGATTGAAGGCATTTCCGGGGATCTGTCCATGAAGCGCGCCTGGCAGCTGATGGAAGAAGCGGATGTCGTGAGTCTTTGCATCACGCGGAACGGAAAGCTGAAGGGCCTGATCACCACGGGCGACATCGTGCGTTCCTACATGGACATCTACGACAACGACTTCCTCTCGAAGGCCCAGACCAGCTACAAAAACATCATTGACACGCTGGACGCGGAGCTGGTGACCGGAGACCCGGAGGGCAGCGTGACGCAGGGCAAGGTCATGATCGGCGCGGCGTCCCCGGACATGATGGAGCATCTGATCACGAAGGACGATGTGGTCATCGTCGGCAACCGTTATGAGGCACAGCTTTGCGCCATTGAACTGGACGTGCAGATGCTCATTGTCTGCGGCGGCGCGGAGGTGGCGCAGACCATCCTCCGGATGGCCGCAGAGCACGGCTGCGCCATCCTTAAAACAAAGCACGATACCTTCACCACGGCCAGGCTCATCAACCAGAGCGTGCCCGTGCGTTACTTTATGAAGTCCGAAAACCTCATCACCTTCGGCCAGGACGATTTCATCGACGACATCCAGGAAATCATGGCGCAGAAACGCTTCCGCTACTTCCCCATCGTCGATGAGGACGGCAGCTATATCGGCATGATTTCCCGCCGGAATTTCCTCGGTGCCAACCGCAAAAAGCTCATCCTCATGGATCACAACGAGCGTGCCCAGGCCGTGGACGGCGCGGAAAGCGCGGAGATTTTAGAGATCATTGATCATCACCGCGTCGCCACCGTGGAGACCGTGGGCCCCGTCTTTTTCCGCGGGCAGCCCCTGGGTTCCACTTCGACCATCGTTTACCAGATGTACCACGAACAGGACATCATCATCGACAAAACGACGGCGGCGCTGTTGCTTTCGGCCATTCTTTCCGACACGCTCATGTACCGCTCGCCCACCTGCACCCCGCTCGACAAAAGAGCGGCGGAGGATCTGGCGCGTATCTGCGGCGTGGACGTGGAAGACTACGCCCGCCGGATGTTCCGCGCGGGGAGCGACCTCACGGGCAAATCCCCGGAGGACATTTTGGAACAGGATTTCAAAAAGTTCAGCGTCGGCGGCATTGACTTCGGCGTCGGACAGATTTCTTCCATGTCGGAGGAAGAACTGGCGGAGATCGGTCAGCGCCTGCACGGTGCCATGGGAGAGGCGCTGAAGGCGGAACGCCTGGACATGGTGTTCTTCTGCCTGACGAATATTATGACGGAGACCTCCATGGTGATTTCCGTCGGCGACAAGGCCGCGGCGCTGCTGGCGGAAGCCTTCCCGGACGCGGAAGAGCGCCCGCTGGGCGGAACCGGTACCGGAGGAAGTGCGGCGGAGGAAGATGTCCCCTGCACGGTGCTGCCGGGCGTCATTTCCCGCAAAAAACAGTTCCTGCCCGCGCTGGTGGAAGCCATCCACAACTGACGGAAGAGGTGACGGAGCGTGAATGAATTCAGAACAACGGAACACAAAGGAGACAGCGGCAGCCGGCGGCTGATCGTCATCATCCTCATTGCCGCGGCGGCGGGCATCGGCATATTGATTTATCTCGTCTTCGCTGCCACATGGCCGCAGCAAAAACCGATCTCCACGAGCGGGGTTTTCCCGGAGACGGATTATATCCTGCTGCGCGGGGACGTGAAGAACGAGCTGCTTCTGCCGGACGGCAGCACGCTGCCCCTGCCGGACAGCCTTACCGCACCGGTCTGTGCCTATGACGACACGCATCAGACGATGGCGGTGATCATCCATGAGAGCGGCAAAGACAGCGCGCTGTATCTGGTCCGGGAGAACGAGGCGAGACAAATCGCGGAGCGCGCCATGGACGTGTGCGTCAGCCCCGACGGCAGTGCCCTGTGGTATATGGCGTACCCCGGGAAAAACGAGCAGACCGGAAACCCGGAGCTGCATCTTTGGAAGAACGGCACAGATACGATGCTGACGAAGCGTACGACCGGCACCGCTGTTTTTTCCGCGGGGGGAAGCCGGATTCTGTATGATGCCATGGACCGACAGGACGGCAAGGAACGGCATGTGCTGTATGCCTGTGACACGGCCACCGGCGAAAGCACACAGATCGCGGAGGGGAGGACCGCCTACCGTCCGCTGATGATCTCCGATGACGGCGGGTCGATTTGCTATGTGCAGGAGAGCAAAAGCGGAACCAACGGGATGCTGCAGTATGTGTCCGGGGAAAATGAAACGAGCCTTGCGAACGCGGCGGATGCGAAGATTCAGACGGTCTTCAACCGCGACGGCAAGGAGATGCTCTTCTATGACGGCGAAAAGATGCAGTACTGTGTCGGGGGAGAAGTCCTGGGCACATGGTACGTCACAACGGATGCGCTCACCTTGCTGACGGCAAACGAGGGGCGCGTTTCCCTGAGCGGAAACAAGATCCGTCTCACGATGGAGGATCTGCGTGACGTGCTGCTGGAGGATACGAAGGAAGGCACGATCTGCCAATTTGACGCGGCCTATCAGCCGCTGGTGACCGAGGAGGACACACAGAACGCGCGCGTGTCCGCGGACGGTTATACGCTGCTGTTTCAAAGGGACGGCGCGCTCTACCGCAAGGAATTTTTGAAAACGAAACCGAGCGCCGAGAGAATCGCGCAGGATGTCGGAAGCTATGACATGTCGCGGGATGCCTCTATGGTATTCTTTACCGACGACACGCGGAAAAGACTCTACGGGTTCACCCCCAAAGACGGCATCGTGCAGATCAGCGAAAACCTGCAACAGCCGGAGGATACGGGGTTCGCGAGCTTTACCTGGTTTGAAAAAGCGCAGGCGCTGTACTACATGGAGGACAGCGCACTCTACGCATATTTCCCGGAGGATGCCGGGAAGGAAAAACAGCTCGTGTTTGAAAACACAAGAAGTCTGACGGATCTGGGCAGCGACACGGTATATCTTTGCCTTCTGACACAGTCGGGCGAAACGGCGTATTTTCATTACAGCGAGGACGGAGAAAGCTTTACGGAATTCGCCCGGCGCGAAGAAACGCCGAATACGGAGAAAGCGGAGAGAGGAAAGCACGTGTCCTTCGTGATCAACGGCACGTCTCTGCAGAAAAAAGAAGAGACGGTGTTCCTGGATACGCTCATCGGCATCGTGCGTCTTTCCACCGCCGGGAGCGAGAGCGTGGTGTGGGACGAGGAACTCGGGCAGAGCGCACAGTCCACGGACGGCACGGTGCACGCGCTGCTCACGGAGACGGGTCTGCTGTATCTGATGAAGGACGGCGAAGCGGAACAGATCGCGACGGATGTGCGGGAGGTTCTGATCAGCGCGGACGGCACGACCCTTGCCTATGCCACCGGCGGTATTTACGCGGAAGACGCGAAAGACAATCCGCGGGAGCTTCTCCTTTGGCGGGAAGGGAAAGAATTCCTGGTGACGAAAGAGGCGGTGACGGAAGCGGCGCTGTCTCCCAACGGAGACACCCTGCTGTATACAAAGGATGCCGACACGGAGCAGGTGCTGATCTGCGACAGGGACGGCACGCCGGCCGTGATCGACAGCGTGGCCTCGGAAGGAAAGAACGGGATCTGCCCGCTCTTTGCCGCGGATGAGGGCGCGTGGCTGTATTATGTCAAAACCGTGGACGAGGAAGCGCAGCTGTATGTGTCGGACGGCGAAACGCCGCTTCGCCTCGGCAGGCTTGACGCGGCAAATTCCGATCTGTATTTCAACGCCTACGGAACGGAGCTGTTGTTCTATGACGCGGACACGGAGCACCTGATCTGCTATGAAGCGGACGCTGGGGCGCAGACCGCCGGCAGTGCCGCCGCGGACAATGCGGCGCTCACGATGCTGTTGTCGGCGGAAACGGGCTGCACGTCGCGCGAGGCCTCTGCCGCCGTGGTGCATGCGCCGGGCGTCACGACGCTGCGCGGAGCATTTTTCCGGATCGGAGAGAAGGACGCCGCGGTATTCCGCCTGGGCGGGGACGAAGCGCCCGTCCTCGAAACGGTCGCGGAACACGCGGACAGCGTCCTGCTTTGCCCGGACGGGCATACGCTCCTGTACAGCGACGACGAAACCGGCATTTACCGGATCGATGCGGACGCCGCGGGAAAGGAGCCTGAGCAGCTGGCGGAAGGCGCCTTCTCCGTCTGGAGCTATGCGCCGAAGAGCGGCACCCTCGTCTATGTGACGAAGGAGGGGACGCTGTATTACCGAAAACGGAACGCGTATCTGATCTGCCTGAACGAAGACGGCGCGCTTACGGAACAGACGGTAAACGGAGAAAGCGATTATGCGCAGAGCATGGTCTATGACACCGGACGCAATATCGTGTACTATGTGAAGGACGGATATCTGTGGCGTTCCGACGCCGGAAAAACGGGCGAGATCTTTGACGGAGAGAAGTTGAACAGGACCCTCTCCGTTGAGATGCTGCAGTCCGCCGATCATATCTGTCTCTACGCCTTTCAGGAGGACGGCCTCTTTGAGCAGCTGTTCTGCTACGATGACGGGGATCGCGTTATGAATATTTGGACTGTGGATAAGAGGTAAGAAGGATGAAGAAGAGAAACGGACGCATACGCTTGATGGCGGCACTGACGCTGGGCTGCATACTGTTGTCCTGCGGTAAAGAAGTCGCGCAGACGGAACCGGGCGAAAGCGACGCGGATCTGAGCGATGAAAACTATGTGTTTGCCGACAACGCGCCGCTGTTGTACCGGGAGGAGGAGCGCTTTTTCATCATTCACCCGGACGGCAGCGTGCTGCGCGTGGATGACGTACTGACGGACGCGGCCTATGCGCCGGGGCAGACGACGATCGCTCTGCTGACGGAGGGTGACCCGCGCCTCGGAAGCGCCGCAAAGACGCAGCTGTACCTTGCGGATGGAAAGAACGTCAGGCGGATTGCGGAGGACGTGAAGGATTTTGCCCTCAGTACGGACGGCAAGGCCGTGGTCTGGCAGGACGGTGCCAATCGCGTGACGGTCACGACAACGGAGGGAGAGGAACGGCTTCTGTTCGAAGAGGACGCGGACTGCGATGTGCAGCTTTTGGCCGCGGGAACGGAAGGAGAGAGCGGATATTACCTGCGCACCGCGAAGGGAGCGACGGAACCCGCGCTGATCTTTTTTGAAGGCGAAACGCGGACGGAGCGCATGGCCTCCGCGGCACTGACGAAGGATGCCCTGCTGTTCAACGCGGATCTGACGCAGATCCTGTATGACGCGGAGGACGGGCTGCACCTGCTGGAGGGGAAGGAGGACAGCGTGACCGGAATCAGCATGCCCTTTTCCGGGGAATGTTTGCTGATGCCGCAGGGCGTCGTTGGCGCGAAGGCCGTTTCGCCCTTCCGCTCCGGGACGGGTCCCGTGACGGGCGTCCTGGATTTGCGTGGCGCGCTGCTGCGTGACACGGCGGACGGCAGCGTGTACCGTGTCGGCGACGGGGCGCTGCTCACACCGGCAGGGACACACGCGGCGGTGCTGTCCGGGAACGGCAGACAGCTGGTGTACACGGAGGACAAAGGACTGTATCGCAGGGACCTTTCCCTGCGGGACGCGAAAAGCGAGCTGCTGGCGAGCTTTCAGGCGGAGCGGTTCACGGTATCCGAAGACGGCGAACGCATTCTTTTTTCCCTCGGGGACGGAAGCGTTTATCTGATCGAGGGTTCCGCCGCACCGAGGGAGATTCTGCCGGCGGGCAGTCTGGCAAAGGACCTGGCTTCGCCCTTTGCGTTTGATGAGGCGACGGCGACGCTGTATTACGCGGACAGGTCGGACCGCGTCATGGCGCTTGCGACGGGCAGTGACAAGGGGCGTGAGGTGGAAACCGGGGGACGTCCCGGCAGCATCAGCATGCAAGACGGTGTCCTGTATCTGACGCTGTCCAAAAGCGGTACGCACCGGCTGTTGTGCAGTACGGACGGTGAAGAATGGCGGCAGCTTCTGTCGGACGGCGACAGCGCGACGATCATAGAGACAGGGTTCACAGACGGGCCCTGGGGGCAGAGGGGAGCCTTTGTCGTGGAGGACGGCTATCTGCCCTTTGCCGACGACGGCTCCATGTTTTTCACGAAAGACGGCCGGACGGTTTTTGTGCGAATGCATGCCGATCCCCTGTGGTTTGATGTCAACTACCAGCTCACAAGCAACATCAGATACTCGCTTGACCGCGGTGTCACGGCCTGTCTCGTGGCCGGAACGGTCTATCTGGTGCGGGAGGATACGGTGGAGCGGATCGTCCGCGCCGCACACGAAACTTATCTCAGTGCCGACGGCAGTACCGTTGCCTGGCGTGATACCATGACGTCCCATTATGACGGCGGTAACCTCTATGTACAGCGCGGTATGGTGCGCAAGCATCTGTCGGAGAATTTTACGGATTATGCCGCCATTTCCCCCAACGGGGACCATGTATTGTTTTCGGAGGTGTATCAGAAGGATGCCCACGGGGCGGAGAAGGAATGGATTCTGCGTCTCTTTTCGGGGGAAGAGGAAAGTCCGGAACTGTTTTCCACCGGGCAGACCATATCGCCGCTTGCGGTGACGGATGACGGCTCGCTGATGCATTTTGTGACGACGGAGCGGGTCGACAGTGAAATGGTGCATACACTGAATGTCATAAAGGACGGCGTGCACCGGGAAATCGGAGAAGTCAAGCGGGATCCGACAGATTACCTGTATTTTAACGCGGGCCGCAACGAAGTCGTATATTTTGATGCGCAAAAAAATCAGACCTGTCTGCTGCGAAACGGCGAGGAGATCATTGTGATTGCGGATCCGTACAGCGTCAGACCGCTCCGGAGATTCGGTGCTTCTTTCGATTACGACTGGTGCGGCATGGTGTCCGTCTATTTTGAAAGCACGGACAGCTTTGAGGGTGAGCTCTTCTATCCGGGGGGACGCCTCAACGGGATGAAGCGCCTGACGGACGGAGAAGTGCAAACGGTGATTCCGGAGGCTGCGTCATGCCGTGTGTACCCGGACGACACGGTGTATTACATCACCGGTAAAAACGAACTGTATGTGCAGGACCTGTCGGATGCGGATGCGGAACCGGAGCTTTTGCTTCGGGGGTATCCGATCGATACCTGGGCCTTTTCGAGGGAGGACGGCACGGCCTTTCTGGTGACGGAGGAGGGGAAACTGCTTCTCCTGGACGCGGACGGCGAGGTGACGGAGCTGACACCGGACGGCCCTGTCGATCGCATCATGTATGGCGGCGACGAAGTCTATGCGGCGGAGTATACCATGGCTGGGGATGCGATGGTGTTTCTGCAGAATGGCGTATTGTACAGCGTCGACAATCAGGGAGAGATCCGGGAAACGGGTGTGGAAGGGAAGGTGTATGAGATGTACGGCAGCAGGAAGCTCTGTGTGAAGACGCAGACGACGGAGGGAAAACGCCTCTATGTCTCGACCGACGGCATTCACTTTACGCTGGTGACCGACTGCCTCGATGACAGATAAAGAAGCAGTTCTTTCCCGCGCGTTTTTGTGGTATACTGGAAAGGTTGTAATGCCGCAAGGCATTCGGATCAGCAAACGTTAAAAAGACGGAAAGGGGTATGGCTTATGAAAGTACTGGTTATCAACTGCGGCTCGTCATCACTGAAGTATCAGCTGATTGATTCCGACACGGAGGCCGTCATCGCGAAGGGTCTTTGCGAGCGCATCGGCATCGACGGCGGCATCATTTCCTACGCGCCCGAGGGCGGCGAAAAACAGGAACAGCAGATCGAGATGCCGGACCACAAGAAGGCGATCGAGCTCGTCATCGGTTATCTGACGGACGAGAAGACCGGCGTCGTGAAGGAACTGTCGGAGATCGGCGCGGTGGGACACCGCATCGTCCACGGCGGCGAGAAGTTCACGAAATCCGTCGTCATTGACGAGGAAGTGAAAAAGGCGATCGAAGAGGTCTCCGATCTGGCACCGCTGCACAATCCGGCGAACCTCATCGGCGTGAACGCCTGCGAGGCGCTGATGCCGGGCGTGCCGATGGTCGCGGTCTTTGACACGGCCTTCCACCAGACCATGCCGGAAGAAGCGTATATGTATGCGCTTCCTTATGAGTATTACGAAAAATACCGCGTGCGCCGTTACGGCTTCCACGGCACCTCGCATGCCTATGTGTCGAACCGCGTCGCGGAGATTCTCGGCAAAAAGCCGGAAGACTTAAAAACGATCGTCTGCCACTTAGGCAACGGCGCATCCGTCTCCGCCGTCAAGAACGGCAAGTGTGTGGACACCTCCATGGGTCTCACCCCGCTGGAAGGTCTCATCATGGGCACGAGAAGCGGCGACATGGATCCTTCCATCGTGGAATTCATCTGCAAGAAGGAAAACATGTCCGTTTCCGATATGGTGAACGTGCTGAACAAGAAGTCCGGCGTGCTCGGTCTTTCCGCCGGCCTCGGCTCCGATTTCCGTGATCTGGAGAAGGGCTATCAGGAAAACAACGCCGGCGGCCGCCGCGCGATCGAAGGCTTCGTCTACCGCGTGGTGAAATACATCGGCGCCTATGCCGCGGCCATGGACGGCGTGGACGTGATCTGCTTCACGGCGGGCGTGGGTGAGAACTCCTGCTTCGTGCGCAGTCTCATCATGGAGCGCATCGGTTACCTCGGCATCACGCTGGATGAAGAGGCGAACGGCAAGCGCGGTGAGGAAATGCAGATTTCCACGGCGGATTCCAAGGTGAAGGTCTACGTCGTGCCGACAAACGAAGAGCTGGCCATCGCCAGGGACACGGTAGCACTGGTATAAACAGTTCCGGAAACACTGGAAAGGAGCTTCATAAATGAGCCATTACATTTTCACATCCGAGTCCGTAACCGAAGGACATCCGGACAAGATCTGCGACGCGATTTCCGACGCGGTCCTGGACGCCTGCATGAAGGACGATCCCATGAGCCGTGTCGCCTGTGAGACGGCGGCCTGCACGGGCTTTGTGCTCATCACGGGCGAAATCACGACAAATGCCTTCATTGATTTCTCCGGCGTCGTCCGCGACACGATCCGCGAGATCGGCTATGACAATTCCGCGAAGGGCTTTGACGCAAATACCTGTGCGGTGCTGGTCGCCATCGACGAGCAGTCGCCGGACATCGCCATGGGCGTGGACAAGGCGCTGGAAGCCCGCGAGCAAAAGATGACGGACGAACAGCTCGAGGCCATCGGCGCGGGGGACCAGGGCATGATGTTCGGCTACGCCTCGAACGAGACGCCGGAGTATATGCCCTACGCGATCTCGCTCGCGCACAAGCTGACGAAACGGCTGACAGAGGTGCGCAAAAACGGCACGCTGGACTATTTACGCCCGGACGGCAAGAGCCAGGTTTCCGTGGAATATGACGAGAACCACAAGCCCGTCCGTCTGGAAGCGATTGTCATTTCTTCCCAGCATGACGAGAAGGTGACGCAGGAGCAGATTCACGAAGACATCCGCAGAGAGGTCATCGACGCGGTGGTGGATGCGAAGATGGTGGATGAGAACACGAAGATTTACATTAACCCCACCGGCCGCTTTGTCATCGGCGGCCCGCAGGGGGATGCCGGTCTGACGGGACGCAAGATCATTGTGGACACCTACGGCGGTTCCGCCGCGCACGGCGGCGGTGCCTTCTCCGGCAAGGACTGCACGAAGGTGGACCGTTCCGCCGCTTATGCCGCGCGATACGCCGCGAAGAACATTGTGGCGGCGGGGCTTGCGGACCGCGTCCAGATTCAGCTGTCCTACGCCATCGGCGTGGCACAGCCCACATCCATTCACGTGGAAACCTTCGGCACCGGCAAGGTGGGAGAGGACGTGATCGAAAAGGCCGTGAGAGAAAACTTTGACATGCGCCCGGCGGGCATCATCAAAATGCTCGATCTGCGCAGGCCGATTTACAAACAGACGGCGGCCTACGGTCACTTCGGACGGGATGATCTGGATCTTCCCTGGGAAAAGACGGACAAGGCTGAGGCGCTGAAGAAGTATCTCGCCTGAGGGCACACCGGAATACCGGGCCATGAACAGTAAGAACAAACCGACAGTAGAAAAGAGAACCGCGAACCGGAACGGCGTCAGACGTTTCATCTTCGTATGGCTCTCTTTTTTACTGGAGGTGTTTTTCTTAATCGGCATCACCTGGGTGTTCAGCAACCGCGCGGAGTGGTTTGCCATGGGACTGCGCGTGGCGGCGCTGTTTCTGGTGCTCGGTATTTTCTCGCAGTACAAGACAAGCGCGCTGAAGATGACCTGGATCATTCTCATCATGGGCTTCCCCGTGATGGGCGTGACGCTGTATCTGATGAACGACTGGTCCTGGGCGACACGCAGGATGCGCAAGCGTTTCGCGGAGATGGACGAAGCGGTGTTCCGGCATCTGACGCCGGATGCCGAGGCACTGGAGGCGCTTCGCAAACAGGACCGCTCCGTCTCCAATATCGCATCTTATATTCAACACAGCGGCGGCTTCCCGCTGTACCGCGATACGACCGTCGAATACCATGACAGCGGCGAGAAGGCGCTGCAGGCGCAGCTTGCGGAGATCGCCGGGGCAAAGCAGTATGTGTTTCTGGAATACCATGCCTTTGAATACGCGGAGTCCTTCTGGCAGCTGGAAGAAGCCTTGGCGGAACGAGTGAAGCAGGGCGTGGAGGTGCGGATTCTCTATGACGATGTCGGCAGCATGCCCTTCATCACCTCGGACTTCATCGACCGGATGCGGGAGAGAGGGATTCACTGTCGTCGCTTCAATCCCGCGAATCGCGCGGCGCATCTGTTTATGAACCACAGGGATCACCGGAAGATCACCGTCATTGACGGGCGCATTGCCTTTACCGGCGGCTACAACATCGCAAACGAGTATTTCAATGTCACGCATCCCTACGGCTACTGGAAGGACGCCGGCGTCAAGCTGACGGGCGGCGCGGCCAGAAGCTTTACCGCCATGTTTCTGGAGATGTGGAATATCACGAAGGGGCAGGGGGAAAACGATACGGAGCAGGACATCCTGCGCTACATCCACGCGGGGGACGGTGCCGCGGATTTGTTCGGACAGCTGGATGACAGACTGCGGCAGCAGCGCAACGAGGCCAGGGACTCCGCCGCCGTGCTGCTGCAGGACAGCTTTGTGCAGCCCTACGCGGAATCGCCGATGCGGCGGGAACCGCTGGCGGAAAACATTTATATCAGCATCATTGAGCGGGCAAAGGAATATGTCTATATTTCCTCGCCCTACCTGATTCTTACGGACGAAATGTCACGCACCCTGTCCGTCGCGGCCAAGCGCGGCGTGGATGTGCGCATTGTGACGCCGGGGACGCCGGACAAAAAAACCGTGTACTCCGTCACGCGCTCGTATTACCACGGCCTGACGCGCAACGGGGTGCGGATCTTTGAATACACGCCGGGCTTCAATCACGCAAAGCTCTTTGTTTCCGATGACTGTGTCGCCACCTGCGGCACGATCAATCTGGATTTCCGGGGGCTGTATCTGCATTTTGAGAACGGCTGTCTGTTTTACAAGGGGAATGTGATCGAAGAGATCCGACAGGATTTTTTGAAAATGTTTGAGGCTTCCGAGGAAGTCACGATCCACTATGCCACCGGACGAAGCCGGTCACTCCGGTTCGGACAGTTGGTGCTGCGCATGTTTGCGCCGTTGCTATAAGGAGGGAAACACCATGTCACTGACAAAGGAACAGACCTTGGAACTGATCGACAAAGCCTTCGACATGCTGGCGTATTCGTACACGCCCTACTCTCATTTCAAGGTGGGCGCGGCACTGCTGGCGAAGGACGGGACGGTCTACGGCGGCTGCAACATCGAAAACGCCGCGTACACGCCCTGCAATTGCGCTGAGCGTACAGCCTTTTTTAAGGCCGTCAGCGAAGGCGTGAAGGACTTTGACGCCATCGCCGTCGTGGGCGGCATGGAAGGAGAGATCACTTCGATCTGCGCGCCCTGCGGTGTCTGCCGCCAGGTGATGATGGAGTTCTGCGATCCGGAGCGCTTTCAGGTCATCAGCGCGAAAAGCAAAGAGGAATACCGCGTGCAGACGCTGAAGGAACTCCTCCCGGACGGCTTCGGACCCGCGGATCTCGGAAAGGCTTAAGACGTCCGTTCCGCGATGCGTCCGTTGCGGTAGGCCGCGATCAGGGACTCCAGGTCCTTGATGCGCTCCCGCATTTCTTTGCCCGCGTCCGTGTCGCCGACGCGTTTTCTTGCCGTGACACGGGCGACGACCTTCTGGTCGGAGTGAATGTCGGACTCCGCCCGGATCGCCGCTTCCATGGACTCAAAGGGCTCATGCGCCGCAAGAATGAGGCCGTAGGAGTTGTAGATCAATGTATAGCCCGCGATGCCTGTTTCCTTCTGGTATGCGCGGGAGAAGCCGCCGTCGATGATGAAGAGCTTGCCGCCCGATTTGATCGGACTCTCGCCGCTCTTGACCTTGACCGGCACATGGCCGTTCACGATGTGCGCGTCCTTTACATTGCCGAGACCGAATTCCTTTAAGATCATGTCCACGGTCTTTTCGTCCTCGCATAAGGTGTAATACGGATTCTTCCCCTCCGCATGCGTTTCCTTTTCCACAAGGAAATAGCGTTCGAAGGTGGCCATCTTTTCCTTGCCGAAGAGCGGGCTGTTTCTGTGCAGCCAGATCCACCACATCATGGCCTGTCCGCGTTCCTTCTCCGCCGGATCAATGGCGACAAAGCCGCGGCGGATGTGGTGCTCCAGCGTGTCATAGAGCGCGCGTCCCTTGTACTTTTTGCCGAAGAGCTCAACCTCACGCAGCGTGCCGTCCTCGTTGATGGGGATGCAGCCGTGGTAGAGCAGGTTGTTGTTGAACACCTTGTACAGTCCGCCCTTGGAGAGCAGCACGTTCGTGTGCGTCCGCATTTTTTCGCTGCCGCGGAAGGCCTGCCGCAGACGCTCCATGAGATCGGCTTCCTGTGCCGTGAAGGCGTAAGGGTCCTTGCGGCTGACCGTCGGGAAGTGCGTGTCCAGCATCTTGTAATTCTTCCGGCCGATTTTGATCGTGCCTTTTTTGTAATCGATCTTGTCCAGAAGATTGCGGTCCTCCAGATGAAATTCCGGATGACGCAGAATCATCTGTCCCTCGGCCTTGAACTGCAGGATGGAAACGGCCTTGTGGATTTTCAGGTTGATCCGCATTTCGCGGGAATCCTCGGAGTGCCCGCCCTTGAGCTTGAAGCAGTCGCAGGGATCGTCCTCGTAATGCTCCATCGCGTAAGAGGCCAGGGGCAGCAGGTTGATGCCGTAGCCGTCCTCCAGGATGTCCAGGTTGCCGTAGCGGGCGCAGATGCGGATGACGTTGCAGATACAGCAGAGCTCCCCCGCGGCGGCGCCCATCCAGAGCACGTCGTGGTTGCCCCACTGGATGTCCAGGGAGTGATACTCCGAGAGCATGTCCATGATGATGTGCGGGCCGGGGCCTCTGTCGAAGATATCGCCGACGATGTGCAGGTGATCAATGACGAGGCGCTGGATCAGCTCGCAGAGCGCGATGATGAATTCCTTCGCGCGCCCGATGCGGATGATTGTGTCCAAAATGGATTCGTAGTAGGATTCCTTGGCGTCCAGATTTTCTTTTTCCGTCAGCAGCTCTTCGAGAATGTAATCGAAGTCCGGCGGCAGCGCCTTGCGCACCTTGGAGCGCGTGTACTTTTCCGAGGCGCCTCTGGCCACCGCGATCAGGCGGTAGAGCGTTACCTTGTACCAGTCGTCCGGATTCTTTTCGCCGCGCAGCAGCAGGCGCATTTTTTCGACGGGATAATAAATGAGCGTCGCGAGCGTCTGCTTGTCTTCCTTGCCGAGCGTCGCGCCAAAGACATCGTCGATCTTGTGCCGCACCATGCCGGAGCCGTTGCGCAGGATATGCGAGAAGGCCTCGTGCTCCCCGTGGATGTCCGTCATAAAGTGCTCCGTACCCTTCGGCAGGTTGTTGATGGCTTCGAGGTTAATCACTTCCTCCGCCGCGGCGGCGATGGTAGGGTAAAGCTCCGAGAGACGTTCCAGATAACGTACTTCGATTGATTTCATGTCAGACCTCCCTTTGTGTGCGCCTGTGGTTGCATCCATATCCTCAACGGCTGTTCTCCAGATACGTTTCGACAAGGTAACCGTGGACGAGGAACCGCCGGCCGCTGCGGACGGAGTCCTGGCAGGTGGAGAGCGTCACCAGAAGGTCATCCGACGTGACCTCATGCTCTCCCTCGCCCAGCGGCAGTCCCTGTGTCATCACGGATTTGGTGTTGATCATGGCGACATAGGCCGCCTTGTCTTCGGGCGTGGTCACGCGGAAATAGGAATCCGAATAGCCCTCGTCGTTATAGAAGGCACAGATGCGGTATTTCCGGACGCTGCCGTTGCTGCGGTAAATGTAAAAGTACGGGTACTCACGAATGAGATCCGGATTTGTGCGGTAGTTGGACAGCGCCGTGAACATGGTGCCGTCCTTCAGGTTATGGCCGTAGAGGAAGGTGTTAAAGTCAATGAAGCCCGCGGCGTCCTGCGCGTCCATGAAGATGGCGCCGGAAGAGGAATCGCTGCCCAGGAAGGTGTGGCTGAGATAATACTCATTGTCCTCCCCGCGCACAACCGGATACGAGATACCGCAGCCCGGTACATAGATCCAGGCGACGAGGTCCTCGTTGAGGGCAAAGAGCGAGGGGAAGTCGATCTGCAGCTGCGGATAGTCATCAGCGGACGCTGTCGCTTCTTCCGCTTCCGCTTCGGTGTCTGTATGCGGCATGGACACATAGGTTTCGCTGAGCTCCGCGTATTCGTCCGCACTGCGCCGGTAGTTCAGATAAATGCGCAGAAGGAAGAAGCCGGCGACGAGAAAGAGGATGACGCAGGCCGCGATGATAAAGGTCAGGCGCTCTTCTTTTTTTCTGCGCTTTTCCCGCTCTTCGCGATAAGCCTCCGGCCGCGTGGTGCTGCGACCCTCACGCACGGGAATCTCATTCTGAAGATCCGTGATGACGGTGTTTTCCTCCGGCGGCTGTTCCTGCTGTTTTTTTCTTTTTTTGTCCCTGCGCCGCCGGGGCGTGCCGGCCTTTTCCGCCTTTGTCTTACCGGACTTCTTTTTCGCGGCGGGGCTTGGCTGTGGCAGCGCGGCGTCAGGCTGTACGGGGATTTGCTCCGCCTGCGCGGGCGTTTGCAACACGACGGGTGTTGTTTCGATGCTGCGCGCAAGGATGTCCGAAGCTTTTTCCGTGGGCGCCGCCGTCGTCTGTACAACGGGGGCTGCGGCGGCTTCGGGCGCACTGTCGGAGAGGGGTGATTCCTCCGGCAGGAGCGGGATTTCCTTCGGCAAAGGCGCGGTGACTTCCGCGGGACGCGGCGGTTCCGGCGTGACAACCTCCTTCGTTCCCGGCATTTTGGGACGAAGGGGCGGCAGCTGCTGTGTCTGCATCAGCTGCGCGGGTGCCTGTCCCGGCATGGGACGGGCCGGCGCCTGGACTTTTTTGAGTGCTTCATCCGCGCCGGGCACTTCCATGGCGGCGCGGTAGGCTTTTTGTGCGGGTGTTTCCCCGCCGCGCATTTTGCGGCGGGAGCGCCATTCGACGTCCGCTTCCGAGGGGACACGCTGTCTGCGCTCGGGATACCGCTGCGGCGGCGTGAAGACGCGGGTATCGTCCGACACCGCCTGGCGCTGCCGCGGCGGTTGTTGCGGTTGCGGCTGTCGCTGCTGCGGTAGCATTTGCTGCTGCTGCGGATGCTGTGGCCGCGGTTGCGCTGCCGTTTGCGGCTGCTGCGGTCTTGCGTCTGTCCGGACGGGGGTGAAGATCTGCGTTTCGTCGGACACCGGCTGCGGCTGTTGCTGCGGCGCGTACATCTCCGGCGTCGTCTCATCAGGCTCTTCGGGAACATCCTCGGGACGCACCGGGGTGAAAATCTTCGTATCCATGCCCCGTCCCTGCATCCACGCGGCAAGCAGCGCCTGCTCCTCCCGGTTCAGCGGTCTCGCGGCGGACGGACGCGCGGAATGCGCTTCCGCCTGTGCTGCGGGCTGC
>JAFZLB010000030.1 GCA_017551665.1 Lachnospiraceae bacterium
CAACTACTGCGTAGCAGTAGTTGGTGGCGGCAACACCGCCATGGACTGCGCGCGTGCCGCGATGCGGATTCCGGGTGTGGAGGAAGTTTCGCTGGTGTACCGGCGTGACGCGCACAATATGCCCGCGGACGAGGAAGAACTGCAGATGGCGCTTGCCGACGGCGTTACCTTCCGGCCGCTGCTTGCGCCCGTCGGCGTGAAAGACGGTTTCCTTGACTGTAAGGTCATGCGGCTCGGTGCGCCGGACGAAAGCGGCAGACAGGCACCGGAGGACACCGGCGAACGGACGCAGGTGAAGGCCGATCTCGTGATCGCCGCGGTCGGCGAGCAGATCGATCCGGCGCTGTACAAGGCCGCCGGCTGTGCCCTGGACGGAAAGAACCGCCCTGCGCTTGACGAAAACCTGCAGACCAGCGTCGCGCACATCTACGCCGCCGGCGACTGTAAGGCCGGCCCCGCGACGGTCGTCAAGGCCATCGCCGACGCCGCAAAAGTCGCCCACGCAATCTCCGGTATCACATTCGACCACTACGCCGCGGATAACATCGCCGCCGAGGCAGCCGCATTACGCGCCCGCCACGGCAGCTGCTGCACATCCTGCCTCGGCTGCGCCACCGTCTGCGAAGCCTGCGCCGAAGTCTGCCCGAACCGCGCGAACATTGCCGTCCGCGTGCCGGGCATGGCAAAGACGCAGATCGTACACATCGACGGCATGTGCAACGAATGCGGCAACTGCGCGGTCTTCTGCCCTTACGCGTCGAGGCCGTATCGCGATAAGTTTACCCTGTTCTGGTCCAGGGAGGATTTCGACGCAAGCGAAAACGAAGGCTTCCTGCCGCTGACGGAAGATACGGCACTGCTGCGCCTGGACGGTAACACAAGGGAGATTTCTCTGTCGGATGAAAAAGACCTCCCGCAGGGCCTGCCGCAACTGATGCAAACCCTGCGGAAGGATTACGCTTATCTGATCTCAGATTGACGATAAAGCCTCGGAAATTCCCTCACTGAAGGTCGGGTGGGGGAAGACGGTTTTGCGCATCTGCTCCACGGTAAGCCCTGCGTTGACGGCGGTCGCGAGATGGGCGATCATGTCCGTCGCGCGTGCGCACATCATCTGTGCGCCGAGGATTCTGCCGCTGCCCTCTTCGGAAATGATTTTGATAAAGCCGCGCTCGCCCTCCGACAGAACGGTTTTTCCGTTCGCGGACATCGGGTATTTCTTGCTGACGACGGCAAGGCCCGCAGCGGTCGCTTCCTCTTTTGTCATGCCGACGGAGGCGATCTCCGGATCGGTATAGACACAGGAAGGGATGAGGCTTTCGTTCCGCAAAGGTTCTTTGCCCAGCATGTGACAGACGGCATTGATGCCCGCGGCCGTTGCCGCGTGTGCCAGCTGTATGCCGCTACTGACATCGCCGATCGCGTAGACGCCGTCCAGGTTCGTCCGGTGGTATTCGTCCGTCACGATGCGTCCGCGTTCCGTCTGTACCGCAACACCTTCCGCAAACAGTCCTTCCGTATACGCACGCCGCCCGACGGCAATGAGCACCGCCTCCGCGTCCACGCTCTGCTCCGCTTCGCCCGCAAGATAGACGGCACGCTTCAGGCCGCCGGCGTCTTCGATGCGCTGCAGCGAAGCGCCCGTGATGATCTCCGCGCCGCGCTTTTTCAACAGCTGCCGGATGCTGACACCCAGCTCCTTGTCCATGTTCGCGATCAGACGGTCCAACGCCTCGATCACGGTCACCTTCGCCCCGAGCGCAAGATAAAGCGAGGCAAATTCCAGACCGATCACGCCGCCGCCGATCACCGTCAGCGAGGACAAGGGTTTCCGTAAGGACAGCAGACCGTCGGAATCATAGACCGCGTCGCCCTCCGCACCGGGCAGGGGCAGACGCACCGGCACGGAGCCCGTCGCGATCAGGATATGCTTCGCGGAAAGTTCCTCCGCACTTTCCCCCTGCACACGCACCAGACCGGAACCAAGCACCGTTCCCGTTCCCTGATACACCGTCACCTTCGCCTTTTTCAGCGTCGCGGCAACGCCCTCGCGCAGCTGCGTCACGACAGCGTCCTTCCGGTCCTGCATCGCCGCAAGGTCAAAGCGCAGTCCTTCGGCAGTAACACCCGCCGGTGTCTTTTCGCCTGCGAGTGTCCCGTAGAATTCCGCCGAATGTAAAAGTGTTTTCGTCGGGATGCAGCCGCGGTTTAAGCAGGTGCCGCCGAGGGCATCCTTCTCCACCAAGGCCGTCTTCATCCCGCTATGCGCAGCGAAGGCCGCGGCTTCATATCCGCCGGGGCCTCCGCCAATGACAATCAGATCATATACTTCGCTCAATTTGTTTCCTCCCCGAAGCGGTAGCGGATGATGGGATTGCGTGCCGCCGTCACCTCATCCGGCCGCCCGATCGGCGCCTTCTTCGGCGACGCCTTGATGCTCTCCGGATCGCGCTGCGCTTCCTCGTGAATCTCCTTCATCACGCGGATGACCTCGTCGAGCGTTTCCTTGCTCTCCGTCTCCGTCGGCTCCACCATCAGCGCCTCATGGACGATGAGCGGGAAATACATCGTCGGCGGATGCATGCCGTGATCGAGCAGCGTCTTTGCGATGTCCATGGCACTGACGCCGCCCCGCTTCACGGACTGCTCCATCGTGATGACAAATTCGTGATACACGTTGTCGTCAAAGGCCATCGGATAGACGTCCTTCAGCTGCGACATCATGTAGTTCGCGTTCAATACGGCGTTTTTGGAAATCTCCGGCAGACCCTCTTTGCCCAGCATCAGCAGATAGGTCAGCGCCCGCACCACGACAAGGAAGTTGCCGTCAAAGGCACGCATGTCCCCGAGACACTGTTCCGCGCGCTCCCTGCGCAATGCGCCTGTATCTCCCGTGACACGATGTCCCGGCAGATACTTGGCCAAAAACTCCTTGCAGCCGACCGGACCGCTGCCGGGGCCGCCGCCGCCGTGCGGTGTGGAAAAGGTCTTGTGCAGATTCATGTGCACGCAGTCAAATCCCATGTCGCCCGGACGCGCCACGCCGATGATGCCGTTTAAGTTGGCGCCGTCGTAATACACAAGGCCGCCCGCCTCATGGATGATTTTCGTGATCTCTAAAATATCCTTCTCAAACAGACCGCAGGTATTGGGATTCGTGAGCATGAGTCCCGCCGTGTCCTCTCCGACCGCGGCTCTCAGGGCTTCCAGATCCACGAGCCCGTCCGCGCCGGAAGCTAAGTTCACGACATCATAACCGCACATCGTCGCGGTCGCGGGATTCGTCCCGTGCGCGGAATCCGGCACGATCATCTTTGTGCGCTTCAGATCGCCGCGCTCCGTGTGATAAGACTTGATCAGCAAAAGACCCGTGAACTCGCCGTGCGCACCCGCCGCCGGCTGGAAGGTCACGGCGTCCATGCCGGTCACTTCGCAAAGATATTCCTCCGCCGTCCGCAAGACCGAAAGACAGCCCTGCACCGTCTCATCCTCCTGCAGGGGATGCACGCCGGTGAAGCCGGGGAGTCTTGCCATTTCCTCGTTGACGGAAGGATTGTATTTCATCGTGCAGCTGCCCAGAGGATAAAAACCGTTGTTGACACCGAAGACCTGTCCCGCCAGCTCCGTGTAATGCCGGCTGACCTCCGTTTCACTCATCTCCGGCAGGCGCGGCGCGGCATCGCGCAAAGGCGCCTCGGGAAGCTGTTCCTCCACATCGAGCGCCGGTAAAATCGTGCATCTTCTGCCGGGTGCACCCCATTCAAATACTGTCTTCATGCGCGCACCTCCTTCACGATTTCCGCGACCTCGTCCATGGCTTGCCTCGTGTTCAGTTCCGTCGCGCACCAGAGGATTTCCTTTTCATTCAAGGGCAGTCCGCCGAGAATGCCCTTCTCCCGCAATGCTTCCAGAATCTTCGAAGAAGGCGTTTCGGAAACAGTGACAAATTCATGGAAGAAAGGCTTCGCGTCTCTCGCCTGTAAGCCCGCCTCCGCCAAAACCTTTTGCAGATAATGTGCCTTCGAACTGCACTGCTTCGCGACCTCTTTCAGCCCCTCCGGCCCCATGGCGGAAAGATAGACCGCCGCCGTCAGCGCGCAGAGTGCCTCGTTCGAGCAGATATTGGAACCGGCCTTTTCCCTGCGGATGTGCTGTTCCCTCGCCTGCAGCGTCAGCACGTAGGCCTTGTTGCCGTCATGATCCTTTGTCTCGCCGATGATGCGGCCCGGGAGCTTGCGCATCATTTTTTCCGTACAGGCCATGAAGCCTAAATACGGACCGCCGAAGCCGAGCGGCAGTCCCAGCGGCTGTCCCTCGCCGCAGGCGATGTCCGCCCCGTATGCGCCCGGCGTTTTGAGCAGTCCCAAAGACACCGGATTGCAGCCCATGACGAGCTTTGCGCCGGCCTCTTTGACCATCGCGGCAATCGCGTCCATGTCCTCCAGATTACCGTAGTAATTCGGCTGCTGTACAAACAGACAGGCACTGTCCTCCGCAAGCGCCGCCTTCAACGCTTCCGGATCCAGCACGCCGTCCTTCTCGGCGATCATCTGCACGGGATCGTCCTTACCGAAGGCATAGGTGCGGATGACGCTGACCGTCTCCGGCTGCGCCGTCTGCGCCACCAGAATCTTCGTGCGCTTCTTCTCCACACACATCTTCACCGCCTCGGCCGCGGCCGTCGCCCCGTCATAAACGGAGGCGTTGGCACAGTCCAGTCCCGTCAGCTCGCAGATCATGGTCTGGTATTCAAAGATGGATTGCAGCACGCCCTGGCTGATCTCCGCCTGATAGGGCGTATAGGCCGTCAGAAATTCCTCCTTGCCCGTCACGCGCTTTACGACGGCGGGAATGTAGTGATGATAAGCGCCCGCCCCGCGGAAGATCTGACGGTACACGGTGTTTTGCGCCGCCATTCCTTCCATCCGCGCGGCCGTTTCCAGCTCACTCATGCCCTCCGGCAGATTCAGATGATCGATTTTCACGCTGTCCGGCACCGTTGCGAAGAGCGCGTCAAAGCTGCTCTTTCCGGCAGCCGCCAGCATTTGTTTTTGTTCCTGTTCCGTATTGACTACAAATGTCCCCATGTTTCCTCCGCCGCTTACGCTTTATTCCTTTGCCGCTTCTTCCTCACAGAAGGCCTCATACGCCTCCGCGTCCATGAGATCCTCCGTCGCGGTCACATCGGAAGCGCGGATAAACCATGCACCGTAGGGATCGCTGTTGATGCTCTCCGGGGAATCCAGCAGCGAATCGTTGACCTCCGCGACGGTTCCGCTCACGGGACTGTAAATATCGGAGACCGCCTTGACGCTCTCCACGTCCGCAAAGGCTTCGCCGACGCTCAGCGTGTCGCCCGCTTCCGGCAGATTGACAAAGACGAGATCGCCCAGCGCGTCCTGCGCGAAATCGGTGATGCCGATCTCCGTCAGTCCCCCTTCCGTCTTGACCCATTCATGCGTTTTGCTGTACTTCAGGTTTCCGGGTGTGTTCATTTGCATAACCTCCTTTTGCCCTCAGCTCCTGTTGTATTAATTCTAATTTCGTTTACGATAGAACGGCAGCGGAACAATCTCCGCTTCCACCGCGCGTCCTCTCACATCCGCGGTCAGGCTTCCTCCCGCCGCGGCAATGTCCGCGTCAATCAGCGCCATCGCGAGCGGTGTGTTGAGATACGGACAGTGCGTCCCGCTCGTCGAATGGCCGACTTCCTTTCCGTCCTTTGTCAGCGTCGCGTGCTCGCGGATGATGCCGCGCCCCGTGACCTTGAGACCCACGCGCTTCACCTTCGGCGTCCCGCGCTCTTCCAGCGCCGCCTTCCCGATAAAGTCCTCCTTGTCCATTTTCACGGCAAAGGAAAGACCGGTTTCCAAAGGCGAAATCTCGTCATCCATTTCATGCCCGTAGAGCGGCATGGCGGCCTCTAAGCGCAGCGTATCGCGCGCGCCCAGCCCGCAGGGAATGAGCCCGAAATCCTTTCCCGCTGTGAGAAGCATCCGCCAGAGCTTCACCCCGTCGGCCGCGTCGACATAAAACTCATAGCCGTCCTCGCCGGTATAGCCGGTTTTGGAGACGATGGCCTTGATGCCGCCGACGGCGCTGTCCATGACCGCGTGGTAATACTTCTCCGGCAGCGGCCCGTTGCCGTCCAGCGTCTTCACGATCTCCTCCGCCTTCGGCCCCTGCAACGCAATTTGCACATACTGATCGGAGACATCCGTCACGTGACAGTCCCCGCTGACATGCGCCTGCATCCAGTTGACGTCTTTATCCTTATTTGCAGCGTTCACGACGACAAGATAACGCGTCTCGTTTTCCTTGTAGACGATGAGATCATCCACGCAGCCGCCCTTCTCGTTGCACATGACGCTGTAACGCGCCTGTCCCTCCGCCATGTTGTCAAAGCGGTTTGTCAGAAGATGATTCAGATTCTTCAACGCGTCCGCGCCCTCAAACAGCACCTCGCCCATGTGCGAAACATCAAACATCCCGCAGGCGGTGCGCACCGCCATGTGCTCCGCGATCACGCCCGTGCCGTACTGCACCGGCAGAAGATATCCCGCAAAGGGGACGATCTTGCCGCCCAAAGCCACATGTTCCTCATACAGCGGCGTTTTCTTTTCCATGCTTTCGCCTCCTTTAAAGCTTTACCTTCAGCCCCTCATAAATGCCGGATACAATCTCGTCGGCAAAGGTATACTCTTCAAAATCCTCTTTTTCCAGGTGATAGACCGTGATGCGGTTGTGGTCCCGGTCAATGATCCAGTACTCCCTGACGCCCGCGTTGGTGTATTTCAACAGCTTAATCAGATAATCCCGCTTGCGGCTGGATTCCGATACCACCTCCACGCAAAGATCCGGTGCCCCATGGCAGCCGTCCTCCTTCAGCTTTTCCTCATCGCAGACCACCAGCACATCCGGTTCCACATACGTGCGGTCGTCATCATTGAGATAAACGGCAAAGGGGGCGATAACGCTCTTGCAGCGGCCGCCTTTTTTTTCGAAGTAATCCGACATCTGACGGAATATACTGCCTGCATCATTCTGATGATACAGCGACGGCGTCGCCATATCATACAATATGCCGTCGATCAGTTCCATCCGTACTCCCTCCGGCAGTTCCAGGATATCCTGTACCGTATGCATTTCTTTCGGCAATGCGCTCATAAGAAACCTCCCCTGGCAATTTTCGATGTACGCAAATAGTATAACACAGAACGACAGCCCTTGCCATGTGATATAATATGCTTATGCAAACTTTTACCATCACCGTCAACGATAAAACCCATGAGGTGACGGAAAACAAAAAACTGATCCGCTTCCTCAGGGATGACCTGCGTCTGACAAGCGTCAAGGACGGCTGTTCCGAAGGGGCCTGCGGCACCTGTACGCTCATCATGGACGGCAAAAGCGCACGCGCCTGTATCCTGACCACGGAAAAAGCGGACGGACATTCCTTCCTGACGGTCGAAGGACTTTCGGACAAAGAGCGGGAAGCCTTTGTCTATGCCTTCGGAACGAGCGGCGCCGTACAATGCGGCTTCTGCACGCCGGGGATGGTGCTGTCCGGAAAGCTGCTGCTGGACTTAAATCCCGACCCGACGGAGGAAGACGTTAAAAAAGCAATCCGTCCGAACCTCTGCCGCTGCACGGGATACAAAAAGATCATTGAAGGCATTCTGCTGGCCGGGCGTATTCTGCGGGGGGAAGCCTCCATCGAAGAGGACTTTGAACGCAGCGATGATTTCGGCGTGGGCGCACGCACCTTCCGCGATGACGTCCGCGACAAGGTGACCGGGAAAGGCATATATCCCGATGATTTTTACATGGAAGGGATGCTCCACGCCTCCGCTGTCAGGAGCGAATACCCGAGAGCGCGAATTTTGGACATCGATTGTGCGGAAGCCCTTGCGCTCCCCGGCGTTGTCACGGTGCTCACTGCTAAGGACGTTCCGGTCAACAAGGTCGGTCACATCCAGCAGGACTGGGACGTGTTCATCGCAAAGGGCGATATCACGCGGATGACGGGGGATGCCCTCTGTCTCGTTGTCGCGGAAGATTTGAAAACACTGGAAGAAGCAAAGGCAAAGGTGCGCGTGACATACGAGGTACTGGAGCCTGTCAGGAATATTGAAGAAGCGAAGGCGGAAGGTGCGCCGCAGCTGCACGCACACGCGGCAAACAATCTGAACCAGTCCCGTCACGTCACGCGGGGCGACGCGGCGAAGGCCCTGCAAAACAGCAAATACGTGGTGACGGACACCTTCTCGACTCCCTTCACGGAACATGCCTTTTTAGAGCCGGAATGTGCCGTCGCCTTTCCCTACAGGGACGGCGTTAAGGTGCTGTCCTCCGACCAGGGGGTCTATGATACGCGAAAAGAGATCGCGCATATGCTGGGCTGGGACGATACGCCGGAAAGAATCGTCGTGGAAAACCTTCTCGTGGGCGGCGGCTTCGGCGGCAAGGAGGATGTCTCCTGCCAGCACACGGCAGCGCTGGCCGCGCTGAAAACGGGACGCCCCGTCAAGATCAAATTTTCAAGAGAAGAATCCATCCGCTTCCATCCCAAGCGCCACGCCATGACCGGGACCTTTACCTTAGGTTGTGACGAAAACGGCATCCTCACGGGACTGGACTGCGATATTTTCTTTGACACGGGCGCTTACGCCTCTCTCTCCGGGCCGGTGCTGGAGCGGGCCTGCACCCATTCCGTCGGCCCCTATTGTTATCAGAATACGGACATCCGCGGTTACAGCTATTATACGAACAATCCGCCCGCCGGTGCCTTTCGCGGCTTCGGCGTCTGCCAGTCCAACTTCGCGACGGAGACGCTCTTAAACCGCCTGGCGGAGCTGGTTGGTATCTCCCCCTGGGAAATCCGCTACCGTAACGCGATCGAACCGGGGAAGGTGCTGCCGAACGGACAGATCGCCGACAGCTCCACGGCATTGAAGGAAACGTTGTTGCAGGTGAAGGATGTGTATGAAAATAACAAAGAACGTGCCGGCATTGCCTGTGCGATGAAAAACGCGGGCGTCGGTGTGGGACTGCCGGACAAGGGACGCGCGAAGATCCGCGTCAAAGAAGGCACGGCCGTCATCTATACCGCCGCCTCCGATATCGGGCAGGGCTCCAACACTGTCATGGTACAGATTCTCGCGGAGGCGACCGGGCTGAAACGTTCGGAAATCCGCATGGGCAGCGGTTCCTCGGAAACCGCGCCGGATTCCGGTACCACCTCCGGTTCCAGACAGACGCTGATCACGGGCGAGGCCGTGCGGATGGCGGGGGAGGCGCTGAAAAAGGCACTGGATGCGGCGGGCGGTTCGCTTTCCGCGCTGGAAGGAGAAGAATTCTTTGCCGAGTTTTTTGACCCGACGGACAAATTAGGGGCGGACGTACCGAATCCGAAGAGCCATGTCGCCTACGCCTACGCGACGCACGTGGTGCTCTTAGACGATGCGGGACGTGTGTCTGAGGTTTATGCCGCACATGATTCCGGAACGGTGGTCAATCCCGCTTCCATACAGGGGCAGATCGAAGGCGGCGTGCTGATGTCGTTGGGCTATGCCCTGACGGAGGATTTCCCATTAAAAGACTGTGTCCCGCAGGCAAAGCTCGGGACACTGGGGCTGATGCGTGCGACGGATATTCCGGACATTCACGCCATTTATGTGGAACGGGACACGCCTCTTCCCTTCGCGTACGGCGCAAAGGGCATTGGCGAAATCGCTTCCATTCCCACCGCCGCGGCCGTACAGGCGGCTTACTGTGCCCGCGACGGCGTCTTCCGCAAAACGCTTCCGCTGACCGGCACCGCCTACCGGAAGTGAGTCACTTCAGCACTTCCCGCAGACCGTCCCAGTCGGAATCACGGACACATCGTTCCACCTTCGAAAAGCGTTCCTTCTCCGACTCCGGAACGCGGTAGCCGGCGGCCTGCTTCATGAGGCTGTCGATGGAATCGATGTCATAGCCCTCGGCAAATTCCAGGATGCCCTCGTACAGCTCCTGCAATTCCTCCGGATCGATTTCCGGCTTGTCCTCCTCCGCTTCCTCCCCGATGCCCAGCATGGCTTTCAGTTCATCGGCCAGCGCCCGGTAATCCGCAAGAAGCTTCGGTGTTTTTTCCCTGATTTCGGCAATCGCCTCTTCCCTTGTCATAACAGCCTCCTTCTACGGCAGGGTTTCAAAGACCCTTCCTCCCGTTTCCTTATCATTGCCGAGCAGATGGAACATCAGCCCGAAGGTGCCGGGACCCACGTTGATCGCCACGGCACTTGATGTCGGCATCGTGACCACGCGGTCAAAGCGTACATACTTCTCCGTCTCTTCCCGCACCTGTTCCAGCTCATCATCCGTCAGTCCCGCGTGGGTGATAAACAGCAGGGATGTATCAATATTACCACGCTTTGAAAGAACTTTGCGGATAAATCTGACGCGGTGTTCCTGTCCCACGGAAACAGAGAACTTCATCCGGTCGTTCTTCATGTTGATGGTGGGGCGGATGAGAAAAGCCTCCATCCAGCGGCTCAAAACAGGACGCATACGGCCGCCGCGGACAAGAAAGTCCGTCCCTTCCAGAATAAAGCGGGCGACCATCTGTTTTTTGAAGCGCAGCACCCGCCGAAGCAGTTCCTCCGCGCTTACCTTCTCACGGACTGCCGTCTGCGCCGCGTACAGCAGCACCATCCCCGCACCGCCGGACATGGAGCCGGAATCCGCAACATATACGCCCGGAAGCTTTGACGCTGCCTTCACGGCCTCATTGTACACCGGCGAAGACGCATCGGCAATGGAAACATGCAGCACCTCCTTTGTGCGCTCCAGCTCTTTTGTGAAGAAGGACGTAAAGGCCACCGCGTCCGGCACCTCGCTCTTTGCGCCGTGCTGTTCGTTCCGCATATAAAACATCAGCTCATCGCCGTTGATCTCTTCCCCGTCCGTAAAGCTGCCGCTGTCCGTATGCAGCGTATGCGGAATGACGGCAATCCCCAGGCGTTCGATCCAGGCCTTTGGCAGATCACAGGCGGAATCCCCGCTGACGGTAAGATCGCTTAGACGGTACAGGGCTTGTTGTTCCTCCGCCCTTACTGTCCCGTCTTCCTTTTCCCCTTCGGACGGCGCAGGCTCCGGCAGATCTGACGCCGCCTTTTCCGGAAGGATGTTTTCCCTGACCGCCTTTGTTCCGGAAAACGCCTCCTGCGCCAGCGGATCGCCGCCTTCCCTGAGCAGCAGCCGCTTCAGCACGCGCAGCAGTTCCCCGCGTTCGATTGGCTTTGCCACGAATCCGTCAAAGCCTTCCTTTGCAAACATCTCCCGCGCGCCGGAAGCGGCATTGGCCGTCAGCGCCACAATCAGTGTCTGTCTTCCGCCCGAGCGCAGCAGATTCCGGATGCGGTGTGCGCATTCCACGCCGTCCATCACCGGCATCATGTGATCCATGAAGATCACACGGTAATCCTTTTTCCGCGCCTTTTCGACGGCATCCGCGCCGCTTAAGGCAGTTTCCACGGAAAAGCCCGCGCTCTCCAGTATCTTTTTCGCGACGATCAGATTCAGCAGCTCGTCATCCACCACCAGCGCCCTGACACCGTCAAAGCGGATCTGTGTCTCCGTCCGCTGCCTTTCCCCGGCCCCGTCTGCCGTCTCCGCGTTTAAGGCTTCCACCAGCGGGAAGGCATATAAAGGCTTTTGCAGGATCCTCACGGGACTCCCGGGTGCCGGTGCAAAACCGCGTCTTGCCACCACCACAAGCTGCAGCTGCCCTGCAAGTGTGTCAAAGTATGCCGGGTCTTCCGCGTACTCCTCGTCCGCGACGAAGAGATGGGTGAAGTTTTCCCGCCCCATCATCTCCTTCAGATCCGGAAGCGTGGTACTGCGCTCCACCTTCAGATCAAACGCGGTGACAACATGAAGAATCATCTGCGTATAATAGTCCCGCAGCGCCGGCACGTCGAACTTGGCCGGCTGCTGGTAAAAGGCAATCTTCAGCCGTTCCGGTGCGCGGATCTCCATACAGCGCCCATAATCACGCACCTCCTGGGGCAGACTCACATGGACACGGGTGCCCTTTCCCGGTGTGGATTCGATCCGGGCAAATCCCCCCATGGCATGGGCCATCCCGAAGACAATCTGCAGCCCGAGACCGAATCCCCCGGAAACGCCTCGCCTGGAAATATCCGCCTGATAGACGCCTCTCCGGACCGCAGCCAGTTCCTCCTCCGTCATCCCGATGCCGGTATCGGACACCTCCATGCAGAGGTTGATGCCGTAATCCTGCTTCACGGCATAGACCCGCACAAAGACGCCGCCCTTTTTGGTGTATTTCAGGGCATTGTCCGTCAGATGATACAGGATTTTCCGGATCCGTCTCGGATCACCCGTCAGTGCCTGCGGGATGTCCGCATCCGCGTCAATCACCACCTGTACCCCCCGTTCCTCCGTGTACAGACGCAGTGACGCGATGACGTCATTCAGCACGGAGGCGATCATGTACGGTTCCTTCACCGTCACAAAGCGTCCCGTCGAAAGCTCCGTATAATCCAGCAGATCATTGACCTGTGCGGAAAGCGTTTCCCCCGCCAAAAGCAGCTGTTCCGCCTCTTCTCTTGTCTCCTCGTCCGTCTCCCGGTCACACAGCACGTCGGAAATCCCCCGGACCACGTTCACCGGGGTACGGAAGGTATGGGAGATGTTCACAAGGAAATCCTCCGTCTGATGACGTATCACGGAGAGTTCCTCAATGGCCTGACGGTCTTCCTCCCGTTCCTGCGAACGCTTCCGGATGATGTGCAGCGCGACGACAAATGTGGTGATCACAACGCCGAGGTTCCCGATGACCCTCGAGACAAAGAGCGAATCCATCTCAAACTCCGGCGAAGACAGCAGCACATAGCCGCTCCAAAAAAAGCAGAACCAGAACAGGGCAAAGCCGGTCTGCAAAAGCCGCTTCTCCCCGGTCAGCGCCAGCAGCGCAAATTCGATGGCCGCCAGGGACGCCAGATCCTGGAAGGAAGTGGCATGCACGCCGTGGTACACCAAAAGCATCCACAGCACAATCATGTAAAACACAAGCCTGCGGTGTTCCGTCATCCGTTTTCTGATATGGAACTCCCAGGAAAGCACCGTACCGAAGGTCAGAACCGGCAGCATCCAGAGCTCCCATCCGAGAGAAACGGCCGTGCCGATAATCCCGAGCAGAAACAGCGTCATGATCACAACCATGCTCAGATGCACACTGCGCATGCGGTCCGATGCAGGACGGCGCTTTCTTTCCTTCCTCTTATGTTGTTCCCTCGTTCCCTCTTGCAAGTTTCACTCCTTCTTATGCTTCCGCATTCTTTGCGGTATTTCCCAGTGCTTCCAGCGCTTCCGCCTCCGCGGACAGTTCCGTCGCGCCGATGAGACGCGCACTCGACTTTAAGGCATGCACCTTGATCGTAAAATTCTCCCAGTCCTCTTCCCGCAGGAAGCCTTCGATCTCGTCCGCCTTGGCGGCGGCGCTTTCCGCAAAGAGCTTCAGGGCTGCGTCGAGGACGTCCTGCGCGCCGCAGTTGCGGAGGGCTTCGGAGGTGTCGAGAGGGAGGTTATGAACCCGGCTGTCCGGAAGGCTGTGAGCCTGACTGCCATGGTCCCCGATGGTTCCGCTTCGCTCCGGTTTCGCCGGACACTCCGCCGAGCCTGTAGTCTCGGCTCCGTGGCGAACAAGCCGCTCAGCGGAATCCATACGGGTCCCCGGCGCGTCAGGCGCGAGGGTTTCAGTGGCATCCGCCTCACGTGCAGCCTCCTCCGGTAAAAAGTCAAACAGCCGGGCGTCGTTGTCTCCGCGTTCGCAGAACATGAGCCCGATGGTGCCTGGGCCGCAGTTGACGGCGATTGCGCTGGAGGCCTTGACGTAGATGATGCGGTCGAACTTCGCGAAGCGTTCCACCTCTTGCCGGATCTCCGAAAGTTCCCGCTCCGTCAGGCTGACGTAGGCGATGAAGAGAAGGGAAAGATCCGGATTCCTGTATTTGCGCATCATTTTGCGGACATACTGTTTGCGGTAGGAACTGAAAACAGCCACATGGGGCTTCATCCGCATGTTCTTAAATTCAAACACCGGATGCAGCAGAAAGGCGTCCAGCAGGGAATTCAACAAGGACGAAACCCTGCCGCTCCGCAGCAGATACTCGCTATTGTCCATGACAAAGCTGGTATGTACTCTTGCCTGCAGTTCCTCCACCCGCTGCAGGATGGCGCTGACGGGAAGATCCTTCTCCGCCAGATACGCGGCATACAGCACCAAAAGCCCCGTGCCGCCGGAAACGGTACCGGAATCCACCACCGTCACATTGTCAAAGGAACGCGCCGCCCAGCGGGCATGGTTATAACTCTTTGACATATCCGAAGAGATCGTAAAATGAATCACATGCTGTGCCTTCACCACCTGCCGGCCGAAGAAGGCCTCGTAATGCGCGGTATCCGGCACCTCGCTGCGGGCTTCGTTTGCGGGATTCGAAAGATAACGCATCAGTTCCTCGGAATCCACCTCCAGATTGTCGCGGAAGGCACCCTGCCGCGTATGCAGAACGAAATTGATGACGCCGATGCCCAGCCGGTCCGTGAGGTCCTTCGGCAGATCGCCGCCGGAATCCATGGTGATGACCACATTCCGTTTTCTTCCGCTTTCCGTAAAGACCTGCTCCGCGCCGGACTGCATCGTGGACGCGCCGGTGAGACGCACCTTGCCTTCCGGCAGCGCCCGGATCAGTGCTTCCTCCAGCTGCGTCCCGCTGACGGGCTTTAAGAGATAACCGTCAAAGCCGCTGGCGGCATACAGTGCCCGGTTCTCCGCACCGGCATTGGCGGTCAGCGCCAGCACCTTCGTCTCACGGTTTAAGCCGCCTTCCTGTTCCCGGATCTGCTTCAGGCATTCGACGCCGTCCATTCCGGGCATCAGATGATCCATGAAAATGACGTCATACTGCAGCTGCAGCGTGCGCCAGAGCGCCTGTGCGCCGCTGGTCGCGGTATCAATGTTGATTTTTGTGTCCTGCAGCAGTCCCGTTTCCACGGAAAGATTCATCTCATTGTCATCGACGATGAGCAGTCTCGCCTCCGGCGCCTCAAAGCTCTGCCGGTAAACCTCTCTTTTCTGCTCCGCTCCGCGGGTCAGCGACGCCATGCTGCCGACGGGCGTGGGGTCCACAATCTCCTGCGTCAGCGACATGGTAAACACGGAGCCCTTGGTATAGACACTGGAAACCGAAATTTCCCCGCCCATCAGTTCCATGATCTGCTTGACGATGGATAGCCCCAGGCCCGTTCCTTCAATATTTCGGTTCTTTTCCTCGTCCACGCGCTTAAAGGCTTCGAAGAGATGCGGGATGACCTCCTTCCGGATGCCCATGCCGGTATCCTCCACCCGCGCCGTCATCTGGATCAGGTGGGGATCCTCCAGACGGTCCCCCTGCACCGACAGGGTGACACTGCCCTCCGCCGTGTATTTCACGGCATTGTTCAACAGGTTCACCAGAACCTGCTTGATCCGGACCTCATCCCCGTAAAGCAGTGCGGGCAACGTTTCGTCCGTCTGCACATGAAACTGCAGCCCCTTCTTCTGTGCCCGTTCGGCAATCATCTCCGTGACCTCCGTCAGCAGCGCGGCTGTTTCGTATGCCACGGGAACGATCTCCATCTTGCCGGATTCCATCTTGGACATATCGAGAATGTCATTGATGAGCGACAGCAGCATATTGGAGGCGGAATGCACGGATTCCAGGCGTTCCACCGTTGTTTCCGGCAGCGTTTCGTCCCGGAGTACCAGCTCGTTCATGCCGATGATCGTGTTGATGGGCGTGCGGATCTCATGGGACATGCTGGAGAAGAAATTGCTCTGGGCGCGGTTCAATTCCTCGATCTCCCGCTGGCGTTCCATGGAAATCAGCAGTTCCTGCCTCGCGATATAGCCCTGGAAAAACAGCATGCTGCTGACCAGTGTCGCGGTAATCACAAGGGAAGCAATGGAATTGATCAGTCCCGCCTCCGCCGACAGCTCACGGAAGAGCTGCGGATTTGTCGCGTACAAAAGAAAGAGCAGCGCGGTCATGATGACGTCGGCAATGATCAGCACCATGCGGGAACGGCCGCGGATGGTCGCGACAATAAAGACCAGCGCCATGATAAACCAGTTGGGTGCGCCGGCATGCACCCCGCCGTTATAAATAAACGCGACCGGCAGCATGCCGAACACCAGGCTGATGCCGCTGATGACGGAAATCAGCTGAATCCTGCCGCTGCGTAAGGCATACAGGTACATGCCCACAAACACCAATGCCGTCAGGCCGAAAAAAACGATCCGGAACAGTTGGAAATTGTAGATTGCGGAAAAGACCCACCACACAATCAGCGAAAGAATCGACAGCAGCGCCAGCAGACGGTAGCGCCGTTCATACGCGTCCCTTGAAGGGTCTTTCAGTTTTGTCAGCCATTCCCTCCAGAACTTCATCCGCTCACCTGCCGGTCAGTTCGCTGACCGTGCGTTCCAGTTCCTGCCGCTCGATTGGCTTTGCGACGAAACCGTCAAAGCCCTCTTCCATCATCATTTCCCTCGCGCCCGAAACGGTGTTGGCCGTCAGCGCGACAATCATCGTTCTTCTGCCCGTGCCCTGCAGGAAGTCGCGGATGCGGTGCTGCGCCTCCACGCCGTCCATCCCCGGCATCATGTGGTCCATGAACACAAGATCAAAGTCCTCTTTCCGGATCCGTTCAATCGATTCCGGACCGGAGGAAGCGGTTTTGACCTCCATCCCGTACTCCGCAAACATCTTGCGGGCGACGAGCAGATTCATCTCCTCGTCATCCACCACAAGCACACGGAGACCGTCAAAGCGCAGTTCTGCCTCCGTATACAAGGCAGCCTTGGCCTCCTGCTCGCTTTCTGCGTTCAGCACATCGACGAGCGGGAAGGCGTACAGCGGTTTCCGGAGCAGTGTTACGCGGGAAAAAGGCGAGGGCCGGAAATGCTTCTGCGCCACAACAATGACCTGCATCTCATCACAGCAGGCGTCAAAGTACGCGGGATCCTCCCTGTATTCCTCCTCCGAGAGGAAGAGGTGCGTCACCTGCTGTTTTGCAAGCATCTCCCTGCAGTCTTTCAGTGTTGTCACACGATGCACCGTCAGTGCGTTGTTACGGATCACATGCCCGATCATCCGGAGATAATAGTCCAAAACCGCGGCGTTGGCGAATTTATCCTGCCGCTGGTAAAAGGCTGCAAGCACGGCGGAAGGATCCTTCACCTCCATGCATCTGCCTCCCTCCGCGATCTCCTGCGGAAGCGACACGCGGATTTCCGTGCCCTGTCCCGGGGCGGAGGAGATCTGCACAAAACCGCCCATGGCATGCACGATGCCGTAGACAATCCGAAGTCCTAAGCCGAAGCCCGTGTTTTCCCGGTTGCGTTCCGCGTCCTGCTGATAGACGCCCTCCCGCAGCCGTTCCAGCACCTGTCTGGACATGCCGATGCAGGTATCCTTCACCTCTATACAAAGATTGATGCCGTAGTCCTTCGGCACCCGGTAAACATTCAGATACACACCGCCGCGTCTGGTGAATTTAACGGCATTGTCCGCCAGATGGGTCAGGACGGATTTGATGCGCCTCGCGTCGCCGATCAGCACGGGCGGGATGTTCGCGTCCACATCCACGATGATTTCCGGCAGATGCTCCCGCGTATCGATGTCGAGGGCATTGATGGCATCCCCGACGACTTCCGCGATGCGGTAGGGTTCCTTTGCCACGGTAAAACGCCCCGTCTCGATCTCCGTGAAATCCAGAATATCGTCCACCTGATCCGAGAGCCGTTTGCCCGCCTCTAAAATATGTGCGGCGTCCTTCCGGTCCTCCTCCTCCGAAAGCCGCGTCTCCATGACGGAGCTTAAACCCGTGACCACATTGACCGGCGTGCGCAGCTCATGGGCGACATTGGCCATAAAGTTTTCCGTGCGTCTGCGGGTGAAATGCAGTTCTTCGATGATACGGTTCGCGGATGCCCTGTCCTCCCCGCGCCTGCGGATGATGCCGAGACCGACACGCCAGATCAGCAGCACGCAGGCGGTATGCACCGTAAGACGCCCGGCAAGAAAGGGATCCGAAATCACACTTTCCCCGCGCAAAATCATCACGATCTGACAGCCCAGAACAAAGAGATACACCAGAAAACTCACATGCAGAATTCCGCGCTCGTCCGTCTGGAAAAACAGCACCATCAGCAGACAGCACATCAGGGCAATCCCGTACAGTGCCGTGGGGTGTACCCCGTCGAAGATGATGCAGCCCCATCCGCAGACGGCATAGAGCCAGAGCCTGTCCCGTTCCGACATCAGCCTGCGGATATACAGCACCCAGCAGATGCCGGTGCCGGCAAAGAGGAAGGGCAGCACCCAGATATCACGCCAGCCAAAGGATACGGCTCCCGGCACAAGGGCAGGCACACAGACACTCAGCACGGTGAGAATCACAAGCTCCGCACCGCGCCTGCGCTGCGCTTCCTCTTTGCCCGCTTCCGCAAAGGGCTGCCGGTTGCTGTTTTTTTGGTTTTCCTGTTCCGCCGCCAATCCTTATTCTCCCGTTGCCGCGTTTCCGCAAACTTCCAGATGCTCCGCGTCCCCGGAGAGCGCTTCCGCACCGATCATCCTGGCCGCGCCCTTTAAGGCATGGACCTTGATCGTGTAATTCTCATAATCCCCGTTCCGGAAGTATTCTTCCATCTCCGCGGCGTTGCGTTCCGCGTTCTCACAAAACTGTCTCAGTGTCTTTTCGATGAGATCATCCGTCACCAGCAGGCGCTTCGCTTCCCCAAAATCCAGTGCCGGCAGCGCCGCAAAGAGGGCGGACAGATCCGTCTTTGCGGCCGGCGTTTCCTCCCTCTCCCCGGAAGGCATCCCCGCCTCCGTCTTCACGCGCACCACCTTTTCCGGCGGCAGATACTGCAGGAGCGTCTGCTCCAGCGCCGCGCTTTCCACCGGTTTGGAGAGATAATCCGTAAAGCCTTCCTCCAGGTAACGGCTCTTCGCCCCCTGCAAGGCGTCCGCCGTCAGGGCGATGACGGGCGTATGCAGATTCTTCGCACTTTCCTGCGCGCGGATGTTCCGCAATGTCTCCGTGCCGTTCATGCCGGGCATCCGCTGGTCCATGAGGATGAGATCGTAGGCCGTCCCCTCCGTCAGCTGCAGGGCCTGTGCGCCGCTCGTACAAAGCTCCAACAGCACCAGCGTTTCCTTCAGCAGACCCTCGATGACGGTCAGGTTCATTTCCGTATCGTCCACCACCAGAATCCTTGCCCCCGGTGCGCGGAAGGTCTCGTGATACGCCCTTGCCCCGGTACTGCCCTGCGCGGATGTCTCGCGGAAGTTGCCCAGGGGAAGCTGTGACAGCACGCGCTGCGGAATGACAGCCTGAAATACACTGCCCTCGCCGTAAGTGCTGTCCACGTGGATGGAGCCGCCCATCATCTGCAGCAGATTTCCGGTGATGGCAAGGCCCAATCCCGTTCCCTCAATCGTCTTGTTCCGTTCCAGATCCACCCGTTCAAACTTGGAGAACAGCTTGTCCAGATCCTCTTCCCGGATGCCGATGCCGGTATCTCTCACTTCGATCAAAAGCTGCACCGTCTGCCCGTGGAAGTTTCCCTCTTTCCCTCCCGCGGACAGGGCGCTCTCTTCTCCCGGCGCGGTTTGCGTCTCCTGTGCGCCCCGCTGCACGCTCAGGGTGACGTTCCCCTTCTCCGTGTACTTCACCGCGTTCGTCAAAAGATTTGTAATGACCTGCCGGACGCGCACCTCATCCCCCGAGAGCTTGTCCGGAAGCATTTCATCCACATCGACGTGAAAGTCCAGTTTTTTTGCCTGCGCACGGAAGAGAATCATGTTACAGACATCGTTCAGCACGGAGGACAGACGGTAAGGCGATTCCACAATCTCCAGCTTGCCCGCCTCGATCTTGGAAAAGTCCAGGATATCGTTGATGATGGCGAGCAGGTTTTTGCCCGCGCTGTCCACGTTTTCCGCGCAATGCGTAATATCCTGAAAGCTTTCCGCACTGTCCCGCTCCCTTGTGTGCGCTTTCGCATGTGCCCCCTCCCGGAGAATCATCTCGTTCATGCCCAGCACCGCGTTGATGGGCGTGCGGATCTCATGGGACATGTTGGCCAGAAACTCCGACTTGGCACGGTTTGCGGCATCGGCCTTCCTGCGTGATTCCTCCAGTTCCCGCATCGTCTCCATCAGGCGCAGGTAATCCGGCGTCTCCGTGGAGAAATAAAACACCAGAAGGCCGAGGGAAACGCCAAGATAATTCACCAGCGGCTTGGAACCGAGGAGCGCGTGCATGGCAAAGGTGACAATGGAGACCAGAAAGGCCGTCACCACGGAAATCCTGGAACGGCGGTTCAGTCCCTGCCCCCGGAACACAAGATACATGCAAAACCCCATGTAGTACAGTTCGAAAACATATCCCACCAGTGCACGGAACCAGCCGGAAACAAACACATCCGCCTCCGGAGAGACGGCCTTCGGAAACATCAGCACAAAATACGCGAGAAGAATCAGGGCGGAGACATACAGCAGCGAGCGGTTGAATGCCTTGACCCCCTTCGGCACGCTGTCCTCACCGGAAACCCCGGCAATATACTCTCCCATGTAATAGGTGACAAAGATATTGCCCATATAGGCGGCCAGATGAAAGAACAGTGCCACACGGACCGGCACGCCGACATCCGCGTGACGCGTAAAAAAACTGACGGCGGAAATCACCGTGGAGACCGTCACGGTGACGGCTGCCAAAAGAAAACGGCGGCTGTGTCCCTTCGTACCGCCGGACTGCGCCGCCACAACAATGCATAAGGCAACATCAAACAGAAGTGCCGTCAGCGTAATATAGAGTTCCCGCAGGGTATCAAGGACACTCAGATCCCCCATGCGCCGTCACCGTCTGGCTTCCTGCGCGAAATATTCCTCGATTTTGCTTAAGATTTCCGCCTGGGGCAGGGATTTCAAAAGATAATTCACCGGATTTAAGCTCATCACTTCGATGATGGACTCCCTGTCGTTTTTGGATGTGAGGAACATCACGGGCAGATCCTTTGTGTGGGTCTCCGAGCGGATCATCTCTAAGATCTGCGGTCCCTTTACCACCGGCATCTCGTAATCCAGGAGCACCAGATCCACTTCCGTGCTGACCAGCATCTGTATGGCGTTCATGCCGGAATTGGCGGTGTAAACCCGGTATCTGCCGGAGAGCATGTCCTTCATGGTGCGCAGCATTGTGGCATCGTCATCCACCACGAGAATGCGTTTGCTCTCGCTTAAGCGCTGCACGTTCATGGACTCGACGGTCATGCGGTCCACGATTTCATCCGTGCGGAAGGGTCTGGAAAAACTGCCCCTTAAATCCGCCGGCGGGAAGCCCTTTAAGTTCTCCTCGATTTCATCCGCCGTGCCGATGACAAAAAAGCGGACGTTGTGCTCTTCCACCTGGTCACGGACATAAGAAAGCACTTCCCGTAACCGAACCTCCACTCCCTGCATGAACAGGATCCAGATATCCGGCATATCCGAACCGTCCCCGGCCGCGCGGGAGATATCCGTCACATTCGCCTTGACCTGTTCGACCTCAAACGCGCCGGATTTCAATCCCTCAATCAGCGCGTTCGCAATCATCGATTTTTTTTCGGAAATAAATAAGATTCTTTTTTCCATGTGCTTACCCCTGCCGCAAAAACGGTTACACCTTCTCAATTATAACACATTCGCGCATGAGGGGAAAGCAGGAATTGTACAAGATTTGTTCACTTTTTCATCGAAACGGGAAAAAGGGACTGCTTCAGACGCGCACCGTCTCCGTCAGCCACATCATGATCGCGGCGATGAGTTCCGTTGCCTCACCGGAAGTGCACTCCCCAAGAAGTGCTGTCGCCCGCGCACCGTAAGCGTCAATGCGCTCCTTTGTGTAAGAGAATGCGTCGGTTTCCCCCACAAGGGCGGGAATCTGTTTTAATGCAGCCTCCGGATCCGCGCCGTTTTGCGTCTCCTGCAGCAGCGTGCGCAGTGCTTCTCCCCGGCTGCCGTGCAGGGCGCGAAGCAGCGGCATCGTGTAATAGCCCGCACGCAGATCCGCGTGCACTGCCTTGCCCTCGGCTTCCTCGTCCGACAGATAATCCAGCAGATCGTCCCTGAGCTGGAACACATAGCCGAAGCAGCTTCCGAGCTCCGTCAGTTTTTCCAAAACCTCCTGAGAAACGCCGCACTCCAGGCCAGCGATGCGGAAGGCCGCCGTAAACAGGGCCACGGTCTTGCCGCGGATGAAGCCAAGGTACTGTTCCTCAGAAGTATCCGCGTCAAAGCGCGCCTGCATCTGCGCGGTTTCGCCCAGGCACATCTCTTCGACGGCCCTTGCGATCTCCTCTCCGGAGCGGTTCATTTTTGCCAGAAGCAAAGCGGAAAGTACACGGGAGAGCAGAAAATCTCCCGTGTACACCGCGATATTTTTTCCGTAAACACCCTGCACCGTCGGAAGGCCTCTCCTGAGGGGCGCGTCATCCACCACGTCGTCATGCACGAGCGAGGCCAGATGCACGATTTCCAAAAGCGCCGCCAGATGACAGATCCGGTCCCGCTGCGCCTCATCCGCCCCTAAGGCATGCGCCGCAAGCAGTGCCAGCATCGGCCGGAACTGCTTTCCGGGATTCGCCAGAAGTTCCTCCAAAATGTCCCGCATCGGCAGCGGCAGCTGCAGAAAGGTCAGCGTATCGCGCATGTAGGCTTCCACATGCTGCAGATCCTCCGAGAGGTATGCCTTCAGGCGTTCTTTCAGTTCCGTTTGGCGCGGGTCCTTTACCATGAGGGTCAGCCCTGCCGGTACTCAATGCCCATGCTGCCCACGGGATAATGCCACACCTTCACGACCTTGCCGCCGGAGACCACACGGCAGGTGCCGCATTCCAGGTAACCCTCGTGATTGAAGATCACCTTGCCGTTTTCATACTTGTACAGCTCCGCGGGACAGGCCTTCACCACGCGCATGATTTCTTTTTCGTCCGTGAATTCCGGGTCAATCTCAATGTGCGGATTGTGTTCGTCCGGATAAAACTTGTTGATGCCGAGTTTATCGTCAACACTCATTTTCTTCATGTCTTCACCCCCTTAGATCGCCTTGTTCGCGTCCAGACCGATACGCGCGAGTTTGAAGAGACCGCCCGCTTTCTTAATGGCGGGTTTTGCGTACTTCAGCAGATGTCTTCTCGGCTTGCCGTCGATCGTGTACATTTCCCGGAAGATTTCCGAAGCCATCGTCGGGAACTTCGTGAACAGTTCCTTATGCTCCATCAGCTTCGGTGCCTTCGCGTGGAACTGCATGTCACGCAGCACAAAGGACTGGTCCAGCATGGATTTGTAGGCGGAAAGCGTATTCGCGGAAAAGTCTCCCTTTTCCTTTGCCTTGATGACCGTCTCCGCCGCGAGGCGTCCGGATTCGATGGCGAAGTCCATGCCGCGCACGGTGTAGGCGATGTTGATGACAAAGTTCGCCGCGTCGCCGGCCAGAAGCACACCGTCCTTGTACAGCGTGGGGATCATGTTGTAACCGCCCTCGGTCACGAGGTGGGCGGAGTATTCCAGCAGCTTGCCGCCGTCGACGAGCGGCGCGATCACCGGATGCTGCTTGACGCGTTCAAAGAGCTGCGGAACGGAAAGTTCAGACTGTCCGATATAAGACGTCGTCAAAACCAGCGCGAGGGACAGGCTCTCCTTGTTCGTGTAAAGGCAGACACCGCCGATGCCGCCGTCGGAAGGCCAGCCCGCCATCATCCAGGCGCAGCCCTCGTTTTCCGCAAGGCCGAAGCGGTCACGGATGACCTTCTCGTCCAGGCCGATGACTTCCTTGACGCCGACGGCCGTCTCCGCCTGTGCCAGCTCTTTTTTCATGCCGAGGCTCTGGGCCAGCGGCGAATTGACGCCGTCCGCAAGGATGACCACATCCGCTTCCATTTCCTCATCGCCGCATTTGACGCCGCAGACCTTTCCGTCCTTCACGATCATCTCGTCCGCGTGGATACCGGTGACAAACATGGCGCCTTCGGCCTCCGCCTTTTCCGCCAGCCACTTGTCAAATTTGGAACGCAGCACGGAATAAGAGGCCGTCTCCGCATTGCGGAAGGACTCGTCCGCGTATTCGATCGTCGTCCCGGAGGTCTCATCCAGAAGCGAAATCCGCTCCTTGGTAATCTTCCGCTCCACCGGTGCTTCCTCCGCAAAACCGGGGATGATTTTTTCCAGGGCATGCCCGTACAGCCGGCCGCCGGAGACGTTTTTCGCCCCCGCCCAGTTGCCGCGCTCGATCACCAGCACCTCCATCCCCGCCTTGGCGAGTGTCAGTGCCGCGGTGCTTCCCGCAAGACCCGCGCCGACAATAATCGCATCAAATCTGTCGTCACTCACGATGTTTTCTCCTTTCCTTCTTGTGTATCCGCACGACTTTACATTATCTTATTTCATTTTCCGCTTCCTGCAGAAGCGCAAAGTTTCCAAATGCGCGTAAGGTTTTTCCTTACACCCCTCCGCCGTCCGTCTCAGCCGTAGCTGTGCAGGCCGCCGAAGATATAAGAAACGCCCAGCAGCGTAAACAGTACCGCAGCAAAGCCGGCAATGGCGAGGTAACAGCCCTTTTTGCCGCGCCAGGCCTGCCGCAGGCGCAGGTGCAGATAGACGGAGTAAATGATCCAGGTGATCAGTGCCCAGGTTTCCTTCGGGTCCCAGGTCCACCAGCTGCCCCAGGCTTCCTCCGCCCAGATCGCGCCGGTGATGATGAGCAGCGTCAGGAAAATAAAGCCGAAGACAACGGAATTGAACATCAGCTTTTCCAGAAAGGTCGCCAGTTCCTTTTTCTCCTCCGGAATCTCCTCCGGTGTCTTTCCCGGAATCCGGAAGAGGTAAATGATGGCCACGCCGAAGGCCAGCGCAAAAGCACTGTAGGCGATGATGGCCGTCATGACATGGGAGACGCGCCAGTTGCTTTGCAGCGCCGGCAGAAGGGGCCCGCCGAGATCCGTCTTCCCGAAGGAAATCACGGTCAGCACGCCCGTGATGGCCAAAAGCACCATCACCACCGCGTAGATCCTGAATTTCGCCGAAAGAAAGATCGTCACCAGCAAAATGGCCAATGACAGCACCAGCAGATATTCATACACGCTGTTGAGCGGCAGCCGCCCGATCTGCTGCGTCCGCTTCGCGACAGCCACCGCCATCAGCACTGCGGCAATGCCGTTCAGTGCAAGCCCTGCCGGCGGCAGCCAGCTGCGTTTGAGCCACAGTTGCAATCCGTAAGCGGCGGCGGCGAGTATCGTCGCCAGAAAAGAGTAATAACTCATCGTTTCAACAATTGTAACCATATCTCTTCTTTCCCCTCTTTTTCTTCCTCTTCCGTGTTGTCGCTGTTATTGTTTTTCCCCGGCGCTTTCCTGTTCTTTTTTCATCGCGCCCGCGTAGCGGATGACGAGACCCGCGAAAATCAGCAGAAAGCCCGCGAAGATCACCTTCACGCCCGGATCATACTTGGCCTGCAGTCCGGTGTAATAACGGTAGTCGTCAAAGGTCAGCCGGATGCCGTTCACCAATTCGGCCTCTTCGCCTTTCGCAAGCGCTTCCATCGCCACGGCCTCGTCCGCTTCCGTCAGCACATAGAGCAGTCTGGGGTTTTCCGCCCTGTCGCTTGCCGTGACCGCCCTGCCCGTCGTCTCATCGTAATGCGGCACAAAGGAAATCCCGAGGCGCATGGCGTCCTCTCCCTCGTCCAGCGGAATCCATTCCTCCGCCTTGAGATCAAAGGTCCTGCTGTTATAAGGCGTCGACAACGTCACGAGATAAGACCAGCCGTAGGACTGCTGGATCAGCGTCACGCCGTCGTAGCGCGCGGGGCCGTTGACATACGCCGTAAAATCCGCGCTCTCCCCGTCCCGCTTCGTCAGCGTGAACTCCGTATAATACTGTTTGGGTGAAATATTGTCTTCGTAGTATTCCACGGAGAAATCACGGATGAGAAGCTCCAGCGTGCCGCTGCGTCCCGCCACCTGTGCGCTCTCCCCGACGGGAATCTCATAATAGGTCTGTCTGCCGATCACATAAGAGACGATGCCGCCGAAAAGCACCAGCACCAGTCCGATGTGCAGGATCGGAGATCCCCAGGCGGACAGTTCTAATTTTCTTTTGCTCCGCCGGATCGCCCACTGTACTCTGCCGAGCGTACACAGCGTCAGATTGACCGCAAACAGGACGCCGGCCGCGTACATGAGCGGAGAACGGATGAGCTCGACATGAAAGACCGTATCGATGATACACAGGATGGCAATCACCGTAAGCAGGATCACCGCGAGGCGTATGGAGGTCAGAAATTTGTAAATTCCGTTGTTTTTCATGTCTTTTTTGCTTGCGATTTGGGTAGCAAACGCCCCGCCCGGCCGTTTCTTTTGCCGGGCGGGGCATTTTGAGGGTTCACTCTGTCAGTCTGTATGTTACGGCTGCTTTGCCGCCGGAATTAATACTCCGGATAAATGTTGTTGCTCGGATAGAAATCGTAATCCATATACTCGTTTTCGCCGTTCAGTGTCTTTAAGAACTCCACGAGCTGTTCGACTTCCGCATCCGTCGGATTCTGGTGATCCGTCTGGAACTTGAACATCGTGCGGACCGCTTCCTGTAAGGAGAGCTTGGAGCCGTCATGGAAGTACGGCCAGGTCTGCTCGATGTTGCGCAGTGTCGGGACCTTGAACTTATAACGATCTGTTTCCACACCACTGTGCGCCACGCGTCCGGCGTCACCGTCGCCGATGCCGTCGCCGCGCTCTTCAAAGTACTCCATCACGTCGGTCGTCGTGCCCAGGGACTCAAAGCTTTGTCCGCCCATGGCCGCGCCGACATGGCAGGTCGCGCAGTAGTATTTCTTGAACAGTTCATAGCCCTTCTTGGCGTCTGCGCTGATCGCACCGTCATCGCCCATCAGATACTGATCGAAGGGGCTGTTCGGCGTAATCAGAAGCTTTTCAAATTCCGCGATCGCTTCCGTAATCGTGTCCTCGGAGATTTCCCTGTCTTTGAAGACTTCCTTGAAGCGCTTCACCATCTCCGGATCCTCTTTCAGACGATCCGCGATGTCTTCCCAGGTCTCCGAACCCATTTCGATGGGGTTTGTGGGCGGTCCCGCTGCCTGTGCCTTTAAGTCTGCGGCACGGCCGTCCCAGAACTGCTCCACGTTAAAGACCGCGTTGTAGACCGTCGGTGCACTGACGCCGCCCAGGCTTCCCGTGATGCCTCTCGCGTGCGGGGAGTTGTCCTGTCCCGCGTGAGAAAGCTGATGGCAGGAAGCGCAGGCCAGCGTGTTGTCACCGGAAAGGCGCGTATCGTGATACACGTCCTTGCCGAGCATGGCCATATCCATGTCCACGCCGTAGCCGGGCTCCGGCAGAACCATCACAGGTTCCGCAATGGCTTTTTCCAACGCGTCTCCGGAAAGATTCATGCCGTACTGTTCGGAGAAGGCAGTCACCTGTGCGGTGCGCTGTTCCTTCACCCAGTCAAGAACGATGGCCTGTTCCTCCCCGTTCAGGCTGGAACCGGGATGCACCATCGCATAGGACACCACCGGCATCGAGTTGTTTCTTGCACTCATCTCGATTTTGGCGACATCCGGTGCGCTGACCTGCTCCCCGGCATTCACCTGCGCAATGACCTTTTCCAGGTCGATGAATTTGTAGGCATTCGCCTTGTCCCGCGCGATGGTATCCTTCGCGATCGGGAGGCCCTCATACCATACGGACGCCGGATTTTCCATGTGGCAGGCAAGGCAGTTGTTGTTTTCCAGCACCTGCACAAACTTGCCGTCCAGCGTATCCGCGGTGATGCCCCGGCCTGACATGCTCGCGACAACATAAATCGCCAGCACCGCAAGAATTGCGACCGGGATAATCCACCACTTTTTCTTGCTTGTTGCAGTGTTTTGTTCGTCAGCCATATTGACCTCCTGATGTTTGTGTGAGAAAACCCCCGTTTGATGATTTCAGTAATCGTTTTTATTATCAAGGATAATTAGAATTAAGTCAAGAAAAAATATAGACAAAGTAATGATTATTATTTTAGTAAAGTTGTGTAATGCAGGACAATTAAGTTGTGCCCGATCTGCCCTTCCCCGTCATCCGGTGCGGATGTGCGTGCCCGTCCTGCCCGCGATGCCGTCACGGGCTTTTTCCAGCAGGGTAATAAGGGCGGTGCGCCCTTCCTTTGACTGTGCGAAGTCCACGGCAGCCTCCACCTTCGGCAGCATGGAGCCCGGCGCGAACTCGCCGGCTTCGATGTATTGTTTCGCCTCCTCAGGCGTCAGCGTGTCCAGGTCTTTCTGCTCCGGCGTGCCGAAATGAATCGCGACCTTTTCCACCGCCGTTAAGATGATGAGCATGTCCGCGTCGAGTTGTTTCGCGAGGGTACAGGCCGCGAAGTCCTTGTCAATGACCGCCGCCGCGCCCTTTAAGTGATGCCCCTCCGTTTTGAAAACGGGAATTCCGCCGCCGCCGCAGGCGATGACGACGTGATCCGTATCCACCAGCGCTTTGATCGTGTCGATTTCAACGATGGAGACAGGCGCGGGGGAAGCCACCACCCGGCGCCAGCCGCGTCCGGCGTCTTCCGTGACCTTGTAATCCCTGTCCCTGACCAGGGCTTCCGCTTCCTCCTTCGTCATAAAGGAACCGATGGGTTTTGTCGGATGTGCAAAGGCCGGGTCCGCGGGATCCACCTCCACCTGTGTGAGCACCGTCGCGACATCCAGGGAGATGCCGCGGTCGCGCAGCTCTTCACGCAGGAAGTTCTGCAAATCATAGCCGATGTAGCCCTGGCTCATGGCCACGCAGACGGAAAGCGGCACGGGGATGTATTTTTCCGGATCGCTTCTCGTAAGCTCCGTGAAGGCGTTCTGGATCATGCCCACCTGGGGGCCGTTGCCGTGCGCGATGACGACGCGGTCGCCTTCTTCGATCAGATCGGCGATCGCTTTGGAGGTGCGCCGGACGGCCTCCATCTGCTCCGGAAGATTATTGCCGAGGGCATTGCCGCCCAGGGCAATCACAATCGTTTTACTCATACTTGCTCCTACGTCGCAAGCATGCATCTCATCCGGCATTCGAAAATCGCCTGCGGCGATTGCCGGATTCGACTCTTGGCTTGCATAACACGTTCTTACGGACTCAGCAGCGGGGTGCTTCGTCCTGTTTATACGCCATCGTGCCGTACCTTCCCCGCGTCGCGGAGCGCGGCAAGCGTTTTCACCGGGTCTTTCACCTTCGCAAGGAAGATCATCGCCGCGATGATGTAAGGCTTGAAGGACGCCTGCTTATACAGCGGTACGCGGTAGCGGTCAAAGACGGAGGCATCCACCTCGCCTTCCTCGCAGGAAACACCGGTGATGTCCGCCGGCAGGCAATGCAGATACAGCGCCTTGCCGTCCTTCGTCAGCTTCATCTTCTCTTCGGTGCAGGCCCAGTCCTTAAACTTCGCGTTCTGTGCCAGCAGTTCTTTTTCCAGTGCCTTGATGCCCGCGTCGTCGCCTTTGCCGTAGAGATCCGTGCGTTTCTCCATGGCAGCGAACGGTGCCCAGCTCTTGGGATAGACGATGTCCGCGTCTTTGAAGGCCTCGTCCATGGACGTGACTTTCGAAAAGCTTCCGCCGTTTGCCGCGGCGTTTTTCTTTGCGACTTCCTCCACCTCCGGCATGATGTCATAGCCTTCGGGATGCGCCAGCACCACATCCATGCCGAAGCGCGTGAAGAGACCGGAGACGCCCTGCGGGACGGAAAGCGGCTTGCCGTAGGAAGGGGAATAGGCCCAGGTCATGGCAACCTTTTTGCCCTTTAAATTCTCCACGCCGCCGAATTCATGAATAATATGCAGCATGTCCGCCATGCACTGCGTCGGGTGGTCAATGTCACACTGTAAATTGACGAGCGTCGGCTTCTGTTCCAGCACGCCGTCCTTATGTCCTTCCGTCACCGCGTCCACCACATCGTGCATGTATTTGTTTCCCTTGCCGATGTACATATCGTCCCGGATGCCGATGACGTCCGCCATGAAGGAAATCATGTTGGCGGTTTCGCGCACCGTCTCGCCGTGGGCGATCTGGCTCTTGCCTTCGTCTAAGTCCTGCACCTCCAATCCTAAGAGATTACAGGCGGAGGCGAAGGAGAAGCGCGTCCGCGTCGAGTTGTCGCGGAAGAGCGAAATCCCCAGGCCCGAATCAAAGATCTTCGTGGAGATATTCTCCTCCCTGAGCGCCCTGAGCGCATCCGCCACGGCGAAGGTCGCCGCGATCTCGTCATCCGTCTTCTCCCATGTCAGGAAGAAATCGCCTTCATACATCGCCTTAAAATCCAGCGTCGCTAATTTGTCAAGATACGGTTGTAATTTTGACATGTTCATTCTCCTTTTTAACGTAGATGGGATGCGCCGTCATTTGCCTTTGATTCGATTGAGGACCGTTGCTCGCCGTCGTCACTTGGCTCGTGTCCTCTACGAGCCTATGTGACGCAACGAGCGAGCTCCGAGCGGAAGCGTGTCCGAAAGCGAACAAACAAATGACGTCGCATCCGACACAGCCTACAGGATATCATTGTTTGTTTTGCCGCCGCGGTAGACTGCGACGTCGTCCGTCTTTTTGCTCTCGTCGTAGAGATTCAGCGCCGTGACGTACATGGCGGCACAGGTGACGAGATCCTGCTTCCAGGTGATCTCGTTGGGGGCGTGGGCCTGGGATTCCGCGCCGGGGCCGAAGCCCACGCAGGGAATGCCGTAGCGTCCCTGGATGGAAACGCCGTTCGTGGAGAATGTCCACTTGTCCGTCAGCGGCCTGCCTGTGCGGGTGGACATGGACGAGGGTGCGCCAATGCGCTCCGTGCCGTAGAGCGCGTGATGCGCGTCGATCAGCATCTGCACATGGGCGGCACTTTCCTTGTTGATCCATGTCGGGAAGTAGCTTTCGGTCTCATAGACCTCGCCGGTCCAGGCCGGGCGGTCGTACATGTACATGGAGACCTTCACGTCATCGCCGTATTTTTTCACGGAAGGAAGCTCGCGGATTTCGTTGAGGCAGCCTTCCCAGGTCTCACCGGCCGTCATGCGGCGGTCAATGGAGATGGCGCAGGAATCCGCGACCGCGCAGCGCGAGGGAGAGGTGAAGTAAATCTGGGAGACGGTGCAGCTGCCGCGCCCGAGGAAGCGCGCGTCCTCATAATGCTCCGGATTGAATTTCGGATCCAGCATCTTCACGAGGCCGCGGATCATCGTGGAATCCTCGCAGCCGTTGTTGTTTAAGGCGCGGATGTCCTGAATGATGTCCGCCATTTTCATGATGGCGTTGTCGCCGCGCTCCGGAGCGGAGCCGTGGCAGGAAATGCCCTTCACGTCCACGCGGATTTCCATGCGGCCGCGCTGCCCGCGGTAAATGCCGCCGTCCGTCGGTTCCGTGGAAATGACAAACTCCGGCACGATCTTGTCCTTGTTGTAAATGTATTGCCAGCACAGCCCGTCACAATCCTCCTCCATAACGGTACAGGTCAGCAATACTTTGTATCCCTTCGGAATCAGATCCAGATCCTTCATGATCTTCGCGGCATAGACGGCGGCCGCCACACCGCCTTCCTGGTCGGAACCGCCGCGCCCGTAGATGACTTCGTCATCCTCATAGCCTTCATAGGGATCATGCGTCCAGTTGTCACGGTTGCCGATACCGACGGTATCAATATGCCCGTCAATCGCCATGATCTTCTCGCCGTCCCCGACCCAGCCGAGCACATTCCCCAGCCCGTCAATCTCCACCTTATCAAAGCCTAACTTCTCCATCTCCTCCTTGATACAGTGCGCAACCTCCTTCTCCTCCGCACTCTCCGACGGAATCGAAATCATCTTCCTAAGGAACGCCGTCATATCCTTCCCGTAATCCGCAGCAGCTTTCTTAATCTTCTCGTAATCCAGTGCCATTTTGTGAAACTCCTTTCTCACGCATTGATATTTATGTAAAGCTATGTCTTTGCCCTGTTACCGTACCGTAGAACGGCTGCGTCGTCCTTTGCTTTTGATTCGATTGAGGACCGTAGCGAGCCGTCGTCACTTGGCTCGTGTCCTTCACGAGCCTATGTGACGCAACGAGCGAGCTCCGAGCGGAAGCGTGTCCGAAAGCGAACAAACAAAGGACGTCGCAGCCATCACAGTCCCCGCAACCTTCGCTTCCTCATTACGTAGATTCAAAATCGCCCTCCCATACTATTTGCGCATACCGCTCCGGATCCGTATCCCCCTCCGTCGAGAACAACAGCACCTCGGCATCCTCCCCGAGCGAAAGCGCCTCCCGCAACGGCGCGTACTCCGCCTCCCGCATGAGGGCCGCGATGAGCCCCATGCCGACGGCGCCGGATTCCCCGGAGATGACCTGGGGATCACCTTTGACAGGGGCGGCAAGCATCCGCATGCCGCGGGCGGCGATCGCGTCCGGGCAGGAGACAAAGCAGTCCGCGTGGTTGCGCAGAATATCCCAGCCGATCACGTTGGGTTCGCCACAGGCAAGCCCCGCCATGAGCGTATCCAGGTCTCCGGTGACAACGGCGGGATTGCCGCTGCCTTCGCAGGCGGCTTTGTACAGACAGGCCGCCGCGGAAGCTTCCATGATGATGAACTTCGGCGGATTGTCCGGAAAACGGTTCGCAAAATATCCGACGACGGCGGCGGCAAGAGAGCCCACCCCCGCCTGCACAAAGACATGCGTGGGGCGCGTCACACCCAAAGCCGCAAGCTGTTCACAAGCCTCCGAAGCCATGGTGCCGTAGCCCTGCATGATGTGGGAGGGAATTTCCTCATACCCCTCCCAGGCCGTGTCCTGCACGATAACACCGTGTTCCGTCTGCTCCGCCTCCGCGGCTGCCATGCGCACGCAGTCGTCGTAATTGACTTCCTCAATCGTGACCTGTGCGCCTTCCGCGGCGATGTTGTCAAAGCGTGCCTTTGTGCTCCCCTTCGGCATGTGCACCACGGATTTCTGCCCGAGTTTGTTGGCAGCCCAGGCAACGCCACGGCCGTGATTGCCGTCGGTGGCGGTAAAGAAGGTGGCCTGCCCGAAGTCTTTTTTCAGCGCATCACTTGTGAGATAAGCGTAGTCCGTTTCGCCGATGTCCCTGCCCGTTTCCTTCGCGATGTAACGGGCCATGGCGTAGGAACCGCCGAGGACCTTGAAGGCGTTTAGGCCGAAGCGGTAGCTCTCGTCCTTGACGTACAGCCCTTTCAGGCCGAAAGAAGAAGCACGTAAAGGCAGCGCCGCCAGCGGCGTGACCGCGTACTGCGGAAAAGAGGCGTGAAAGGCGCGGGCGCGGCGCACTTCCTCTTCCGTCATGAGGGAAAGGTGCGCGTCCGCGCTCTTCGGCATGTGATTGTCTGTCCAGAGAATGGCTTCCATGCGCAGCTCCTTTGAAAGAAGTGTTACAGGCACATCGCCAGCGAACCGAAAGGATCCCAGGGCTTCAGGACTTCCGGTGCCGCGTCAAACTGCTTCGCCTGCACTTTGCTGAAGTATTTGCGGTTTAAGAGAATCTGATAGACATATTCCTCAAACCAGGCGTCGCTCATCAGATAATAGCCTTCCTTGCCGCTGTCCTTGCCCCAGCTGTTTTCCACCTTCCAGTGTACGGGATTTCCCTTCGCGTCCAGATTGACACCGGTGATGGCCATGGCGTGGGTCATCATGGATTCGCCGTAGTCCAGACGCTCCGCCTTGCTCATGGGGAAGTCCGTGTCAAAGAGGAGATCAAAGCGGTAGGCATCCAGCGTCAGGAAACCGCCTTTGCGGTCGGAAAACTGCCCCACATCGGAGCCGAACCAGACGGCCTGCCCGTCCTTTAACTGCGCGATCGTAAGCTTCTTGAGTTCCTCCATCGGAAGGTTCAGATACTTCACCGGGTATTTGCCGCCGCGCACATTGCCCAGATGCTTGACGGTATAGGTTTTGCCGTAGGCCTTGTCCGCGGTGGGCGCGTGAATGACGGTGACAAAGTCGTCCAGATTCCAGCCCACGTATTTTTTGAAAAATTCCTGCGGCGTGATGTCCTTCACGCGCTTGAACTTCTTGTCCTTATTGCGCACTTCCCAGGTGAAGACCTTCGGCGGCGTGCCGAGGCAGATGCAGAGGATGCGGTAAATCGTCTCCATCATTTCTTCCTTTGCCCTGCGCAGCTCCGTCAGCTTTTTGCCCTTGCCGTGCATGCCGCGCAGCGTACAGGCGTATTCCCGCAGCTTTTTGCAGAGGATGTCGTTCATCTCCGTGGAATCCGTACAGGCGGCGGTGTCCGGCATCACGTCCTGCGGCACGACGCCGTACTTGTCCACGAGGCAGCGGAACATGTCCCACTGTCCGCCGTCGCCGACCGGGTCCGAGAGCAGGAAGCGCACGACGCGGCTGTCCGTCTCCTCATCAAGGGTCTCGATGATGTTTTCCAGGAAATGATTGGACCGCTCCAGCTTGTCATAGAAGAAGGGATACGCCTGGGAGAGCTCCATGTTTTCGAGCTTGAATTTCTTCATGATCTCCAGGCGCATCAGATTTAAGGAAGCGAACATCCAGCAGCGGCCGGAATGCTTCTGGTCACAGACCTTGCCGCTCTCAATCTCCACGCTGAAGCCCGGAAGATTCACCGGATTGCTCTGCGGATTGCGCGCCGCCCCGGAGACGTTGTTTTTTGTGGCCGCGTTCATGGCAACCAGATGTGCCTTGTCCTTCCGGAATGCCTTTTCGAATGCCGCCAGATTGCGTGTGCCGATACTTTCGTTCATACCCTTTTCCCCCGTTTGTTTCATGTCTGCTTCGCCGCGAAAACCATCCCGCGGCCGCCCCTCTATCTTACCACAAAAGTCGCCGTCACGCGCGGCGCTTTGCCCTATTTTCTGTGAAATACCTCAAGATCCACCAGTTTCTCGCTGTTCGCCACCGTCAGCGTCACGGCCATGTCGCCCGTGGTGTTGGACATCGTGCGCAGCATATCCAGCAGCGCGTCCACGCCCATGATGATGCCGATGGCCTCCACCGGCACGCCGATCTGGTTCAGCAACACACCGAGGCAGACGAGGGAAGCGCCGGGCACACCCGGGGTGCCCACAGAGAGCATGATGATGGTGATGACAATGGACAGCATGGAAGAGGCCGGCACTTCCACGCCGTACATCTTGGCGAGAAAGAGCGCGGAGATGGCCAGATGAATGCTGGTGCCGTCCATATTGACGGTGGCACCCAAGGGAATGGAAAAACTGAAAATCTTTTTGGAAATCCCGAGACTGTTCTCACAAATGGCCATATTGGCCGGCATGGCGGCATTGGAGGAAGAAAGGGAAAAGGAAGTCAGCATCCCCGGCAGGTTCTTTTTGAAAAAGGTCAGGGGATTCAGCCTTCCGAGCAAAAGCACCAGCAGCCCGTAAAACACGATCATGCAGCCCACGGCGGCAAACTCCGTCACCGTCATGTGCAGCATGGCAAGCAGGGATTCGCTGCCGGTCTGCACCACCATCAGAAACACGGCGGAAAAGACCGCCAGGGGAATCAGCGAGGAAATCATGGCGGTGATCGCAAGGAAGAGGGAGTTGCAGGCCTCAAAGAAATCCTTCAGAATCTTCGCGTAATCCCCGATGAGTCCCACGGCCACGCCGCATAAGACGCCAAGGAAGATGATCTGCAGTGTGTTCGCCTCCACAAAGGGCTTCAGGAAATTGGAGGGCACGATGCCGATAATCGTCCCCAAAATGGAGGTATCCGCCTCCATGTTGACAGAAACCGCAGCCGTCTCCATCCCGGCCGCCATCCCGAACGTGCCGGGGGAAAGCAGCGTAAACATCCCGATGCCGACAAGAATCGCGATCAGCGTGGTAAAGAGATACATCCCCATGACCTTCGCGCCGATGCGCCCCAGTTCCGAAAGGTTCTTGAACTGCGAGATACAGGTGGCGATGGAGAAAAAGACCACCGGTCCCACAATGATCTTCAGCGCGTTGATGAACATCGTCTTGAACGGGGTAAAGACATAACCGCAGAGAATGTCATTGACATTTGCCGGCGCGGCCATCCGGAACAAGAATCCGACGAGTACCGCCAGCACCAGCGCCCCAAGGGTGTAGAACAGCGTCTTCTTTCCGCTCTTTCCCGCGGACACCAAAATCCGGTTGACGCCGTCTTTGTTCCGGTATTTCAGTTTGTCGCCGTAGGACTGCAAAATGACGGCGTGGATGGCGTCCTCCATGTCCTCGTCCCGGGTTTCCTCATCCAGAAAAGCGTTTCCCGCCGCGGAAAGCGCGTCAAACGCCTCTCCCTTCGCAGACAGTTCAATCCGCGGTGCGCCCAGTGCCTTCCTGACGCGCACGGTCATGGCCGCGTCCTCCGGCATGTGTTCCTTCAGCTGTATCATCATTTCCTCGGCCAGGAACATGGTCTGCACCTTCAGCGTCGGATCGACTTTGTACGCGGAAAGGCTCTCATCGCAGAACGCGACCGCCTTCGAAAAGAAATCCTCCGCATTTACCTGAAATGTCTGCTTTTTCATATCCGTCTCCTTCTCTTAACCTCTCCCGGTAATCAAGGCGTTTCACCCGCGTTCGCGCCCTCCCCGCCGTCCGCCAGGTACTGCCATGAAACGTAAGTATTATCCTCGGCATGAAGCATAACCTCCTTTTCCCGCGCACGGGCGCGCATACTCTGTTTCATCTGCTCCATCTCCTGCGGCTTCTTCGTATCCACCAAAACAATCTTCGCCGGATCGTCGTCGGGCTTTGCCGTGCGTTCACGAAGTTCCTTCTTCACGTATTCCAAACGTTCTTTCAATGCTTTGATTTCATCATCCGAGCGCAGCGCCAGCTGTGACATTTCTGCCGCCTCCGGTGTCAGATTCAGGATTCTTTCGACAAAATCGGCGGGGAGATGGGTGACCGGTTCACCCTTGGCGGAAAACGTTTTCATTCTGCTGATGAACCCTCTGTTCATGAGCTGTTCCGCCGTAATGTTTCCGAAGGACAGGTCATTATCAATCCCTGTCACGGAAGTAACGCGGAACACACCGTTCCTCTTCAGCGTCTGCACATGATAATTGCCTTTATGCCGGTCCACCTGTCCGCAGATCATGTCAAACACCCGCATGGTATTCAACTGGATCAGCGCTTCCGGCGTGTATTCAATGCGGGCACCCTGTTTTTGCGCCTCCTCCTCCAGCGAATCAAAGGACTGTCCTCCGGCATCCTGCATGGAATTCGCACGTATGGCCTCTCCGTCCCGGCGGTTGATAAGGATTGTTTTGGATTCGGCCACCAGCCCGGAAACCCCCAACGCCTTTGCCATGATACTGGTGGATACATTTCTGTTCGAAATGATACTGTCAGGAGCGATCACCCCGAGACCCGTCGCGTTTTCATACTCATTTGCCTTTTTCACAAAAAAGGACATCATGCGAAAAAACGTCTTCATATTCTCTTCGTCACGGAGAATAAACCCCATGACACTGCCTGTCAGCCTGCCCAGTTCAAGCTCCGACTCACGCAGGAAACGTCTGAGTGCCTCCGGATTCTTCTCAAGTTTACCGGCATCCTTCTCCATCCCCAGTTGCCTTATCTGAAACCCCCTGTAAAAAATATCATTATTCCCCGGGGTATCATTCGTCAGAATCTCTTTGATAAATCTGATTGCTTTCTGGTCGCCGTTCAGGTGGTCTTCCAGTCTTTTCAGAAACTCTTCCGTGCCCGGCACCGTCAACTGACAGGCCTCCCAGGCCGCCGCACTGTTTTCTACACCATTAATCAACCGTTCTTCCGCCTTGATAAATTCCGTTTTTCCCCTGACAGTACGCCTGTAAAGTACGGATGCCCCTGCGCCGATCATCTTGACGTTTTTGTCTTCCGCACTCAGTTGCTCCGCACGGACGCGCCACAGCACATCCGTCCAGGGCATGCCTTCCTCCCGTTCATCCCGGAAGCCCTCGGCATTCGGTCTCAGCAGTTCGAGCTCTTTTTCATAGTCCTCAAGAAGTTTCTTTGCCGCATTGAGGCGCTCACGCCCGCTGATGGTTTTGCGCCCGCCTCCCTTTGCTTCAATGCCTGCAATGTAGGTTTTACAGGCCTTGATGGCTTTCCGGTAGTGTTCTTCCATCCTGTCGATCGCCGCGTCAAAATCTTCGTCCTTCTGCGGAATTTCAGCGGTCAGCTCCCCGCGCAAATCCTTCAGCGCCGACTTCAGTTCCTTCATCTCCTGACTGTCTTCGCCGGAAACGCCAAAGGTCAGCTTTTTGCTTTCGATCAGTTTGCTCTCCGTTTTTCTCGTCTTCTCATGCTGTTTTTTTGACTCTGTCTTTTCCAGCATCTTCTTGCCCCGGCTGTGTTTTTCCACTTCTTTCGTCAGCCGGCGGATGTCTTCCCCGTCGCCGAGCAGTCTGCGGACTTGTGCCATGTCCGTCAGATTGCCGCAAAGTTGATCGCAAAGATTGATCAGGGCAACTTTGTCGTCTTCCTCCGTGCTCTGCTGCAGGGCACGCATTTTCTCTTCCAGCTGGCCCAGAAGCTGAACGCGCTCATCCACCCCCATGTCCTGCTGTATACGGTAAAGATGACCGGAAAGCAGGGTCTTTGCAGACATCACCTGTGTATTCTTCTTTTCCTCCGCTTCCTCCGGTGTTGCATCCGTGGATACTTCATACATCGCCGCGCTCATGATACGCTGGTTGCACAGTTCCTCCACCTCCCGGAAAAACGCACTGTCTTTCCCGTCAAAAACCCCGGGCATCGTTCCGTTTTTGCTGTTCATTCCGACCCGGACTGCCGCCCGAAGCAGAGGATTCGTCAGATGTTTGACACCTCCGGCCTTCACGATGGCATCCACAAAGGACTGCGGTGTCAGTGTCTTCCCCTGCGGCACATCCACGGCAAGGCCGCTGATGTAGCGTTTCGCACAGATATTCTGCAGTACCGGATCCAGATACTGCGCCTGCTCAAAATCACCGTTCGTGACATTCAGCATCAGTTTCGCCTGTGTCAGGGGTTTGCCGTCTTCCTCTACGGATACTTTTTTATTCAGCACCTTTTTCTGGAATCTTTCGTCCTTTAAAATGCTTTCTTCCACAAATCCGCTGTTGTTTCCCGCACGCATTCGCGCAAGATCTTCACTCATCATACCTGCGTTTTTATTGATCCTTTGCCACCGTTTCCGCTCGCTGAAAGAAAGCGAACGTTCCCACGATTCGGCTTCCGCGGGCTTCAGTTCCTGTTCCGTTATCGCTATCCTGCTCCGGTCAAGGCTGACATTCACATCCGTAAACCTGCGTTCCAGAAGCGACATTTCCTCCGTCGTGAGGTCCATCTGTGCACTGCGCACAAGAAAGTCCGTCTCATCCTGGCCGCGCAGCATCCTTTCTTCCACCGCCCTCTGCGCGTCTGTCTGTTTCCCGCGCAGTTCCTCCGCTCCGGTGTGAATGACGCTATGCTGTTGTTTTTTCTTTTCTTTCTGCGGCATAAGGTTCTGTCTCCTTTACGCAAAACCGCCATACAGGGGTAAAACCGCCCGATAGCCTGTTTCCGTTTTCTTCAGTCCGTCTCCGAACAGCTTTTCCGTCAGTTTTTTTGACTCCCCGTTCAGAACAGGAATGATCAGTTTCGTCTCATCCGTGTAATCCTTTGACAAAGCAAGTGCGTACCGCATCAGATAAAGAATCTCGGCGGGATTCTTCTGTGAGGTTCTTGCCCACTGGATCAAAAGCGCGTCCTCTTCCTTCACGAAGACCAGACAGCTGCTCATCGCACCGTCTCTGATCATCACACAGGAAAGCTTCTCCTCAATCCGTCCGCTGTCCATGAGCGGCTTTAAGTCCATCTCCTCGTCATACAGCATTTTTTTCTGCCTTGTCGTCAGTTTTCCGTAAGGCGTCACACCGGCTTCTTTTCCGTCGCCCGTCAGCCTTTTCTGCTTTCTGGTCTCTCCGAAGTCTGTCATATAGCAGCACATGTCCGTTTCTTCAATTCGGAATCTGAGACTTTCCAGCAGTCCGCAGAGCGCGTTTTCTTCTCCCGGCCGCCTTGTTGTTTCACAGATGACGCGGTATATTTTCCCCGTCCCGGAAAAAATATCCGCTGCCTTCGTCAGAAGTTCCGTTGCAAAGCCCTTTCTGCGGCAGACTTCCGCGATTGCAAGGGATAAAAGCCTTGCCGCACCCTCCCCGTCCGGCCGCATCACCAGCGCGCCGACCGGCGTATCCTTCTCCACCAGCCCCAGACCGAGCGTGGCGTCATCCGCGAGAAAAGGATAGGCATCCGTACGGATCAGGGCGCGGAAAGCCCTCGCGTTTTCCGCTGTAATCTGTGTCAGCTCCGGCAAAACGATGTTCCTCTAAATACACCAATGCTTTTTGTGATCTTACCCTTCATCGCACCTCAGCTCCCCGTCACCCGTTTCACCGCTTCCGCCAGCTGCGATGCCGTACAGGATTTGTACAGAATCTCACGTGTGATGCCAAAGCCCTGCACCGCTGCCTCATAGGCAGGTGAGAGCTTCGACGTAAAAATGATCGTCGGCGTGCGGTCTTTTCTGCCGTACATGGAGGCAATGACATCCAGTCCGTCCTTCTCCGGCATATAAAAGTCCAGCACAACCCCGTCAAAGGATTGCTCTTTCAGGATTTCGATTGCCTCTGCGCCGCCGGAAGCACAGACCACCTCACAGCCCTGCGCCGACAGCACTTCACTGACAAATCCCAGCGTGGTCTCATCGTCATCCACTGCAAGAATGCGTTTTTTTGTGTTATCCTCCATCCATTCTCCCTGCTTTTGCTTTTGTTTTATCCATCCGTATCCCCGTCGTTCCAAACGGGATGTTTCCGTGGGCGACAACCCGGTTCTTCTGCTCAGGCACCTTAGCGCAGGGGCAGTACCGCCCGGTAACCGGCTTCCGCTTTCTTCAGTTCCTTCCCGAAGAGCTTTTCCGTCAGACGCTTTGATTCCCCGTTCAGTACGGGAATGTACAGGAGTTCCTCATCCGTATATGCCTTCGAATGGGCGATGGCATAGCGGATCAGATGCACCAGCGCGGAGGGGTTTTTGGGCGAAGTTCTCGCCCACTGCACCGTCAGTTCTTCCTCTTCCCTGGCAAAGATCAGGCAGCTGTCGATGGCGTTGTCGGAAAAGGTCACACAGGAAAGATTCTCCTCGATGCAGCCTGCGTCCATCAGCGGTTTCAAATCCATTTCCTCCTCATACAGGAGCTTCCTCTGCTTTTGCGTCATGTTTTCATAGGATACCGCTTCGGCCTCTTCGCCCTTACTCTGCAACAGCTTCTGTTTTCTGATCTCTCCGAAGCTTGTCACAAAGCATCCGCTGTCCGTTTCCTCGATGTCAAATTCCAGATAGTTCAACAGGCCGTACAGCCCGTTCTTCTCTCCAGGCTGCCTTGTTGTTTCACAGGTGATACGGTAGATTTCACCCGTCTCGTCATAAATATCCGCGGCAATCGCCAGAAGTTCCGTCGCAAAGCCCTTTCTTCGGTATGGTTCCGCGATCGCGACGGATAAGAGGTTTGCGGCGCCCTCCCCGTCCGGACGCATCACCAGTGCGCCGATGGGCATATCCTTGTCCACCAGCCCCAGCCCGAGGGTGGCCTCATCCGCAAGAAAGGGATAGGCATCCGTGCGGATCAGTGCACGGAAGGCTTTCGCGTTTTCCGTTGTGATCTGTGTCAGTTCCAGCATCGTCATTTTTCTCCTTTAAAATGTCCGTACAGCCTGTTGCTCCAGCCCTCCCTGGCCGCGCGCGCGCGAAGATCCTCCAGATATTTTTTCTCTTCCTCATCGCTCATGGACGGACCGCCGATGCCCTCCGTAACGATCCTGGCATGAAAGTTCTCTGCAGATCCTTTAAAATCATTAAAATGAAGCGATTCGCGTTCTATCATACTGACTGCACCGCCATAATGATGAACAAGCGTTGTGGCGTTAAAAAAGCAGTTGTAGTAGCGCTGCAATTCCCGGTCCTCCGCATTGTTCTCCGGATCAAAGACCAGGCGTGAGCGCGCATCTATGATCTGCCCGACGTCCTGATTGCCCTTGTACTGGTCAAAGAACTCCGGTCCCAGTTGCCGGATAATATCCTCCGGGTGCATGCGCGCAAGAAGTGTCCCGTAGGTCGCTTCCAAACGCCTGTACTGGTTCAGGTACAGGCGCTTCAACTCCCGGATGCCTTCCAAAAAAGCGGCGTTTGCCCTTGCAACCTCATCCGCGTCATTTACGTCGATATCCTTGCGCATGGGCATACTGAGCTTCTCGTACATCGCGTCCAGTTGCTCTTCGCTCCGTTCCTGTCCGAGTGATCCCTCCAGAGAACCGAGCAGACGCCCCCGTCCCAGTCCCCTAATGAAAACGCGCTCCGTCTCCCCCGGCATCGGAAGCGTCTGCAGGAACATATCGTCTGTGTCGGATCTGTATTCACTCGTTTCGGAACAGTATTTTTGTCTCAGCCGGGCATGCAACTCCTCTGCGCCTGGCCTGACGACTCTCTGATCCTCCTCCGGACCATAACCCCCGCTGAGTTCTTCAAACAGCGCTCCTGCCTTACGGTCCGTACGCACCTTCCCCGCCAGTTTCGGATCAATGTGCCCTCCGGAGAAAAAGGACAGATGCAGAATCGTCTTGATCTGATACGGTCCGTCTTCATCCCCCAGCAGCTGCAGGATTTCCTCCGTCCCCATCAGATTCCCGCTGAGACGGTCGCAGATATTGATGAGCTGTGCCTTATCCGCCGGCGAGGTGCTGTCCATGAGGCGCGTCATTTTTTCCTCCAGACGCTGCATCAGCTCCTCAAACCCCTCCGGTGCCAGCCCGGACAGATCACATACCCTGCCGCCGTACTTATCTCCGATTTCATCCGTCCGCATCCCGCCGAAGGAAGACATGAATTCCGGCCGGGCATGCCAGTCATGCTTGTGTCCCGTCTGGTTGATCTGACCGTCCTCGTCGGATTCAAAGCCGATCATCAGTCCCGTGTATTTTTCTTTGTCCCCCACATGCGCGTGCATGTAAATATGGCCGCAGCTGCCGTCGTTTTTGAGTTTCCGGCTGATCTTTGTCAGTACTTTTCTTGTGCCGTGCAGGAGAACGTGTTCCGTATCTCCCGGCTTGTATTCCCCCGTCGGCTGACCGTCGTTTCCCATGCCGCCGATGGCCACATTGGAGCCCCACTGGTCATGGAGGGTTCCCCAGGTCTTTTTCTCAATCTGCTGCTTTGCACCGTCCTTGGATTTGCGGGAAAGGGAATGGGTTGCGGCGCGGCGTTTGAAAAAGGTAACGCCTTCCTCCCCCTTCTTCCCGCGCTTTCCGGTCATGCTCTCCAGCGTTTTTTCGTCTCCCGGCAGCGTAAATGACACGCGGGAACAATGCGCAAAGGCTGTCGCAACGCCCTTTGACCAGTCCCGGCTCTGCTTCTGGCCGTTCACCGTATCCACCTGCTGCATGCGCCCGAGATGCGCCGCCAGCATGGTTTTGGCAATCATGATCTGCGTGTTCCGGTTGGCCGTAAGCTCCTCAGGCGTCCCGTCCGTCGGCTGTGCGTACATGGTGGCGCTCATGACACGCTGGTTGCAAAGATCCTCCACCTGCGCAAAAAACGCATGATCCACCATGCCAAGCAGACCCCGCATGGGTCTGCCCTCTTTCATGCTGACGGAAACGGCTGTCCGAAACAGCGGATTCATCAGCTGTGCGACACCGCCCTGCTTCATCAGTGCGTCCACAAAGGTCTGCGGCGTTAAATCCGCCCCTTCCGGCAAACTGACGGAAAGACTGTCCATGTAGCGCTGCGCGCAGATATTACGCAGCACCGGATCCAGCTGTTCCAGATTGGCATAATCACCGTCGGCGACACGCATCATCAGCTGTGCCTGCGTCAGGTCCTCACCGTCCGCCTTTACGGAGGTTTTCTTCTGCAGTACCTTCTCCTGAAAGATGCTGTTCTTCAGAATGTCTTCATGGACAAAATTCGAATTCTGTGTCGCTCTCTGCTTTGCCTCCTCAATTTCTCTTTGTTGTACCTTTTTCCGCGTCTTCTGCGCCTCCTTGCGCTCGCTTTTTGACATCCCGAGTTCTCTCGCGCTTTGCGCCGTCTGCACCGCGGGCTGCAGCTCCCGCTCAAGCACCATCCGCTGATGCCGGTTCGTCAGAATTTCAACCTCCGTATAACGCCGCCGAAAAAGTTCCTCCTCCTCCGGCGTTACATCCAGCTGCATCCTGCGCTGCAGGAAGTTTTCCGTCCCCTCCTGACTGGAAAACGGATCCTGGGCAATACGCATCGCCGTCGCACGCTCCTGCTGCACCTGCGAAGTCACTGTGTCAATTCCTGTTGTCTGTTTGCGTTTTAATTTTTGTTCCTGCGGCATAGCCCGGTTCTCCTTTTCCGGCTCTCACGGTTTGCTGTCTCTCATTATCTTTCTTATGCCCACGCTTCCACGAATATGATTCCCCTCACCAGACCGCGGGAGAAGCATAACCGGAATTTTTCAGTATCCTGCGCAGTTCCTCCCGGGACGGGTTTGACGGAAGCCCCGCGCTTTTCAGATAAGCCTCGTGGTCATAGGGGGCGGCGGCAGATGCGGACGCGGCCGGTGCCGGGGAAGCGGACCCCTGGCCGTGTCGTTTCAGGATTTCCTGAAGCTGGCCCTTTACGGCAAGGATGTCCTCATTATCCTCCGCATCACCAAACGCACGTTGCAGCCTCGCCGAAAAATCGAGATATTTGACAGAGTCTTTTGAGTCAACGTGCTTGTTATCTTTTAGAATTGCACTGCCCGTATTAAAAAACCGCGGTGCAATCGCGTTCAGCATAAAGGAGTTGAGCAGCAGTTCCGCCTGCCCGTTTTCATCCGTCAAACTGGAGCCTTCAAACGCTTTTCCCCCTCCCGCAAGATAGTCTACAAGTCCGCTGTCATTTTCAAAGATGTCCCGCATATTTGTCAGCGCCTGTAACACCGGCCCGGCCATGTTCTCCTGAACAAATTCCCTTCTGACGCCTTGTTTCTGGGCAGCTTCCCGTTCCTGCAGGGAATACGGCAGTTTGAAGTCCATCGCGTTTTTCATGAAATCCTTCGGCAACATTCTTTCCGCGTTCCGCATAAATGTCTGTACTTCGCCGTTATTATCACGCCATACCAGTCTTGCATCATGCGCATCCTTCCCCTGCATGCGACTGCTCATACCTTCTGTCATCATTTGCGTTGCACTTGCCATAATCCCGGCGTCCCTCGCTTTCTTCTCGCCGCCGGCCTCCAGCTCAAGCGCTTTCTGATAGCTTTCCTCATCCAAATAGTTCTTTTTCACAGGCGTTTGACGCGCTGCCAGCTTCTTCCTTCCGAAAAACCCCTGGATCTTGTCCAATAGTCCTCCCTGTTCTTCGCCGAAGGAAATGCGCTCGCTCATGCCGCCGTAACCGTCCTGCTGCATCGTATGGGCAAGCTCATGGGCGATCAGCCCCTTCGCCTCCGGCGCCTTGCTTTGCAAAATCCCGCGCCCGAAGTACACATCACGCCCTCTGGCGACGGCGTCCCTGCGCACGGCCTTCACTTTTTTCTGCGCCTCCTCGTCATCATGCAGCTGCACACCGTCTAAGCGCGAACCGTATTCCACGCGCATGTCCCGTAAGACATCGTCGGAATTCATAAAGCGTTCCGCAACGTCGTTCGCTTCCTGCTCCGCCGCTTCATTTTGTAGCAGTTTCTTCGCCATGGTGCGGTTCTCCTTATCCTGTCGCTTTATTTCTTAATTTATCCGTCACCGTCCCGGTATATCCGGAAATTATTATCTGTCCAAATCTGATATTTTTTTCGACTTTTGGACACCGTATATCATGTCCGCGCGTATCAGTGCACGGAATGCTTTCGCGTTTTCCGCTGTGATCTGCGTGAGTTCCAGCATGGCTGTTTTCTCCTCTGTATAACCTCGTTCAAATGCTGTCCTGCGTCTTAACGAAACTTTTTCCGCAGTGCCGTTAAGAAACGCTTCTGTTTCCCTTCCACGCCGGTATCATATTCCACTTTTGCGCCCCGAAGAAGAGACTGGTTATAGTGCTCCCGTTTTTTATACGTTGCTGCATCCTGCAAGCCGTCCTTACTTCGATTACGGTTCATATTGTCAATTTGAGGTGTCACCACTCTGTTCAGGAACATACTCATCAGCATACCGGATTGTACGTCCTCATCGGTGATTGCACTGTTTTCAAAAGACCCCCTTGCGCCGGCCAGAAAATTGCCAATCCGGGAATCATCTCCTGACACGGCAGACTGGATGTGTGGCAGGATATGCTGATCCCGTAAAGAAGCAAGCTTCCCCAGCTCCGGATCAAAAATACCGTCCTGGTCAGCATATGCGCCCTCCTCCAACATTCTGCCGCCATGGCCTCCACCTGCATCCTTCACACGGTCAAGATATGCTGTATCGATCCCCTCCATTCCCATCATGCCAACCTGATCCACAAGGTTAATCAGGCTTTGGGGCGTCAGTGCAGTCATCATTTTTGTCATCATTCTGCTTGTTGTATTATTATCACGATACGTCGCCATGTCGGACTTCAGATTCTGTCCTCTCATTCTCTGGCTTTGCTCCCGGTTAAAAGTTTTCAAAACGAGTTCCTCCATCTTGGGATCCGTCATCTGTTCCGGAGTGGCTTTATCCATCATTGCGAGCACATCTTTGGAGGACATCATGTTCTGGGATACCAATGTCGGATCACTGATCTGAATATCATCCTGTTGGTTTCTTCTTCCTCTCCCGAAAACCCCCCTGATCTTGTCCAGCAATCCCCCCTGCTCCTCACCGAAGGATACCGTCTCGCTCATGCCGCCGAAGCCGTCCTGCTGCATCGTATGGGCGATTTCATGGGCAATCAGTCCCTTCGCCTCCGGGGTCTTGCTCTGCAAAATGCCGCGCCCGAAGTACACGTCACGCCCCCGCGCGACGGCGTCCCTGCGCACGGTCTTCACTCTTTCCTGCGCTTCCTCGTCGTCATGCAGCTGCACGCCGTCCAGGCGCGAACCGTATTCCGCGCGCATGTCCTTTAAGACATCCGCGGAATTCATGAATCTTGCCGCAACGTCATTCGCTTCTCTCTCAGCCGCTTCGTTCTGTAACAGTTTTTTTGCCATGATGTCATTCTCCTTTCTGTTCCGGTATGCGCCTGCAGTATGAAACTGTCTTTGTACTTCATCCGCATCCTTATGTCCACGCTCTTACAATCTCTCCAAACCGCGGAAGGCAGATTTCACAATATCCGTATTCTTCCACGGATATCAGCCCGCCCCTGCTAAGCCTTCTTCTGTAAGTTGAAAACGAACCGGATGTCATGCCTGTTTCCCGGATGATATCCTGTACTTTCATTTTTCCGTTCTTTGCAAGCAGCTCAATGACCTCCCGATCACGCTCTGACAACTCCGACCATATTTTTTCATAGGCATACTCTTCCATGACCGCGTCAAACTCGGGGATCAGTTTTTCCAGTGACTGCCGGCTTTTGTATTTTAAATATCCCGCCACCTGAAACGCGTAAGAATACCCCTTTGTAAACCTTGCCATTTCAAGGGCCTCTTCTTCGGAAATCAGGAACACCTCCCTGTAATCATTTGCCATTGCATTGATACCCAGCGGCTTCAGTTCAAAACGGGGCGCCCTGTAAAGAAAAGTGAGCGTCTTATTGTCCTGGAGCCGTCTCACATTGTCATACAATCCGGTCATGATCATAAAGACGGGATATCCTTCATACAAAAACATCTGGAAAGCGCCCGCGAAGGCTCTCATGTTTTCACTGTTGGACGCTTCGTCCACAGCGATCAAAACCTTCTTTTTCTTTTTTTTGATGATATCCATCATCTTCTTGATCCGGACTTCCAACGCAGCCGCGGGTTCTTCTGTGTATATCTCGGCATTGACACCGAAAGACAATCCGATCTTTGCCTTTGCAAACGCGGTTTTCATTCCCGGACACGCATAAAGATTTGCCGCAAGTCCTTGCAACAGATTGCTGTTCGGATTCAACGAAATAGTAATCCAGTCCTTCCTGCCCCGAAAGTTGTTCATCAGAAGTGCCATGGTAACCGTTTTACCGCTTCCCCTGACGCCCGTAATGATATAGACATTCGAACTCGGCGTATCCGACCGGAAGACTTCCGTGATCTCATCGATCTGACTGTATCTGGAAATCAACCGGCCTGGTTCCTTTCCGAAATTCAGGCTAAAAGGATTATTCCGCATAACTCTTTCCTTTACTACAGTTTCATAACTTCGATTTTCTTTAATAACCTTTAATAACTACGATAAAGTTTAATAACTTTTAATAACTTTGTCAATCTTATTGAACCACCCAAGGTGCGTGACTCCGGCATAGCCCTGCCTTTCAGTCATGCAAAAGCAGTGCGTAGCCGCCGTAATCGCCGTCGAAGGCAATGCGCTTCGTCTTCGTGTTTTCCCTGTAAATCGCTTTCATGATATGCTTCATGCCGACTTCCCCGCCCTCCGAAGCGCCGAGGAAGCAGGCGTTCAACACAATGTTCTTGATATCGCCGCCGGAGAGTTCAAACTTCTCCGCAAGGAAGGGGAAATCCACGTCCTTTGCCAGCGGCACCCCGGTGCCGAAGGCGCTTCTCCAGATCTCCTCCCGTGTTTTCTCCTCCGGCTTATCAAACTGTATCACATAGCGGATGCGGCGCATGAAGGCGGGGTCAATGTTTTGCAGATTGTTCGTGGCAAGGAAGACGATGCCGTCATATTCCTCGATGCGCTGCAAAATAAAGGAAATTTCCGTGTTCGCGTATTTGTCCTTGGCTTCCTTGACCTCGCTGCGTTTGCCCATAACAGCGTCCGCCTCGTCGAAGAAGAGAATCATGTTGCTCTTCTCCGCCTTGGTAAACACCTCCTCTAAGCGCTTTTCGCTCTCGCCCACATACTTGTCCGTGATCTGCGACAGATCCACCTTGTACAGTTCCAACCCCAGTTCCGAGGTCAGGGCATGCACCGCCATCGTCTTGCCTGTGCCGGGCGGTCCCGAAAGAATGACAGAGATGCAGCGCCCGTAAGCGTACTGTCTGCGCAGTCCCCATTCGTCATAGACCTTCTGTCCGTTTGCCGCCTGGTCGCAGATGTCCTTTAACACATTGCGGACTCTTGGCTCCACCTTCAGATCATCGATGGTAAAGCCCGGCTCCACACGCTTCACGTTCTCATAACGTCCGTCATCCAGCACGTCATAGCAAAGCCGGTAGATTTCCCGCTCCGGGGGAATCATTCCCTCCGCAAGATACGCGGCATACATGGCCAGCGTCACGCGCCGCACCTGTCCCGCCGTCAGGCGCATCTTGGAGGACAGCCGCGCGGCCAGTACCTCAGGCGCATACGCTCCGGCAGTCTCCCCTGTCTTTGCCGCCGGCTTCCCCGCCGCCGCCTTCTTTTTCCGCTTTCCCGAGGACGGTTCCGCCGCATCCCCGGTGAGCAGCCGGAGCACGTTCAGATACCCCTCCCAGAGCGCGTGACAGACCTGACGTCCCTGAGGCACGCGGTACTGCAACAGCGTCCCGGAAAGCACCGGCGTCAGTTTCACTTCCTTTTCCACGCACAAAAACAGCGGTTTCTCACATACACGCAAAGATGCTTTCTGCAACTGCCGGATCAGAAACACCGTGTTGTCCGTCTGTGTGATGTTCCGGACAACAAGTGCCCTCTCCTCCAATACACAGCCCCTTAAGATCCGCCGTATCAGTTCCTTTGGTTCCGCGCTCTTTTCCAGATACTCAAAGTCGACGGCAAGCAATGACAGACCCGCCCCCAACGCCGCCTGCTTTGCGGCCGTGTATCTGCCGCTCTCCCGCTCACCGGAAAGCAGCACCGTTATCGCCGCATTCTCTTCCCGCGCCCGCGCGTCTGCTTCCTTCTTTTCTGCCTTCCCGTCGTAAAGTGCAGAAAGCCGCAGCGTGAGGTTTTTGATCTCCTCCTGCGCCGCAAACAGGAAACCGGGCTCTTCTTCTGCTTCAAAGGTTTCCGAAAAATCCGCGAAGGCCTTATCCGCATCATTCCCGCAGGACAGAAAAGAAAGCAGATAATCGTCAAAGCGGTACGGCGTATCATAAAATGACACTGTCAAAACATCACTGCCCCCGGCACGCTTCCCGGAACGCAGACCCTGTCCGAGAAGAAAACGGATCCTCTCATTTGCACCGCGCATGGGCGCGATCAGTTCATCCATCATGCCGGTAAAGCCCGCACAGCGCGCCGCGTGCAAGAGCGTCACACCGCCCCCGCAGGGGGCAATCCGGTCCAGTACTTCCACGGCCTCCGGCTCCATCACAAGAAGTGCACACAGCTCCATCAGCGTCCGTGAAACGACGTCCTTAGCGCATAAGCGAAGAAGCCGTCCCGCCCGCGCAAGGCTCAGCGTCTCATTTGCGGAAAGTGCCTCAGAAGCACCATCCGTTTCCCGGAGGGGAAGTACATCAGCGTCACCGGCAAACAGCGCCTCTTCGATTTCCGCAAGTTCCTCCGCGGAAGCTTCCGGGTCAAGAAAACGGGAATGGCGGGCAAAAAAGGCCTGGTCCACGCGCCCGGAAAGCGCAAGCGACAGTCTCTGCGCACCTGCCGCGGCAAGCAGGCAGAAACCGGGCAGCGCAAAAGACGCAGTGCTCTGCAGTGGGGTACTGTCTGCCTGTTTTCTCTTTTTCGCTTTCACCGCCTTTGCGGCTGTCTTCCTTTGTGCCATACCTTCCGCAAATTATGCCTTCTGTTTTTTTCCGCGCTTCGTCGTGTCACTTTCCTTCTTCTTCGTCGCGTTGCTTTCCTTCTTCTTTGCCGCGCCGTTTTCCTTCTTCTTCGTCGTGCCGTTCTCTTTCTTTGTCGTCGTGCGTTGTCCTTTCGCATCCGGCGCCGCTTCCGCGCCGGCTGCGCTTCCGCCTTTCATGATCGCCGCGATCTCCCCGCAGGTCTCCAGCCAGTCCGCGGTTTCCCGTTCCGATTCCTGCAGGAAGGACAGATCAATGCCGGCTCTGACGTTCCGGACGAAGCCAGTCTCATCCTCCTCTTTTAACTCCAGCAGGCTGCGCACCAGTTTCAAAAACCTCTGCCCCGCCAGGTTCATGATGAGCGGCATCTCTGCATCGAATCCCTCCATACGTTCCCTGACAAAATACATCACATCCGCAAGCGCCTTCGGATCCGATGACAGGGAAGCAAAAAAGGGAATCTCCACATGGGCTCCCCGATCCTTTACCAGCAGCACCGCCGTCGGACGGTTCTGTTCCATATAGACCGCAGAAAGCTCCGGCGTATAGAGTTCCGCGGGAAAAGGCAGCGGCACAAGATCATTCCCCGCGTTTCCAAGCTCATTGCACAACGACCGCAGCTTTCCGCCGGACAGCTTCGACAAAGCGACGGAATTGCGGGATGCATGAGACAGCTTCTTTGCGTCCCGCATCCTTCCGACCGTCGTTTCATACCGGCCGGCAGGCAGCTTCGTATAGGTCACGGGAAATGTGCTCAGCAGACGGCGCATTGCATCGCACTCGCCCGCCGGAAGATCCGCGGTGACAACACGAATGCCGTAGCTTCTTTGCAATTCACATAAGAGTTCCGAAAAACCCTCCAACGCGATACCCGTCCCCCGAAACGGCTGTGCCAGATAAAACCAGAGGATCTCCGCCTGCGGTGCCGTCACAACGGCCGCACAGACGCCCGCCGCCAGCTCCTCGCTTTCCACACCGAACAGCAGCATATCCGGATCCGCCTCCAGCTCCTCCAGAAGATAAGCGGGAAGCATCGGAATGAAATACGCAATATTCTGCTCATTGATCTGCACAATTTGTGCCATTATTCCTCTCCTTTCGGGTGTTCCCGCAGATACTGCGCCGATGCCTGCATCCGCCTGAATTCATCGGCCTGTGCCAGGGATTGATACAGATCGTCATGTGTCAGGCTGTCCTCCGGCGTGCCAAGAATCGCCGCCCGCAAAAAGCTTTGCGTCACATAAGCAAAGGAATTGAAATGCTCCACCAGACGGATCAGCCTTGCGTCTGAGGCATTTTCCGGATCCAGCACGCCTTCGGCTCTCGTGATCAGATTGCAGTCCTCCTGGACACTGGCCAGTTCTCTCGTCAGTTCATCCTGATGAAGAATAATATAGGACAGATCCGGCACCTCATGACCGTACTTTCGCTCCAGTTCCTCATAATGCGGTGCAATGGCCGCAAAGTAGGTACGGAGTCCTTTCCGGTTACGTTGCAGGGCCTCCTCCGCCTCCTCCGGCATCGTATTCCCGTCCATAAAGGCGCCTGCCGAAAGATCCGAAAGCATGTTCCTGTAGTCCTGCTCGGACATCGCCGCGACGGAAGACATCGAATCCGACGCCGCAAAGGATCTGAACATCGGCGCAGGCATCACCGGCTTGTCCGCTCCGGCCATTCTGTAGTGATCACGATGCAGCTTGAAATATACGGACATCTGCAACATGGTCTCAAAATCGCCGGCGTGCTTTGCCGTCTGATACCACTCTTTGGCAAGTGAATAATCATCCGGCTGGCTTCCCTCCTGCTCCCGGTGCATTTCACGGAGTATACCGATTTTTTTTGCCGCTTCCTCACACAGAGCGGATCCCCCGTGCACCTCCTGCACCTTTCCGTAGCGGAGCTCCGGATAATCCCGTGCCCTGTCATCCCTGTTTATCAACTCCACGCGGAGGGCTTCGCCTTTTAACAGGCGTTCTTCGGAATCCCTCTGAACTCTTCTTCCTTTGTCCATCTCCGCGCGGGCATACAGGATGACTTTTTCCGCATCGGTAAGCTGCGCGACCTCCGCCGGCGAAAGCTTCTGGATTTCACGATTTGTTTCGTGATGTCCGGCTTCCAATTCCGCTGACGTCATCATAGACAGCGGATCCGTAGAATCGGTGCGGGTGGCGGCTTCCAGGATCGCCGCCATCCTGCTCTGCAGCCGGAGATTCTCCAGGATCGGCTTCTTGCACATGAATACATGTTTCCTGGCGTTGAACATTTCCAGCTTTGCCCGGTACAGGTCTGGATCCGCCGCCTCGGAGTCGGGTGCGGGTTTCCCCAGCATTTTTTCCAGTATGCTAAGGCCGGGGATATCGGAAGCGATTTGTGCTGAGAGATCACTCATCATCATGCTCGCCATGGCGACTTCCGTCAACTCAGGCTGGAGCGCAATCAGCTGCTCGTTCGTCAGGTCCCGCGTCTTCGGCACATTGAAATCCATCATGGTCTTCAGGCACGGCACCAACAACTGCTCCGCCGCCCCTGCAAGTTCCTGCTCCAACCGGGTCAGCGTTTCCTGCTGGTCATCCGGCAGTCCTCCTTGTTTTTTCAGGCCCCGGAGACGCTGCACTTCGTTCTTTTTCATCTGCATATCCAGCACTTCATCATTGTATGCGTCGTCTCCCGGCCGCATCATCATGATGATACGCCCTTCCGTACCGGTGGTATACTTATGCACGGACGCATCATCACCCGGAAACCGTCTCCTCGCAGTCGCCTTCAGGCTTTCCAGCTTCGCCTTATATGTATCGGAATACAGCGTTGCTGCCTGCCTGATGTCCGTGCGTTCATTCACCGCCGGTGCATATCCGTACCGGCAAAGGAGCTGTTCCACTTTCCCGTCAATCTCTCCCCTGCCTTTGACAACGCGCATCATAGCGGCTTTTAAGTCATTCACGGCGTTTAAGTACACGGCCTGTTTCTGCATCATAGGCTCATATTCAGCGGTGATCAGGCGGCTCTGCAGCTGATCCTCCGGAGAGTACTCGGAAAACTCTTTCCCCTCATTTTTTTTGCTCAGGTCAGCTTCCATATTCGTCCAGGGCTGCAGGCGCAGACTGTATTCCCCGTAGATTTCCATCAGCTGGGTGAAATCGCTCAGCATTTTTGTCACGATCTCCCGGTGCTGCGCAACATTTTCCGCATTGGCCGGATTGTCGATCAGATCCCTGATCCCCTGCACGTCGCCGTAGGCGGCTTCCGAAAACAGGGTTGCCCTGATCCCCGGGTACTGTGCTTTGAGTACCCGGTTCAGGTCGTCGTTCCCCTGTCTCCGCTCCGCCAGCCTTCTTGTGTATTCCTGCCGAAGGAGCTGTTTTGACTTATCCAAATAGGCCTCTTCCGAGCCGGTGACATGCTGCTGCATTCTTGTCACGGCGTCCTCCAGAGCCTGATCCGGCGTCTGTGCGCCGGCCGCAGGGGCAGCGCCGGGCGCGGCCTTGACCCGCAGCCCGTTTCCCGACTGTTCCAGCGCATGCGCGGCAAGCGCCTTATTATAGCAGTCACGCATCATCGCCAGCGTATCCGAAAGCGTCGTGATCCTCGCCTTCTCCGAAGCATCCAGATCCTGCAGATTTTTCGTTCTCGGACCGAACATGTTCAGAAAATATGCCAACTTGTCGATTTCGCCCCGGACAAGAAGGTAATTCCTGCCGAAGAAATCCTTTTGGAACATATTCGCGTCAAATTTTTTGGCGAACATGACTCTTTTCATTTCTTCCACGGTTGGCGGAAGCGGCTCCGGATCATCCTCCCAGACCTTTATCTGATCCGACTTCATGATATAGTCCGTGTAATTCGAAGCATGCGCACCGATCTTTGCCTTCTGCTTTCTCGATTCCTTGAGCGCTTTGTTCTTCGCTTTTTGCGCCTTGCGCCCCATGGGAGGCTCGGTCACCGGTTCGACCTGCACCGGCTGCATGGTAACGGGACCGGCAGGAGGTTCCTTCTCCCTGCGCTTTCCTCTGCTCCGCACACTCAGGCGGTATCCCATGTCCTGATACTGCTGCTGGATGGACTGAAAATTCGCCTCCTCAAAGTAATCCATACGATCCTGCGTCCCCAGAATGCTGATGCGCTCGTCCATCCGTTCCGTTTCGGTTTTTTTTCTGCTCAGAGTTTCCTGGCACATATTCTGCTCTCCCTCTCCTGTTTGCGTTACCGCATCCCTCAGGTTTTTCCGGACAGCTTTTTCACAATCGTCAGCACATTCTGCCCGTCACGGTATTCATAGGCCGTTTCGTCCATGTACTCCTTCACGATATACACGCCAAGACCCCCGATCTGCCGCTCCTCCGCGGAGAGCGTGATGTCCGGATCTTCCCGCGCCAGGGGATTGTAAGGCTTTCCGCCGTCCGCAAAGGTCATCTTCAGACTGCAGTCCTCCCCCTCGCGGATGAGCTCACTGCTGATTTTTGCATCCCCGGTTGCGGGCGCGTAGGCGTAATGCGCGATGTTCACAAAGATTTCCTCCACCGCAACCTGCAGCATTGTCCGGATGTCATCGGGACAGTTACCCGCCTTCAGATCCGGATCCATGAAGGCAAAAACATCATCCAGGTTTTTCTGCAAAGCAGGAATCGTCAGTTCACGCATGGTTCATTCACCCCCTGTGTTATTTACCGGAATAGGACATCACCATCATCGTGATGTCATCAAACTGTTCCGCGCCGTCCGCAAAGGTATCGATGGCATCTTTAACGGACACCAGAAGCTCCATACCGGTTTTTCCCTTCGCAGCGTTCAGCGCATCCGTCAGGCGTTCCGGGCCAAAGAGTTCCTCTTCCCGGTTGATGGCTTCCGGCAGACCGTCCGTATAGACATAGAGTTCATCTCCCGGATGCAGCTCAAAGGCATGCTCCTCAAAGGGCATTTCCTCCATGGTCGCAAGCGGCGGATCGTGATCGTACTCGACCAGTTCAAATCGGCCGCCCTTCCTGCGAATGGCGGGATGCTCATGTCCTGCATTGGACGCCATGCCCTTTCCGGTGACAAGATCAATGATCGCAAGCCATACCGTTACGAAGAGCATGGCCTCATTGCCCTCGCAGAGCTGATTGTTGACATCATAGAGAATCTCCGCAGGCGAGCCGCCGTTCATCGCACGGTTCTTGATGAGGGTCTTTGCGATGACCATAAAGAGCGCGGCCGGAACCCCCTTGCCGGACACATCCGCCATCACCAGCGCAAGATGCGTGTCATCCACAAGGAAGAAGTCATAAAAGTCTCCGCCCACTTCCTTGGCCGGTGTCATGGTGGCATAAACATCAAAATCATTTCTGTCGGGGAAGGCCGGGAAAATCCGGGGCAGCATATCCGCCTGGATCTGCGTGGCGACATTCAGCTCCGCGCCGATGCGCTCTTTCTCCGCCGTGACGGACTGGAGATTCATCATATAGCGCCGTACCCCCTCCGCCATGCTTGCCACATCCTCACAGAGCCTCCGCACCTCATCCTTCGATGACACGCTGACCTTTTCAAACGCAAGCTCTTCAGGCGCTGCTTCGCGGCGCATCAGTGCGACAAATCCATCCGCACTTTTGGAGATTCGCGTCACCGGACCTGTGACGTAATGTTGCAGGAAATACAACACAAAAGCGATGGCGCACAACATCACGAGCAGGGCGATGAGGATGATCGTTCGCAAATAGGTCGCCAGATCCTCATTGATGCGATTGACGTCAATATCTGCGCCGACCACCGCCACAGCGTTTCCTGCGCTATCAAACACGGCCCGGTAACAGATCACGGTATGACCGTATTCCACAGTTTCCTCTTCCTTGTAGCGCACTGTGCTGCCCCTGTCCCGCAGGCAGGATCGGAAACCTTCCACCGTCTCCTCGTCAAACGCGTCCTCCTCGCAGGCTTCGCCCATAAAACTGTAAATCTCCGCAAGAGGCTGACCTGTGTTCAACTCCTCGTCGGATTTACCGTTGATCACATAACATAGACTGGAAGGGTCATCGAGGTCCTCAAAATACACGGCGTAAAGGTATTTGATATCCGCGTGATTCTTGATTGCGTTCAGTTCCAGCCGTGCCTCATCATAGGCGGCATCCATTTCCCCTTTCACAAGGATATCCCCCATGTTGAAACGCTCAAAGACATGGTTTGCGGATTCCGTTACGAGGGTGGCGTATTTGACATAACTCTCCAGCACATTCCGGTTAAACTGCGTATAACCGACCCACGCGATCACCACCGTCAGCACGAGCATGGAAGCCGTCGTGATCAGTGCCACTTTTCCCTTAATGCCAAAAGACTTTTTCATGGCTCCTGTTCTTCCCCTTCATATTTTCCGTAGATGACACTTGCGGAAATCAGCGTATCCAGCGGCAGTTTGATACCCGTTTCCCGCATCGTGTCCACATTCAGCACCAGAAACGGTGCCGTGGGATATTGCTGCGGCAGCATATCCAGCCGTTTTCCCGTCTGGTACATTCCGAGTGTATCCGCCGCAAAGTACCCGATATTCCGGTAATCAATCATTTCCACAGCGGCCAGTGCCCCGCAGCGTACGTCCTCCGTGCTGTTGATGGAAAACACCGGAATGCCCTTTTCCATGAATGGCTGCAGCACACTGTAAAAATCCGAAAGTTCCAAAAGGGACGTCGTGAGAATATAGAGATCGACGCCCGATTCTGCGAGTTTCCTGTGCGCCTCGTACATCCCGTCATAATAAGCCTGATAGGCTTCCGGCGTATCCTCAAACTCATCCGTGACGTGTTCCGTCAGCACGGTTTTTCCATAGACCTCCGCAAACTCGTCCACACTGGCAGCACCGCTGTAGACGTATGCCTCCGGATCCTCCGCGCTGTATACGATCCCTAAGGTTTCACAGGGAAAAATATCGTTCATCACGGTAAGTGCCCTTTCCTCCACGCCGTCATTGACATGCGCCCAAGCCCGCGCATCACCGGAATAATCCGCATCTTCTACAATGCCGGAACTTACGGGGTCACTGGCGATGAAATTCATATACGGCACCTCCGAGCAGTCCTTCACCGCCAGTCCCGCACTTGTCCCCATCGTGATCATCAGGTCAATCCGCTCCTGACGGATGCGCTGTGCAAGACGTCTGTTAAGTGTTTCCTCATCCGCCGTTGTTGTTCCCGTAAATTCCACGGAGGCGATATCAAAAAATGCGTCCGATACAAATACGTAGCGTTCGCTTTTCCCGAGAGAAAGGGCACGCCATACGTCCTCCGCGCTGTCTCCCTGCTGCAACACCATCAGTTCCGGCGCGGACAGATCCCCCGTATCCGCCAGTGCCATGCCGATTTGATAGAGCTGGTAATCAAATTCGTAATAGCCTCCGGCCTGGCAGTATCCGATCCTGAGTTTTCCCCTGTCCTTCCCGTCCTCCTGCGCCTGTACTGCGGGCAATGCCCGGAAAAGACACAGCAGCATTGCAAAAACGGAAAGCAACAGCGCCGCAAAGCGTTTTCTTCTCATTCCGCCACTCCTTCCCCGCGGTTCCTGTCACTCTTCACAATACCGTTCATGATGGCGAAGAGCACTGCCGAAATTGCGATCAGGATTGCCACAATCCCCAAACCGCTGTTACCGTACAACATCACGATACCGAAGATCACGGGCGCGATGGCGCCGATCATGTTGCTGAAAAAGCCCTCGACGCCAAGTGCCTTGGAAAAGCCGACCCGCTGTGCAAAGGGCAGCGTATAGACATACAGGAACTGAAGGCTCGGCATGATGCCGTCCGCAATGCCGATCAGCACAACAATCAGTGCCGCCGAAATGAACATGCTGTGGATGGAGAACAGCATGAAGCTGGCCGCAAGGATCAGCAGTACCAGCGGCATCAGCAGGGACGAAGAGGCGCGTTTTGTGAGAACCGGGCACAGCTTTGTTCCGATGTAGGCCGTCGCGATACCGTAAGCCAGCATGACATAGCCGATCACGTCCGTTGTAATCCCCACGCTGTTTGCATAAACCGGGAAGAAATAGTCCGTAAACATCATGATAAAGAAATACGGAATGATGATAAACATGATATAGGCCGGAAAGCGGAAATCCGATTTTTTCTGTTCCGTTTCAGCCTCTTCCGGGGACGCCTTTTCTTCTTCCTTTGCCTCATCTCGTGAAACAACATTGATTCCGAAAAAGAAGAGAAGCATAATGGCAAGAATGCCGAGACCCGTCATGACCAGATACGCGCCCGCATAGCCGAACACGCTCGCAATCAGGGCGCCCAGTGAAGCCGCGCAGGAATAGCCGACAATAATTGAGGCGTTGGAAGCAGCGGTATACGCCGACATATCGGCTTCCGAAGAGACCGCAACGGCATAGATATCAATGCCCATCTTCGCAAAACCGAGTCCCGTGCCGATCAGCATCTGCGCAAGGATAAAGGAAACAGGCTCATATGCAAAAGAGGATGCGAGGGTGCCGCAGCACATCACGACAACGCCGCCGATCGTAGCCACCTTCCAGCCGCGTTTGTGGATTACAATGCCGGAAAGATAAGAGGTGATCATGGAAATGAATACCTGCGCGGACAGCGGAAAGGTCATCAGAATCTCATAAGGAACCTGGTAGCCGAAGATCACCACCGGACGGTAAATCTCCGCCAGAACGATGGACATGAATGCGACAGCCATAAAGCGGAAACCGGCAAAACAGAAGGAAAGACCGCGCACGATGCCGATGCTCTCGATCGATTTGCTTTTGTCGATCCTCCGGAGTTTTCTGCGTTCCTTCTTTTCCCCGAGCAGAAGGTCGATCAGAAAGATCAGAATCTCCAGGGCAATCATCATGGAGGTGATGGTCGTGACGATCACGTTGATGACGGCGGAGCGGACTTTGGCGCCCACATATTCCGAAGAGATTTCCGCAGTCAGATAACGCACTTCTCCCTCACCGTCCGCAGACAGCGCACGGGTAAGAGCGTCTTCCTTTGCTTCAGACGTAAGTGTGATGGCCGATACCTGCGCACTGGAATCCGCAACACGCTGGAAGTACGCGTCCATATCCCTGATATCGCTGTAACGGACACCGGCGGCAAGCAATCCTTCCATGTTTCCCGCACTCTGATCCAGCAGCCCGTTAACAACATCCGAGGCCAGTTCCCGGTAACCGGCACTCAGCACCACATAGGAAGAAAGGATACTGCCAATATTGATGACAAGGATTGTGGCCATTACAATCCGGCGCAGTGACTTGCGTGCAAAGGAATGACGGAGCAGATGAAACAGCAGTTCAAACAGCAGCGCCCCGACGATTCCCGCGATCAGCGCATAAAAATACATCCGCTTCACATAAGCAAGGGACATGGCCTGTGCCCGTTCCGTCGGGTACAAGATGCCGATATAGCCGTCTATGCCTTCCCTGCCGCGGATGGCGAGTACAATATGCTGTGTTTCGCGGCTCATCCACAGGTACTGCGTCTCCCCGTTCACCTTCATCAGTTCGATCTTGTCCGCCAGTTCCTCCGGCGGGTCTATGCCGTAAAGCGGTTCCAGTTCTCCGTTGACAATGTAATTGTCATTGGAGCCACAATATATGAAGATCTCGTCAAACACATCCTCGATGCCATAGTAATTGCCCAAATCCCGGCCGTATTTCAGCCCGTATTCCACGCGTTCCGTGAGCGAGGAAAGAATCACGGCGGTATTCTCCGCATCCGCGTCCACGCAGCTGTTCCTGAAGGCATAGGCATTCAGAACCGCGGACAAAAACACGATTCCGAAAATAAACACGATCATGACCATTTGGAATAATATCTGTTTCTTTTTGCTCATCTTCACCCCGTCAATCCGTAACGTTTCGCTGCGCCGTCAATGATCTCCTTCAGTACCCAGTCGTATGTCTTTCCCAGGGCTTTTGCACAGGTTTCATACGGTCCCTTTTCCGACAGACCGGGACGGGGTGTAATCTCGATCATCACCGGCTCCCCCTCCTTTGTCATGCGGAAATCACACCGTCCGAAATCCCTGCATTCCATATGTCGGAACAGTTTTAATGAATCATCAAACATGCGCTGTTTCACCGGTTCCGGTAACTCTGCGATCACATCCTGTATCTCTCCGTGGCATTTGTCCTCGACACAGAAGAATTCCAGATCGGAACCGCTCTCATCAATCACCACACCGACCTCCATCGCGTACGCATCCTTCCCCGTACCGATGATCGGAACATACATCTCCTTTCCTTCAATAAATTCCTCCACCAGCACCGGCTCATGATAATTGTCAAAATCACTCTGCAGGGCATGCTGCAGTTCCTCGTCATTCCGGACAAGAAATACACCCATGCTGTACCCCTCTTCGTTCGGCTTGACGATCAGGGGATAGGTCAGTCCCTGTTCCGAGAGCATTCCGCAGACGGCATCCATATCCGGTTTTTCAGAATATTCCAGATAGATTCCCTTTGGAAATCGGATGCCCAGCGCCTGCGCCACCAGCTTCGTATGGTACTTGTTCTGGGAAAGGCCCATACAGTAGGCGTCACTGCCGATATAGGGGATTTTGTTCAGTTCCAGCAACGCCGGCACAATCGCCTCTCTGTTTCTCGAGGCGATTCCCTCATCACAGACCAAAACGATGTCGCAGTCCAGCGTTCCGTTTTTGATCCGATCATTCAGCTTGAACATATTGCCGATCATCAGCGTCTCATAGCCGTTCCGCTGTATGGCGCGTTCCATGTATCCGATCTCTTCCGGATGACAGAAGTCCGCGTAAACCATGCTGTTTTCCTCAATGCCGTAATCCGTTCTGAGATCATAGGTCAATCCGACTTTCATATTTACCTCCCTGTTTCGAATGAATTATCTGTAAAACTTCGTCACCGAATCCTCGGAATCGCCCTGCAGCAGCAGATAATCCGAAGTCTCTTTCAGCACATGATTGCGCTCAATCGTCACCTTACCGCCGTGTTTCCCGTCCGCGTCGATGATGAATTTCGGCACGGCATATCCGGGCAGCCGGTACCGGAGTGCCTCGATCAGTTCCACCCCCACGGTATAGTCTGTGGCAAAATGCGCTGTGCCCAGCACGCGGTCACAAAGGTAGAGGTAATACGGACGGACACGGATGCCGATGAGCTTTGTATACAGTTCCACTAATGTATCGGCGTCATCATTGATCCCCTTGAGCAGAACACTCTGATTGCCCAGCGGAATACCACGCCGCAACAGACGATTCGCGGCCTCTGCTGCTTCCTTTGTAACCTCCTTCGGGTGGTTGAATTGTGTGAACAGCCAGAGCGGATGGTATTTTTCCAGCATGTCACAAAGTTCATCCGTGATCTGTCCCGGATCCGCGGCGAGGACGCGGGTGCCGATACGTATGGTATTGACGGAGGGGACGCTCCGGAAACCGGCGATATAATACTCCAGCGTTTCCAGGGGCAGTGAAAGCGGATCGCCGCCCGTAATCAGGATGTCATTGATTTCCGTATGCTCCTTGATATACTCCAGCGCTGCCGGAAGCGCGTCCTTCGTGCAGATCTCCTCGTTCATGACCGTGTTTTTCCGCGTACAGTGTCTGCAGTGCATGTAGCAGAAATTGGAACACATGAAAGCTGCGCGGGATCTGTATTTGTGAATCAGAAAGGGCACCGCCTCATAATCCTTTTCATGCAGCGGATCCTCACTGTATCCGCTGATGTCCTCCAGCTCCGCCCCGTCCGGGATGCATTGCATGCGGATGGGACACTCAGGATCATCCCAGTCGATCAGATTGAAATAATACTCCGAAATACGCAGGCGGTATTTCTTGTCCGTCTCACGGATGTATGCTTCCTCCAGCGGGGAAAGCAAAACCTCTTTTTCGCGCAGACGTTCCAGTAATTGTTCCGCAGAATCGATCATTCCGGATGAAACTGCTTTATCCATAACTCTTTCTCCTTTCCGGTGCCCTTTCCGTGCCGTAAATCAAAAGAATAAATCCGCCCGCCACCACCGCCGCGGACAGAATGGAAAGCCACAGCAGTCTCGTGATGCCCGCCGGCTCGCTTCCCTGTTCCATATCCGCTGCGGAAAGCGGGAATTCCTGTTCCTCCCCTTCCGCCGAAACAAACGGTACAAATTCCAGATCGGAACCGGCCGCGTCCCTGTGCAGCAGCACATCCGCGCTCATCGCACCGTCCGCACCGCCTGCACCTCCGGCACCGCCTGCACCTCCGGCACCGTCAGCACCTCCGGCACCGTCAGCACCTCCCGCACCGTCAG
>JAFZLB010000031.1 GCA_017551665.1 Lachnospiraceae bacterium
ATAACACATACCTATTTCAAATGCAAGAGAAAAACGCCAGAAATTTCAAGTTTTTTTGAGTTTCTGGCGTTTTGCCTCACATGCGCTGGATTACTTCTCAGCAGGCTATTCCCTTATTTGGCTGGGCGCTGAATTGTAACGCCGTTTCTTATCACCTCTTCTTCCAAATCTACCATTTCTGCTAAATCTGCTATTTCTGTCAAATCTGCCATTTCTGTCATTGTTTCCCAAATCTGTCTTTTCTGCCAAATCTGCCATTTCTGCTAAATCTGCTATTTCTGTCAAATCTGTCTTTTCTACCATTTCTGCTAAATCTGCTCTTTCTACCGGAAGATGTTATTTCTCCCGAATGTTTTCAAGAATCGCGATGGACAGCTGATCCGCGCAGGAGGTACCGCGGCCTGCGCAATCGTTTCCGCGCAAAAGCGCGGCGACTTCTTCCGCGTTCCTTCCCTCGATCAGCTTGGCGATCGCCTTAAGATTTCCGGGACAACCGGAGGTAAACACCACATCATGAAGTCTGCCTTCATCGATGGAAAAACTGATTTTCTGTGCGCATACGCCATTCGGCGTGAATTCATAAGTATGCATGGTTGGTTCACTCCTCGTATCATCCGCCATTTTATCTAACAATATACGCTTTTTGCGATTTATGCGAATTACTTATGTTATATTTCGCTATTTATATTATATCATTACATGGCTTTTGTTAAGGGTTCTCCCTTTTCCTTTGCGGTCGCCTTTTGATTTCCGGTCCTCTGTCCACGACGCATGGGAATATGGCAAATGTTAATGACGTTTGCTATAATCATAAGAGCCTTGACGGCCGCAAAGGAATGAGGGGAGAAAAGAGCGCATGAAAAAGCTGTTTTACAAAAAAACACTTACGGCTGTTCTGATGACATGCCTGTTACTGTTTTTATGGAGCTCCACGGCGATGACGGCACATGCGGATGTCATCGGCGGGCCGACGGACGGTGATGACTTTTATTGGGATCACCGTGACGAAACCGTGTCCCTTTATGTTTTTTGCCATGTCAAAATCGAGACGCCGGGCTTTGACGCACCGGGAGATGCCGTGCCCGTTGTCAGCCTGAAGCCGGGAGAGCGCACCTTTGTCGAAGTGGCCTGGCAGGACGCAAACGGTGTCTGGTGGGTGCTGGCGGAGGACGGCGTCAGCGGCCCTTCCGGGCACGGCGGTTACATGAGCGGCTCCTGGTTCCCAATGGAACGCATGTATCTGGAAGGGGAGGACGGCAAGGAAGTCTCCGCGTTGTCTTTGGTCGGCGGAGGTGCCGACGGTTCCAATCTGCCGGTGTCCGGGCGGCTGCGTTCCACCATCGCGGGGATCCCGGTGATTGTCGTCATCATTGTGCTGGCGGTGCTGTTTGTTCTCTGGCTTCTTGCGGTGATTCTTGTCATCCGCCGTCACAAACGCGGGCGGTAAGGGATGTCCGGCGACTGGATACGGTTTACGCTGTTTCTGCGCGTACTGGCACGACAGATCATTGTCTCGCTTGTGCTGACCATCCTTTTGGAAGGCGTTGCGGCATTTGTGGCGGGACTCAGAACGGGCAGGCAACAAAAAACGCTGGCGCTGATCAATGTGATCACAAACCCGGTGGTCGTGTTTTTGTTTTACCTGTATTACTATTACGGCCCCGGGATTCCGCTCAATCCGCTGGCCTTCCAGCTGGTGTTGGAGGCCTTTGTCGTACTTGCGGAATGGCGGCTGTTGCGGATGCTTTTGCCGGAACTGAAGAAGCCGTTTTGGTGGGCCTTCGGGCTGAACCTGTTTTCCTGGGGCTTGTGGTATTTGCTGGAACTGATTGTGCGACGGTGAGCGCGGCGGTGTTTCCGGCGGAAAGGAGAGGCGGACGATGAAAACAAAAATACTCGGCAGCGCGGCCGTCGTCCATTTCTGTGTTGACTTAAGCTGCATCTGGCTTTTGCATCATCTGATCGCCTACGCCGGACGCTGGTGGTATCTGGGGTATCTCTTTTACAACTTCTGCGCCTTTGCGCTGCAGCTGCCGATCGGCATGCTTTTGGATCATCTTTGCGAAAACAGGAGCACACAGGAAGCCAGCCGCCTGAATCTGCTGACCAGCATGATGGGCTGTATCCTTCTTGCGGCAACGGCGCTGCTTCGTCAGGGAAACCTGTTGACGGTGCTGGGGGCGGGATTCGCGAATGCCTTTTTCCATATCGGATGCGGTGCGGATCTGCTCCGCCTCTATGACGGAACGGAATGCGGCAAAGGCAAAGCGCGCATCGGCCGCCACGGCGCACAGGGTATCTTTGTTCCGGCGGGCGGCTTCGGTCTGTTTGTCGGTGCACTGCTGCCATATACCGCGGCGGTGTACGGCGGGATCGTCGCGGCGCTCGTGCTCTCTTCGCTGTTGATGGCCTACGTGGCGACAAGGCCGCTGACCGCTTCCGATCTGCCGGCGGAGGGTGTTGCACACGGGCGGCAGTCCCTGTCCGGCATGGAGCTTTTGACGACTTCCGTCTGCATGTTCCTCGCTGCCATGCTGCATACCAGCACGGAAATCTCCTTTGCCTTCACCTGGAAAACCGGCTTCGCCGCGGGACTTGCGGTGGCGCTTTGTGCGCTCTTCGGGAAGATGGCGGGCGGACTTCTTGCGGATCGTCTCGGCCTGCGCAGGGTCTTGCTGTTTTCTCTCGCGGGCGCGTCCTTGCTGCTTTTGTTTTCGGAGATGGCCGGCGCCGGCATGGCGGGGCTGCTGCTCTATCACATGTCCATGCCGCTGTTTTTCTCCGGTATCTACGATCTCTTTCCCGGAAGACCCGCCTTCGCCTACGGACTGGTGAAGGCCGCCATCTTTGTCGGCTATGTCCCGGTCTACGCCGGTCTGGACGCGTTTATCGCGCGTCCCGTCTGGTACGGCATACTGACCTTTTTGTCCTTGCTGATGGTCCTGGGCTTTTGCCTGCCCCGGGCACTGCGAACGGCGCATTCGCAGCAGTCGGGCTGAGAGCTGTTGTGAACATTTTCAGGGGAAGCGTTATTCAGATGATGATGGCTCGACTCAAACCCTTATCCTTTCTTCCCGCGCTTCTGATCTGCTGCATGATCTGGTCTTTTTCCGCGCGCGAGGCGGAAGACAGCGCACAGATGAGCGGCGGGGTCGGAGAGATCATCATACATGCGTGCAACCGCATGTTCCGTCTGGAAATGGAGGAGGAAGAGGTTCTTGTCATGGCGGAGCAGTTGCAACCCGTGGTGCGGAAGGGCGCGCATCTCAGCGAATACTTCCTTCTTGCGCTCGCCGCAACACTCCCTATATTCGTTTACGGGCGGACTTCCGGCAAATTCTTTCTTCTGGCAGGCTTACTCTGTCTGCTGTTTGCCGTATCGGACGAATTCCATCAATCCTTTGTCCCCGGACGCAGCGCGGAACTGCGGGATGTTTTGATCGACAGCGCGGGCATTTGCGCGGGACTGCTGCTTGCAATGACGATCATCTCAAAATCTGGTAGAATTGAAGTGATCCGAAGACGGATGCCGTAAGCTGTGTCTCACGTCATCCCAGCATCATACAGGGAGAGTCAATGACGCCGGACCAAACGAATCGGGTGAACAAAGAAACCATGCCGCACATGTATGCACGCCTGAAGGATCTGCCGCGAAAGCAGACCGGTGTCTTCTTTGCCCTGCTGATGATTCTCTCCGGAGGTTTCATTCTGTGTCTCTTCGTTTTGGTTGTCGTCCTTGGTGTCACAAAAGACGGTATGGAGGCGGCGCTCAACCGCTTATCCTGGCATATGATTCTCGGAACATGCATCCTTGTTCCGTTCAATGCTTATCTCGTTTATCTTGGTGTCCTGTTCCTTACACGGGAACGTAAAAGAGAACTGAAAAAATGCTGGTGGTCCTTCAGTGATGTCGAGTTACAGCAAATCGACGAGGAGTGCAGAAATGCGCCGGTCATGGGAACGTCGCTTGTCACAAGACCGGCTGTACTGATACGTAACGGCTCCCATTTTACGGCAGTTCCCGTAAAAAGCATCGAAAAAATACACCTTCGGTACGACCGGAGGTATTCCGTCGAAAAGAAAGATTTCTATGATTTGCACATTACACAAAAAGACGGGCACGTCAGTATCGTCAACGATCTGGCGGTTCCCGACAATGAACGTCCGGAGGATGCTATGTCCGTCTTTTATACGAAAACCGGTTTTCATCCGCCGGTACAGGTAACGGGAAGAACCTCTCGGGAGAACGATATTGACGCACATTACGATCCGGACACGCATCCTGACGGGAGACGGTTTGAAGATGTCTGCTTTGAACGCTTTGCCCGCACGCAGAAAACAATGGTAAAACAGTTTTTGAAGGAGCGGTTACCGGTTCCTCCGCATCGTGTTTTTGCTTCAAGCGCACCGGGATTGAACATCGTATACGGTAAAACAGAGTATGAACAGATGCGGATCGATGAGCTGAAGGATGATTTGTGCGCGGAAATTACGGAAATCGCAAAAAAGTATGTGGAATCGACCTACGGATTCCCCATGACCTGCGATTTCCGGGTGGTGTTTTACCATACGGAAATGGAACACTACAACGCGTACGGACTGAGCCGGGAGGATTAGACGTCTCAGAAACTGTGTCCCCCGCCGCCGCCGGAAGAGCTGCCGCCGCC
>JAFZLB010000032.1 GCA_017551665.1 Lachnospiraceae bacterium
CTTCTTTTCTTCCATGGTCAGCTCATCCAGCACGATCAGCTTGCCGTCCGAAACCTTGCCGGACAGTGCACCCTTCAGTGCCGCGCGCTTTTCCTTTTTGTTCATCTTGAAGGAATAATCCCTCGGGGTCGGCGCGAAGACGATGCCGCCGCCCTTCCACTGAGGGGAGCGGATGGAACCCTGACGCGCGTGGCCCGTGCCCTTCTGGCGCCACGGCTTTTTACCGCCGCCGGAAACCTCGGAACGCGTCTTCGCCTTCTGTGTGCCCTGGCGCTTTGCCGCCAGATGCTGCTTGACCGCCATGTAAATGAGGTGTTCGTTGATCTCTGTGCCGAAGATTTCGTCGTTCAGCTCCAGATCGCCCGCCTCTTTTCCTTCCATGTTCAGCATTGTAACCTTCATCGCATTACTCCTTCGCCTGGTCTGATATTATGCGCCCCGCTTGCTTGTCTCTTTGATCGTGATAAGGCTCTTGCGGGGACCCGGAAGCGCACCCTTGACAAGAATCAGATTCTTCTCCGCGTCCACCCTGATGACCTCAAGGTTGCGGACGGTAACGCGTTCGTTGCCCATCTGGCCGGGCATTCCCTTGCCCTTGAATACGCGGGAAGGATCCGAGGACGCACCGTTGGAACCCTGATGACGCTGGAACTTGGAACCGTGCGTCATCGGGCCTCTGTGCTGTCCGAGGCGTTTGATCGTGCCCTGGAAACCCTTACCCTTGGAAATCGCTGTCGCGTCGATGCGGTCACCTTCCGCGAAGATATCCGCTTTGATTTCCGCACCGGGCTGATACTCTTCCGCGTTTTCGAAGCGGAACTCGCGCAGGAAGCGCTTGCCGGATACGCCGGCCTTCTCGAAGTGGCCGAGCAGCGGCTTGTTGAGCCCGTGGCGGAACTTGATGTGCTTTCTGCCGCCCTTGTCGCGGTTGACCTTTCTGCCCTCTTTGTCAATGAAGCCGACCTGAACGGCGTTGTATCCGTCCTTTTCCTCGGTCTTCACCTGCGTCACGACGCAGGGACCCGCCTGCAATACCGTTACGGGAATGACCGTGCCGTCTTCCTGAAAGATCTGCGTCATGCCGACCTTTGTCGCTAAAATGCCCTTCTTCACCTTTAGGTACCTCCAAAGAATCTTCTTTGTCCCGAATAACTCTGCCGGACCTTTATCTCATCTTAATCTCAATATTCACGCCCGCCGGCATTTCCAGACGCTGCAAAGCGTCCACGGTCTTGGGCGTGGGCGATACGATGTCAATCAGACGCTTGTGCGTGCGCTGCTCGAACTGTTCTCTGGAGTCCTTGTACTTGTGCACGGCACGAAGAATCGTGATGATCTCTTTTTTTGTCGGCAGCGGCACCGGCCCCGAAACCTGGGAACCGTTTCTGCGGACAGTCTCGATGATCTTCTTCGCGGAGGAATCCACGAGCTGATGATCGTACGCCTTCAATGTGATTCTCATAACCTGATTTGCCATAAAAAGCTCCTTGGTACACGTAGTCGTGTGTTTCTTTTTTATTGCCACAGCATCCGATATCATATTACATTTGAGGGTCGGAATCAAGCAGAATTTTTGAAAATTTCGGGGAAAAACGAAAGTGGGTGGAAAAGGCTCTGTGTATTGATTATTTTTGCGCCCCACCGGGGGATGGCGAACGCTATATGTTGTATGATACAATAAGATCATGTGGATTGCAAACCGATGGAAAACTTTTGAAGTGCTGGATGCCGGCGGCGGCGAAAAGCTGGAACGCTGGGGCGATGTCGTGTTGCGCAGGCCGGACCCGCAGGCGATCTGGCCGCGGACGGGGAACGAAGCGCTCTGGCAAAAGGCCGACGGCGTGTATCACCGCAGCGCGAAAGGCGGCGGCGAATGGGAAAAGCGCGGGATGCCGGAGGCCTGGACGCTTGATTACGGCGCGCTGTCCTTTCACCTGCGTCCCTTTTCCTTCAAGCATACCGGGCTGTTTCCGGAGCAGGCCGTCAACTGGGATTTTATGTCTTCTATAATAGAAGAAGCGGCCCGTCCGGCACGGGTGTTAAACCTCTTCGCTTACACGGGCGGCGCCACCTGTGCACTGCTTGCGGCGGGCGCGGAGGTGACGCATGTGGACGCGTCGAAGGGCATGGTCACGGCGGCCAAAGAAAACGCGGCGCTGAGCGGACTCGCGGATAAAAAAGTGCGCTGGCTGGTCGATGACTGCCAGAAGTTTGTGGAGCGGGAAATCCGGCGCGGTAACCGCTATGACGCGATATTGCTGGATCCGCCGTCCTACGGCAGAGGGCCGAAGGGGGAACTCTGGAAAATCGAAGAAGGGATTTATCCGCTGCTCACCGCCTGTATGCGGCTGCTGTCGGAGCATCCCCTCTTTTTCGTCTTAAACATGTACACGACCGGCCTGCAGCCGGGAACGCTGCACTATCTGTTGCATACAGCGCTGAACGAAGCCGCTCCCGCTGCCGCGAAGCACGCGCGCATCGAGGCCGCGGAAATCGGTCTGCCGGTCACGGCCTCCGGCGCCGTCCTGCCCTGCGGCGGCTGCGGCAGAGTGTTATTTTCTAAATGTAATCAATCTTCTCCCGGATCTGCGTCATGCGGTGATCGAGCTGGTTGATGAGCTCCGCGGCATAGTGCATTTCCTCGGAAACGGACTCCAAGTTGCGGATCTCTTTTTTGTATTTCATTTTATGTTCCAGCGATGCCCAGAAGTCCATGGCGATCGTGCGGAACTGCACCTCCACCGTGATCCATTCCTTTTCGTCGGAGAGAAACACCGGCACCTCGATGATCAGATGCAGCGAGCGGTAGCCGTTGTCCTTGGGTTCCTTGAGATAATCCTTTCTGCGGATCACGCGGACGTCGTCCTGTGCCACAAGGCAGTCCGCAAGCGAATAAATATCATCCACAAAGGAACAGATCACGCGCACGCCGGCGATGTCCGTTAAGTTCTCCACGATGGACTCATAGCTCACGGGAAGGCCGCGCCGCTTCAGCTTGTCATGGATGCTCGTCGGTGTTTTCAGACGCGACTTGATCGACTCAAAGGGATTGCGTTCGTTTTTGATCGACATGTCGCGGTTTAAGACCTCAAGCTTTGTGCGCACCTCGCTGATGGCGCATTCGTATTTCATCATCAGCACGCGGAAGCGCTGCACGTCCTCCGACATGTGAAGGACTTCGGCGATCTCCGGTTCCGAAATGCGGCTCATGCCCTGAAGGATGTTCCCCGCGTTATACATGGTATTGCTGTCGTAAGCCATACCCCTACCCCCTTATTCCAGTATCAACCATAAGCACGGGCGCACGCCCGCGGCGACGTCTCTTGCGTCAACCGTCTGGAAGGCGCCCTCCGCGGACACGATGACCGCGCCGGATTCCGAGCGGTTCGCGGAGGTGCGTGTCCAGTAATTGCCCGTGGACGCCCGCTCCGCTTCGGAAGGAAAGTACCGTTCCACTTCCTGCATGGAAAGGACGAAAACCTTTTCCTCCGTGGGCCTGCGCGTGACGGTATGCGGATCCGTCGGATTCGCCGGGTTTTCCGCCATGACCGCCGCGATGCGGTTCTGCTCCTGGATGGAAAAGGCGTTTGTGTAAAACTCCGTGGCCAGCCACTTGCGGAGCGTGCAGTATTCCCAGGCTACGCCGATGTGCGTTTCCGTAAAGGGCTTTGTTTCCACAAGCTGCTCACAAAGAATGAGAATCTGTCCGCCGTCCCGGTGCAGGACGCGCCAGTTCAGGGATGTGCCGAGATAAGTCCCGAAGCTGACCGTCGAGCCGACGGCGGGTGCCGTCGCTTCAATCACACGGTCCGTCAGGCTGTATGCCGCCGCTTCATCCATCGCGCGCAGTCCCGCGGCGATTTCCCGCACGCGGTCATACTCTCCCGCCGCGAAAAAGCGCTCCGCGATGGCGGAAAGCTCCGCCGCCGTTTCCGTGTGCAGCGAAGCAACCTCCGCTTCGGAGAGTTGTGCCTTGGCTTTTTCAAAGGCCTCGGCCACGCCCTGGGCGTTGGCGTCCGCACCGTAGGCCTTGACCAGACCCCGGTACGCCGCCGCCCCCTTCGCGTCAATCTCCAGCGCGGCGTCATAGGCCGCTGCCGCCTGCGCGTAGGATGCCGACTCGTACAGGCTGTCTCCGGTCGCAAGCTGCCGCTCGTATCGCCGTTCCGGCGTATTGCGCAACAGGAAGAATACAACGACGCCGAGGATCAGCGCAACCGCGATCACAAGGATGATCGCGATCAGTCTCCCCCGTCCTCTTTTCCCCCGATGCTTTTTCTTTTTTCGTTTTTTTGCTGTTGCCATCGGATTAAGTATAGCCCATTCGCAAAAAATGAACAACAGTCTAATTTTTATATTATATTACTCTAATTTATATGTTATAATAATGAAATGAAACTACGCCCGCGCAGGAAAAACATGATCCTCCTGTGTTCCATGGCGCTGTTTGTGCTGTTCTGTTTTTGGGTGATCGTGGTGCTGGTGCCGGAAACGGAGTATCCGGTCTACCAGCTGAGCGAACACTGGAACGCGGTGCTGGCCGACGGTTCCACGCAGACGGACGTCCGTCTGGTCGATGTGAACTTCGGTTCCGTACACACCGGTGACGTTTATGAACTGCAGCACATGCTGCCCCCCGAGGAGGTGCTTGCCGGCACGGTGCAGATTCGGACGCGTCATTCCAGCATTGAAGTGTATGTGGATGACGAGATGATCTATGCCGACGGCATGCAGTATCCGGAAGAGGGTCTGATGACGCCGTCTCCCTTCCACTTTATCCCCCTGCCGGAGGGTTACGCCGGCAGGGTTTTGAAGCTGCGCATTTGGGGCAATGAGGAAAGCGCCTTTTCCGGTCTGGAGCCGGTGACGGTCGGAAACATCTATGACCTCGAAATCGAATACCTCCGCGCCACAAGGCTGACGCTCTTTGTCGGACTCTTCCTCTGCGTCATGGGCATCATCCTGTTTTTCATTTTCATTTACCTGTCCGTGAACTACCGGACGGAACCGCGTATTCTGTTCAGCGGACTGATGTCCCTGCTCATCGGTTTGTACATGCTGTGCTTCTATTCCCTGACCGGCTTTTTGAGTCCCGGCGAGCTGCGCAACAACCTCATGGAATACATCACGCTGCTGCTGATCCCCTGCTCCTTCATGGCGCTCTTAAGCTCCGCGAACGAACGCAAAAGCCGCATCGTCTACGGCATCGTCGCGGTGCTGGATCTGCTGGTCGCGGCTGTCATCATCGGGCTTCATTACAAGAGAACCATCTTCATTGACCAATACATTTTCGTCGCGCATCTGATGGTGCTGCTCGAAGGCTTCGGCATCATCATTTATACCGCCATCAGCTCATGGCTCAGCAGAAGGCGTTCGCTCATGCGGCAGGAATGGCGCGTCTCGCAGATCGTCTGGGCCGCGGGCTTCTTCTCCCTGCTGATTGCTTCCATGGTGGATATTTTCCGCTTCAATTACTCCCTGTACATGGGCGGCGGAAATGAATCCTACGCAAACCTGAACGCGCTGACCATCGGCTCGCTCCTGTTCGTTTCTTCCCTCATCGTCAACTTCTTCCTGTATCACATTGAGCAGTTGTATGAGGACGCGACGATCCGCCGCCTGTCCGGTCTGGCCTACACGGACCCGCTGACGGACATGGCGAACCGCTCCCGCTGCGAACAGCTGATGCGCCGGGTTGACGACGACGGGCAGCCCTTTGTGGTCATCAGCATGGACCTGGATCACTTAAAGGAAATCAACGACAAATACGGACACACCGCGGGAGACCAGTATCTCTCCGATATGGCAAAGCTGTTGCGGCAGAGCTTTTTGGACACCGTTCTTCTGGGCCGCATGGGCGGCGACGAATTCATCGCGATCTGGAACGGCACGGACTTAACGCCCTGCAAGCGTTCCGTCGCGCGCATGGAAACGGCGCTCATCAACCGGCATTACACGCATCCGCCGGTGCGCGGTGATATTTCCTACGGCTATGCCGTCAGTACGGAGACTTATTCCGGCACCGTCAAGGATACCTTCCATCTGGCGGACGCGAGAATGTATGAGCTGAAAACCTTCCGGCATCAGCAGGAGGCTACGCATGCTTAAGAAAAAGATTCTGATTACAACCATATGCGTCCTGCCGCTGATTCTGGCACTGCTGTACCTGATCGGATTCTGGGCAGGCAATCTGAACAGTTACCGCGCGAAAAGCTACGCGGTGATTATCGAAGGATGGCGCGTGCCCGAACAGGAAACCGTGCAGCCGACGCTGCTGCTGCATCTCACCGCGGGAGACATCCGTGTCCTGGCGGACGATGTTGTCGTTTTTGAAAAAGAAATGTCCTCCCGCGTGGCCAGCTCGTTCTCCGGCTCGCGGACGTATCTGATCTCGCTGCCGGAATCCGTCGAGGGAAAGACACTGGAGATCCAGATCACGGTGGACGGCGCACCGGTCAACACCTTCGTGGAGCAGCCCCTGTACGGTGCCCACGATGATCTCTTTCATCTGTACATGTATCAGGCGCTGCCCGCCCTGATTGTCGGTTCCTTCCAGCTGCTGTTCGGCATCGTCTTCCTTTTCCTGACGGTCGGCTTTTCCGTTTCGATCAGCGGCGTCGCGGACCACATCCTCGGTGCGGTCATCTGTATCAACTTCGGCGTCTGGCTCTTCAGCTCCGGCGGTGTGCTGCCGCTGTTCATGGCCGCGCCCTATGACACGATCGCGGAAATCGGCACCTCGCTGCTGATCTTACCGCTGCTGCTCTTCATGCTGTATTCCCTGCGCAACCGCCACAGCTATCTGGAAACGGGCATCTGGATCTTCGCCGGCTGCATGGTGATCTATCTGATTTTCGCGGCGGCGGAAAGTATGTACAACACGCGCATGCACGATCTCGCGACACTGCTGCCCATCATCGGTTGCCTGAGCTTCTCCATCGCGCAGATCCTGAACTATTACCTGAACATCACGGCCTCTTACGCGCGTCAGGAAGAATACATGTCCCTGACGGAAAAGGCTTATATCGACGCGCTCACCGGACTGCCGAACCGCAAGAGCGCGGACAATGTCTTCCGTTCGCTCAACAGCGCGGTGGGCAGTTACTGCATCGTCAGTCTGGACCTGGATAATCTGAAGATCATCAATGACACCTACGGCCACGAGGCCGGTGACAGCATGTTAAAGACCGCCGCGGACACGCTGATTGAAAGCGTCGGCGAGCTGGGCTTCCGTGCGCGCATGGGCGGCGACGAATTTGTGCTGGTGCTGAAGCGTGTGTCCTCCACGGCGGTGGCTTCGCTTCTCGAAGAAATCGAAGAAAAGCTGAACGGCGCGGGCATTATCCGGCACCGCATTCCTTACAGCATGTCCTACGGCTATGCCTTCAAGGAAGAGTGCAAAAAAGGAAGCTCTCTGGACGTCTACAATCTGGCCGACGAGCGGATGTACGAACAGAAATCCGAAAAGAAGCGGCAGAAGATTCTCGAAGCCACGATGGTACAGCAGCATTCTTAAGACAGCCTAATATCAAAAAGCGCAGACGCAAGAAGACCGCCCCCATTGACAGGAACGGTCTATCTTGCGGTATATGGATGCATTATGTAAGGAAAAGCTTTGTTATGTGAAGAGCCCCACGGTCAATGCTCTTCTGTTCTCCGCGTCTTTCTGCTGCATCATCATTCTCGCGGTATCAAACATCCGGTTCTTACGCATTTCGTCCACCCGCTTCACCACACTTTCCAGGTCATCCTCCTTGAAGGAAGCCACATGATTATAGGAAGAAAGCTGGTTATAGGCCGTGGCATGATCCAGGCGGTTGGACTGTGCGCCGATGGTCGCGCGCTGACCGCTGACGGTCTTCAGGGCATTGTCCAAATCCCTTAAGTTAAAGTCCTTTGTGACATCGAAGTCCTTGATGCCCAGCGCTTCGAGTGTCATGTTGCCGGTCGACACCTGCTCCGTGGAGCCTTCCGCTCCCGCGAGGATGGTCAGCTCGCCCATGGAGCCGTCCAGCAGCTTGTGCTCATTGAAGGTCGTGTTGTTCGCGATGTCCGCGATCCCCTGCTTGAGCTGGTCGATCTCCGTCTGGATCATCCGGCGCTCGTCGTCTCCGACCACCGCGGTGTTGCTTGCCTTGATGGCCAGCTCCCGCATCCGCTGCAGCTGGTCGGCAATGCCGTCCATCGCGCCGTCGGCGATCTTCGTCACGGAATTCGCGTCCTTCAGGTTTTCCGTGCCCTGGTCGATGCCGCGAACCTGTGCCTCGGTCTTCTCGGCAATCGCCGCGTCCGAAGGATTGGAATAAATCCCCGGATAGCTTGTGTAGCGGTTATATCCGCTGATTCCCGTGATCGCGCTCATGGTCCCTCCGTAAGCGTGAGCCGCCTTAACTGTACCTATACTATCATAAAATTTGTCCTATGTCAATTTATTTTTGCTATTTATGATTATTTAATATGTTTTCGGTGAGGCATCTTTAACTATAAACAATCCCTAAACCTGCTCTGTCCTAATTGTTCGATGGCAAAACAGCAGGGTTCTGTGGTACAATATGCGGTACCGGCACGCGCCGGAAGAACGGAGTTTTGATATGAAAATCACTGGAAAAAAACGCTCTTTCTTCTATATAGTAATAGCACTGTCTCTCTGCCTGTTCTTCGCGGGCGGCTGCCGGAAGCAAAGCGGCACGGCAGAGACGGCAGCTTCGGCTGCGGCTTCGTCTTCCGTTGCGACGGCTTCCGTTGAGACGCCGGCTGCGGCAACGACGACTGCCGATGCTTCGACACAGACCGGGACTTCGTCGGCTTCCGCGGACACGGCTCCCGCCACGGACGGCGCCGCGGCGATCGACGAGCAGGGCAGCTACACCACGAAGGACGAGGTCGCGCTATACCTGCACACCTACGGGCATCTTCCGGACAACTTCATCACAAAGGATGACGCGCGGGCCCTCGGCTGGGACGCGTCCTCCGGCAACCTGCACAAGGTCGCGCCGGGGAAGAGCATCGGCGGTGACCGCTTCGGCAACCGGGAGGGGCTGCTGCCGCCAAAGCGCGGCCGGCAGTATTACGAATGCGATATCGATTACAAGGGCGGATCGCGCGGTGCAAAGCGCATTGTCTTTTCCGACGACGGACTGGTGTTTTACACGGAAGATCACTACGCTTCCTTTGAACAGCTTTATTGAGGACTGCCATGAGAAAAATGACGATTGATCTGCGCTATGCGCAAAACAAAGAAGAGCTGCATGAAGGGCTGGCCGCCACCTCGGTCTTCCCGGACTATTACGGCCGCAACCTGGACGCGCTCTACGACGTGCTCACCGACATTTCGGAAGACACCTGCATGCTGGTGATGCTGCCCTCTTCCGCGGTACTGACGGAGGAAGAGCTCAGTCTTCTGGACCCGGAGCCGGAAGAGGACGACTGGAACGAGGATGACGCCGACGACGAGGACGAAGAATGGGACGAGGACGATGTTGCCGAATGGCATGAGTTCCTGGACTACCTCGACCGCATGCGCGACACCTTCCTCGACGCGGAAAAGAGCAACCCGCATCTGTGTGTCTTTGTGCCGTAAGCCTTCCCCCATCTCGCCGCATAGAAAAAGGACCCGTATGACGGGCCCTTCCTCCGTATGTAAAACTGTAGGGTAGTAGGGGAACGAAGTTAAGCCGTGCGACCGGATCGTCATCGGGGACGTGCCACGCTTGCGTGAGCACGGTCACGTATGACGAGACGGGCATAGGGCGCAGCCCGATCGCGAGGAATCGCTTTAGCGATTCCGAGAGAACGCACGGCGTGGCGCGAACCTCACCTCATCTTCCGCAGCCTCAACACCCCGGCGCAGGCCCCGACAGCCGCGATTCCCATCAGCGCCACCAGCAGTCTGACCGGCGCACCGTCTCCGGTTTCGGGCGAGTTCGCCGCGCGCGTCGCGCCAAGCACCGTCGGTGTCGCAACGATCTGCGTTTCCGCAGGGTCACGTCTTGCACCCAGCACCTCCGCCGGCGTCGTCACGACAGGCGTCACGGGTGTGGCCGGCGTTTCCGGTGTCACCGTCACAGGGGTCGTCGGCTGCTCCGGTGTCGGCGTCTTAGGCTCTTCCGGGGTCGGCGTCTGCGGTGTCGTCGTCTTCGGCGTTTCCGGTGTCGGCTTCTTCGGTGTCACGGTAACCGTATTGGACCACTTCACCTTTTCGTGGTTGTTGATCTTATAGCAGGCCTCGTTCGGAATCTTCCGTTCCGCGTATCCGTCAATCTGTTCTTCGGTCGCGTCATCCCTGATCTTCGCGGTGAATTCCACGGTCAGTGCCTTGCCCTGCATTTCCTTTGTCAAATCATTCTCTGTCAGACGCACGGTCAGTGTCTGTCCGCTGATCTCCGCCTTTCCTTCCAGCGCGGTGCCGCCCGCCGTGACCTTGACCTGTTCCGCCGTTCCGGCAAAGGTCAGAATCTTGTCGAGTTCATCCGTGACTTCAAAGGTCTTGAGATCCGGCATCTTCGGAATCTCGGTTTTGATTGTATATGTAAATACCTCGTTCTTTGCCGCCAGATCCTCATGCGGCTTCTTGTGATTGACCTCTTTCTCGATGACCGGTTCCTCGCAGTCCTTCATGACGACTTTTCCGTCCTGCAGCTGCGCATTCCCGCCGTTCTCGTCGCAAATGTAAATCTCATTCTTTTCGTTGACGAAGAAGTAAATGCTTTCCGCCCGGAGATAGCCGTCCGGCGCCGTGGTTTCCGTGAGCTTGTAAACTCTGCCCACCACCAGCTTCGCGACGATCTGATGCGACTTGCCTTCCTCGGACTTCCAGGACTCCACCACCGTTCCCGTCTTCACGTCGGTCACGCTCAGCTCCGCGTCGCAGATTTCCTTCGAACCCGTGATATCCGTTTTGGAAATCGTTACCTTGGTCGGCTTGTCCTTCATTGTAATGATACCGTTTTCAAGGTAGTCGCTGCTGACGTTGCCATCGGAATCAATCGAGAATTCGATTTCCTCCGCCACCAGATAGCCGTCCGGCGCCGTCGTTTCACGCAGGATGTACTTGCCTGCCGGCAGCGTGAATGTCTTCGGTTCCGTCCCGGAATCCCACTCACACTTTACATTATTTTCCTCATCCAGTACCGCAAGATTCGCACCGCCGAGCTCACCGTCCAACAGTTCTTCCGAACCGGAAACCGCTCTCTTGGAGATTGTCACCGGTGCTTCTTCCATTTCATCGTACATGATGAGGGTCTTGTCTTCCGTCAGTTCCGCTGTTTCAGGAACTGTATAACCTTCTTCAAACTCAATTCCGTTTTCCGTCACGATAAACCGGATATCGTCTGCCTTCTTAAATCCTTCCGGATTGCCGTCAGTTCCGTTTTCATCCGCTTCACGAAGCACATACTTTCCGGGAAAGAGGGAAAAGCTCTTATCCTCGCTCGTCGTCGTAAAGCTTTCCACTACGATCTCGGTATTCTCATCCACCACTTCCGACAATGTCAGCTTCGCACCGGACAGCCGGTTCACCGTTTTGTCATTTGCAAGGTTGATGATGCGCTTGCTGACGGTAACGGAGTACGGCACCTCCCTTTTTACCGTATAAAGGTTTTGAAACCATTTAGTCTTTCCAGCGTAGTAGATATCTCTCCCGACGTATATGGCAATGTTTGTATGTGCCGCTTCGTATTCGCTGATACCGGGAAGATTTACAACAGACTGGCAGAGTTCATAGGCCCCGTTCACCAGCTTTGCATGTTGCATCAATGGATCTGCTTCATCAGGCGTTTCCACCAGTTGCTTCACCCGAGCTCTTTTTTCTTCAGTATTCACCAGATGGTTTACAAAAACATCCTTCGTTCCCTGTGGAACATTTTGGCTTGTCAGATCTGTAATCTTCCAAACTGCCTGTTGCGTTGCAAAGGAATAAAACATATCATTCCGGTCAATTCCCAACTTCGCAGCAAGCTGCTGATAAGCTGCACTATCATAATACCGAAGCACTGCAATCAGCCAGCGACGAAGCTCCTCCCCGGACTTATAACCCTCCGGCCGCTTCTCCTGCTCCTTTCCGATCATAGAATTAAACTTCGGAACTGTTTCCTCCGTCAGTACACCAAACTCCACCTTATTCCACTGGTACTCTTCCTTCTTATAGACAGCGGCATCTTTTTCCTTATCCACCGGTGCCTCTTTGTCCGCATTGAGGCAAAACGACTGAACGCTTCCGCCTTCAACCTCAATGTAAAATGTCGATGTCATTCTCGAAGGCTCCAGCTTGGAGGCCACTTCCTCCGCATACGCCTTATACGTCTCCCCTGCCGCGCGTACCGTGAGAGACTGCAGTGAGGACAGCACCATCACCAGTGCAAGCAGACCCGCAAGTACATGTCTCATACTACCCAAATGCTTTTTCATGTTCCTTCACTCCTCCTTACTACCGTCGGCAGTGACTGAAACAGTCATTGTCGGCACCCTACGCCGTTGCCTTCAGCGGCATTTACCCTACTTGTGCGTTATCGAAATTTCGTTAGTTCATTTATGTTCGATATTTCGATAACTACTGGATTCATCGCCTTTGTGAAACGGCATAAATCCTGCACAAAATGAATGTTATCACATAAATGGCATGCTTGTCAAGTACTTTTTTCAAAAAATGACATTCACGTTATTTCAGCGACGAAAATGTCAAATATTGTAGTGACATATGTGTCATGTACGAAGTATTGATAAATATTCCGGCAAGCGCGCACGCAAATCTCGTGCTCGCACGGGGATTTGCGTGTGCATTTGCCGGGCATAACACATGAGGAATACAGCCGCGCGAAGCGGAGTGAGCGTGGCGAATTCCGAATGTGTTTAGGATTGCGAGAGCGCGAAGCGCGTAGCAATCCGTGGGCGTTTATCAAAAGTAGAGGAACGCACGCGCGCGGCACATTCCATTAAAAAATATGTTACAATAGGAAGGATGCAGGAAAAGACCAGAGCAAAAAAATCAAACAAGAACACCCGTCCTTCGCAGCAGGTCAACTTCTCTCTTCTGACACAGGAGCAGATGGAGAGCGCCGCGTCGCGCAAGGAACTGGATGTTTTTATCGCGAATCCCCTGCCGGAGTCGACCAGGAACGAGCGGATCTCGCCCACCTTTCTGACGGTGGACGCGGATGCCTTTGATCATCCGCGCCCCCTGACAAAAGAAATGCGCGAGGCGCTCGTACAGGAGCGGGAACGTCGCAACGCGCAGGACGCCCCGACGCCCCCGCCGGTGCCGGCGTCTGCCGCGCCACATCAAGCCGGAC
>JAFZLB010000033.1 GCA_017551665.1 Lachnospiraceae bacterium
CGCGGCGGCAGCCTCCGCGCCGCCCTGCAGGCCGTAATGCGCACGGACCTTGCCGCGAATCTCTTCCATGACCTCCGGATGCTCCTCTAAGAAGGACTTGGCGTTTTCCCTGCCCTGTCCGATCTTTTCCGTGCCGTACTGATACCAGGCGCCGGATTTGCTCACAATGTCACAGTTCGCCGCGAGATCCAGGATATCTCCGCTGACGGAAATACCCTTGCCGAACATGATGTCAAACTCCGCTTCCTTGAAGGGCGGCGCGATCTTGTTTTTCACCACGCGGACGCGGGTGCGGTTCCCGATGTTTTCCCCGCCCTGTTTGATGGCCTCGATGCGGCGCACATCCAGACGGACGGAGCTGTAAAACTTCAGCGCGCGGCCGCCGGTTGTCGTCTCCGGGTTACCGAACATGACGCCCACCTTTTCGCGCAGCTGATTAATGAAAATCACCGTGCAGTTCGACTTGGAAATCACCGCCGTCAGCTTGCGCAGCGCCTGCGACATCAGACGCGCCTGCAGGCCCACGTGAGAGTCTCCCATATCACCGTCAATTTCCGCACGGGGCACAAGCGCCGCCACGGAGTCCACGACGACGATGTCAATCGCGCCGGAACGCACCATCGTCTCCGTGATCTCCAGGGCCTGCTCGCCGCTGTCCGGCTGCGAAATGTACAAATTATCAATATCCACGCCGATGTTGCGCGCGTAGACCGGATCCAGCGCGTGCTCCGCATCAATGAAGCCCGCGATGCCGCCGCGCTTCTGCACCTCCGCGATCATGTGCAGCGTAACCGTCGTCTTACCGGAGGATTCCGGTCCGTAAATCTCCACCACACGGCCCTTCGGAATCCCGCCGAGCCCCAGCGCCAGATCCAGCGAGAGAGAGCCGGTGGGGATCGTCTCCACGTTCATGCGGCTCGACTCATCGCCTAATTTCATCACCGCCCCTTTGCCGAACTGCTTTTCAATCTGCCCCAGGGCCGCGTCCAATGCTTTTAACTTATCCGCTTTTTCCATATTCTACTCTCCTCTTAAACATTTGTTTGGGGGAACGCCCGTTCTTATATTACAGGAAGACCTCCCCCGTGTCAAGTGCTTTTTTTCTTTCTTACGAAAAACCGCCGCCCTGCATCATCCGGAGTACAGTATAGCGGCGATTTTATCTTTTGTCAATGCGATGTTTATATTTTTTTTATATCAGTTCCGTGATCTGAATCTCCGGGTGATCGATGAGATCCACGAAGGTATCCGGTCCCGTGCGTACCGTCGGACGCGAATAGCGCTGGCGGTTGATGTAAATGATCTCCGCTTCCCTGCCGTCGCTCAGGCGCACGCGGTTGCCGATGTACACATTGGAAAGATTTTCCATGAAGGCCATCAGCGGATGCGGATCATATTTCTGCAAGCCGTCACGCTCAATCATTTCAAAGGCGTAAAAGGGCGAAAGTGCCTTGCGGTACACGCGCTCGCTCGTCATGGCGTCATAGACGTCCGCAATGGCAATGACACGCGCCACGGGATCAATCTGTTCCATCGTCAGATGCCGCGGGTAGCCGCTGCCGTCGCAGCGTTCGTGATGCATCAGCACGGTGTTCTTGATGTGCTGGTCCACGTTCTTACGCTCTAACACACGGTAGCCCAACTGCGGATGCATGCGCATCTTCACGCGCTCGTCGCCCGTGAGCGGCTCCTTCTTTGTCACGATTTCATGGGGCACCATGATCTTGCCGATGTCATGCAACAGCCCCGCCTCCGTCAGAAGCTCCAGATCATCCTCCGGCAGATGCATCCACTCGCCGATCGTGTGCGCGATCAGCGCCACGTTCACGCTGTGTACGTAAGTCGCGTCGTCATAGGAGCGCAGCGCGTGCATCATGTCGAAGACATTGGACGGACCGTAGCAGGTGTGAATCAGGTCATAGACCGGCGCGATGAGCTGATGCGTGTCGATTTCCTTGTCCCCGCGCACGATCTCGTTGATGGAACGCTGATAGGAAATGAAGGTGTCCTCGAAATCCATTTTGAATTTCTTGAATTCCGGAGAATTGCGCAGCCGTTCGCTGTAAGAGGGTTCCTTCGGCGGTTCCGCGGGCTTTGCCGGCACGGGCGAAGGCTTCGTCACCGCGGGCGCGGGTGCTGCCGGCACCACCTTCGGCGGTTCGAAGGCCTGCACCTTCTTTGCGCCCAGCGCTTCCATCGCGGTCTGTGCGGCCGCGGGCGGCGGTACCTGGGGCTGCTTCGGCGGTACGGGCGAAGCCGCGGCCTTTACCGCTGCCGTGGCGGGCTTTGCCGCCGGCGCGTCCAGAATGAGACTGGCCGCTTCTTCGCGTGTCATGGCGTTGACGCTTTTGACACCGTAAAACGCCAGCCGCGCGATGCGCTGGTCATCGAGGACCGTCCCCTTGGGCAGAATCAGCTGACTGCCGCTGGGGGTGTAGGCGTCCTCCTGCAGGACCATTCCGGTTTTTAACTCGCGAATTTCCATACGCCGCTTTCCCGAAAAAACAACTTCACTTCATTACTATCATAGCACGAATATCCGCTCTTTGCTACACCACGGGCGTATCCGTCAGCCCTTCCAGCCCGCCGGGCGATAGACGCAGAATCTGTTCCACCTGTGCCCGGTCCCAGCCGGTCTCTGCCAGGAGCTCTTCCACGGTCAAATCCCTGCGGTATTCCTCCGCCAGTTCCTTCGCCTTGTCCGCCACTTCCTGCACGCGTCCGAGCGCCTTGCGGTCATCCGCCTCGGCCTTCGTCGTGCGACGGATCAAATCCTCCATGGCGTTCATCATCATCTGTGTGAGCGCTTCCTCCGCTTCCTCAAAGGTCTCCGTCGCGCCCAGCAAGGTCACGCCGGTCACCAGCGCCACATTGCCCTCGCCGATCAGATCCTCCGGATACACGCCCTGCTCCTCATAGAGCCTGGCGATATCCGCCACCAGCGGCAGAAAGTGTTCAATGAAGCGGTGCTTCGCTTCCGCGTCCCCCGCCTTCACCTGCTCATAGCAGTTCCTTACCTCTTCCCCGGTCAGGCGGCGCTTTTTGTTCACCGCGTCGATGTAGGTCCGCAAATGCGCACTGCGCTTCTCTTCCCGGTAGCCCTCGACGGAGGTGATTTTCCCCGGCTCCGTCTGCGCGCCCAGCTTGTCCGACACCGTGATCTTCCTGCCGGCAAAGTAGTTCTCCAGCTCCGCGATCTGGCCTTCGTTAAACGAAAGCGGCGCAAAGGCATGCGCGATCTGGGAACGGGTGATGCGGTTTTTCTGTTTCCGCGCCAGGATCAGCGTGTCCGACAAAATCTGCGCGAACTGTTTTTCTTTATCCATCGTTATTCTACATGCGTATGCGTAAAGAGGTGTTCCTGACAGTACTCATACGCTCCCTTGCATTTGGAACAATAACGAAACTCCCGGTCCGGATGGGAAATCTCCGTCACACCGCAGACGGCACAACGATGCCTCGGCTGCATGGCCGTCCCCGCCCCCGGACGGTACACCGGCCCCGTCTGTTGCCGTTGCTGCTGCTGTTGCTGCGCCCGCTGCTGAAAGGCCGCGAAGGGAGAACCCGCGGTACGCTGCGCGGAAGACGCCTGCCGGAAGGGGCTTTTTTGTGACCAGAGGAAAAAGACCACGAAATTCAGGACCGAGGCGATGATGACCACGCGGGTGTCCATGGTCCCCGTGATGATCATGTAGAGCATATACGCGCCGTAGGCCAGGCCCAGCCACTTCATCTTCAGCGGAATCAAGAACATGAAGAGCACCATGCTCTCCGGAAACGTCGCCGCGAAGGCGAAGAAAATCGACAGCATGACATAGTAGGGCGAAAAGGACACCGCCAGATATTCCGAGGCGAGCGCCGCCCCCAGTCCGCCGGCAGCGACGGAATAATACGCGTACAGAAAAAAGGCGCCCATCACCGTAAACAGCAGTCCGAGGAAAATGTATAAATTATACTTGAAGTCTCCCCAGATGCGCTCCATCTGCGTCCCGATCGGCAGATAAAAGAGCAGCGCCACCAGCGCGAAGGAAAACAGATCCATGGACGGGATCAGCAGCCAGGAAAGCAGCCGCCACACCTGTCCGTGCAGAATTGCGTACGGGCTGAGCGTCATATAGTTGATCAAAAAGGTCTGCGCCCCCCCGTAAAACAGAACATATCCAATGCCCTGAATCACGAGCAACACCAGGGTCAAACGGGGGATGGCAAATTTCCCCAACTTTTTCTCCAGCTTATCCATAATCCTATCTTAACACAAAACCGGGATTGCGGCACGAAAAAAAACCGTTTGCCGCAAAAGAGTGACCCGACACGCGAAAAACACCCGCTTACCAGGAAACCGTGCCGCCCGCGGAATTGATGCCCGCGAGGGACACACGCAGCGAGGTAATCGTCATGCGGGAGTTCTGGTCCACGGACCAGTAGCTGCCGGCGGAGGAATAACCCGCTTCATCGGGATACAGCGTAATCCGCGTTTCTTCATACAAAGAGAGGGCATAACGGCCGTCCGAAGTGGGCGTGCCCTGGATGCCGTTGACCGTGCGGACATCACTCACGACGTCAATCGTCAGGCGCACCGTCACGGAAACAGACGCGCCGGAGAAGGAAACGTTCTGCACGGGCGCCGTCCTTGCCTCATAAGAGCCGTTGCCAAAATCCGTCACGCTGACGGAAAGATACGAGTTGAGATTTCCGGTATTCAGACCGACGGACTGCTGTGTCACGGGGGCCGGATCCGGCGTCGGATTCTCGATGACCGTCTGCGTCCGCTGCGCGGGCCTGTCCTCTTCCTCTTCGGTCACGGGATCCTCCTGCGTCGACGAACGATCCCTTGTGGCAACGCCTTCGCCGGGTCTCGTCCGCTCTTCCCCGGTGTCATGGAGCGCGGGATCTTCCTCTTCCTCCGTCAGTGCGGTGACCGCGTCGTCCGCGTTTGTATCCGTATCCGTTTCCGCGTTCTCCGTCAGCAGCGAAGCGGCGCTTCCCGCTATGCCGCGTCCCGTCTGCGTTTCGGCGGTATCCGTATCATCCTCTTCCTCTGCCGTGCGGCCCGTGCCCGCACCCGCGTTCGCGTTTTCCGCATCCGTTTCCGCGCTGTCCTCCGTGCTGCTTTCCGTCGCAAAAGAAGACGCCTCCGCGGAGGAATCCTCTTCTTCTTCCTCCTCGGTGCCGTCCTCATTCCTGCGGGCATGGTTGTCCGCGGGGTAAGACTCTTCCTCCTCCGGAAGGGAAGCTTCCGCCACGACGACGCTGTCCCCGACCGATTCACGCTCCGGTACCACCAAAAAGAGCATGAACACGGCGAGTCCCAGCACGCCCAACAGCATTGCGCTTCCGATTCCCAAGAGCAGTTTTCTCATACGGCCTTCCTTTCCGGAATGGAATCCTTTCCTGTGCCCTGTGGTATCCGTTCCACCTGTGCTCTCTTACGTCCCGCCCCCGACAGCATCAGCTTGATGCGGTTGAGCTGGTTCACCTCGCTCGCGCCGGGGTCATAGTCAATGGCGACAATATTCGCTTCGGGATAACGTCTGCGCAGTTCCTTAATCACGCCCTTCCCGACGATGTGATTGGGCAGGCACCCGAAGGGCTGCGTGCAGACGATATTCGGCGCGCCTTCCTCAATCAGTTCTATCATTTCCGCAGTCAAAAACCAGCCCTCTCCGGTCTCGTTTCCGATGGAGACAATGGGCTTTGCGTATTCCACCAGCGTAAAGACGGAAACCGGGGCGTCAAAATGCACGCTTCGTTCAAACGCTGCCGCCGCGTCTTTGCGCATCCATTCAATCAGGCGGATGCCCGCCCTCGCAAGCAGAGAAGCCTTTCTGCTGGTGCCAAGCTCTTCCGCCTTATAAATCTGGTTATAAAAGCAATACAGGATAAAGTCCACCAGGTCCGGTACCACCGCTTCCGCACCCTCCGCTTCCAGAAGGTCCACCAGGTGGTTGTTGGCCGCCGGCGCAAACTTCACCAAAATCTCTCCGACCACGCCGACACGAGGCTTCACCTCATCCGTCACCGGGACATGGTCAAAGTCTTCTATTATATTTCGGCAAAGCTGCTTGAATTGTTTATAGCGGATTTTCTTCGCGCCCAGAAACGCGCGGCAGGCGTCCCGCCACTTTTCGTGGCAGGCGTTGACACTGCCCTTCTCCTTCTCGTAAGGCCGCATCCGGTACACGCAGCGCATCATCACGTCGCCCAGAATCGCGCCCAGCAGAATCCGGTACATCACCTTATAATTCAGCTTAAATCCGGGATTCGCCTCTAACTTCGACAGATTGATCGAAATCACCGGAATCTGTTCCATGTGCGCCTTCTCCAGCGCCCTCCGGATAAATCCCACATAATTCGTCGCACGACAACCCCCGCCGGTCTGCGACATCAGCACCGCCGTCTTATTCAGGTCATACTTGCCCGAATGCAACTCATCCATAATCTGCCCCACGACCCACAGCGACGGATAGCAGGCATCATTATTCACATACTTCAACCCCATATCAATCGCCGCCCGGTTATCATTCTGCATCACGAGCAGATTGTACCCCAGCGCCTTCATCGCCGGCTCCAGCAGGTCAAAGTGTATCGGCGACATCTGCGGACATAAAATCGTGTAGTCCTTCCGCATTTCTTCTGTAAAGAGGACACGGTGATGCGCGGTAGACGGCAGTACCGTAGATTGCTCCGGCGCGCCCGGTGGACGCATGTTTTCCGCTGAGCGTCCTCTTTCTTGCCCGCTTTTCAGGGCATCAGTTGTCCCCGACAGGGGGCGGCTTGTGCGCCATGAAGCCGAGACCTTAGGCTCGGCGGAATGCTTGGCGCAATAGAGCGAAGCGGAAACATCAGCCGCCGAGGCAGACGGAGCCTCATTACGTTCCCTAATAGCAGCCAGTAACGATCTCACACGTATCCTCGCGGAGCCAAGATTGTTGACCTCATCGATCTTCAAGCAGGTGTAGATTTTCCCGGCGCCGTTTAAGATGTCCTGCACCTGGTCGGTCGTGACGGCGTCGAGGCCGCAGCCGAAGGAATTGAGCTGGATGAGGTCGAGGTCCTCGCGCCGGCGCACGAACTCCGCCGCGGCGTAGAGACGCGAGTGATACATCCACTGGTCGGACACGATGAGCGGCCGGTCGGGATGACCGAGATGCGAGACGCTGTCCTCCGTGAGCACCGCGACGTCGTAAGACGCGATCATCTCCGGAATGCCGTGGTGGATTTCCGGGTCCACGTGGTAGGGGCGCCCCGCAAGCACGATGCCGTGCTTGCCGTTTGCTTCCATCCAGGCCAGGGCTTCTTCGCCCTTCCTGCGGATGTCCTGCCTGGCAGCGCTCATCTCGAACCAGCCCGCGTAGCAGGCGGAAACGATGTCGCCCGCCGGAATTTCCGGGAAGGCCTTGATCAGCGCGTCCGTCGCGGTCTTCAGATCCGTGAAGGCCATGAAGGGATTGCGGATGACTGCCTTGCCGTCCGTGATGGCCTCGACGTTGTTTTTGATGTTTTCGGAGTATGAGGTCACGATGGGGCAGTTGTAATGATTTGTCGCTCCCGGTACCTCATGGCGCTCGTAAAAGAGCGCGGGATAAAAGACAAAGTCCACGCCCTGCGCGATCAGCCATTCCACATGCCCGTGCGCGATCTTCGCCGGATAGCACTCGGATTCCGAGGGAATGGACTCGATGCCGAGCTCATAAATCTTCCGCGTGGATTTCGGCGAAAGGATGACGCGGTAGCCCAGCTTCGTGAAGAAGGTGTGCCAGAAGGGATAGTTTTCGTAAAAGTTCAGGACGCGCGGAATGCCGACGGTGCCGCGATGCGCTTCATCGACGGGCAGCGGCTCGTAATCAAAGACGCGCTTAAACTTATAGTCAAAGAGATTCGGCACCTCCGCGCTCTTTTTCGCAAGGCCGAGACCCCGCTCGCAGCGGTTGCCGGAAATATATTGACGTCCACCCGTAAATTTATTAACGGTTAAGCGACATGCGTTCGTGCAGCCCTTGCAGGTGGCCATGGAGGATTCGTATTGCAGTGCGTTGATCTGTGCAAGGGACAGCATCGTTGTCCGCTGCGCCTCGCCGCCGGCGGAAAGGTGTTTCTTCCTTGCGATTAACGCAGCGCCATAAGCCCCCATGATCCCGGCGATATCAGGGCGGATCACCTCGTAATCCGCACTCTCTTTCGGCGCGATCGTCTTCTCAAATGCCCTTAACACCGCGTCATTATAAAAGGTCCCGCCCTGCACGACGATATGCCGTCCGAGCGAGGTCGCGTCGGACACCTTGATGACCTTAAACAGCGCGTTCTTGATGACGGAATAGGCCAGTCCCGCGGAGATATCGGAGACCGGCGCGCCTTCCTTCTGCGCCTGTTTGACGTTGGAATTCATAAAGACGGTACAGCGGGTGCCGAGATCAATCGGCTCCTTCGCGTACAGCGCCTCCTTCGCGAAGTCCTGCACGCCGTAGCCGAGCGAACGCGCGAAGGTCTCAATAAAGGAACCGCAGCCGGAGGAGCAGGCCTCGTTCAGCTGCACGGAATCCACCGCGCCGTCGCGGATGCGGATGCACTTCATGTCCTGTCCGCCGATGTCTAAGATGCAGTCCACCGCCGGGTCAAACCAGGCCGCGGCGTTGTAATGCGCAATCGTCTCCACCTCGCCGTCATCCAGCATCAGCGCGGACTTCAGCAACGCCTCGCCGTAGCCCGTCGAGCAGCTTCTCGCGATGCGCACATCCGGCTTTAAGCGGTAAATCTCCTTGATCGCGCCGATGGCCGTCTTTAAGGGCGAGCCCTCGTTGCCGGCGTAGAAGGAATAAAGCAAGGAACCGTCCTCCGCCACCAGCGCAAGCTTTGTCGTCGTGCTGCCTGCGTCAATGCCGAGGAAGGCCCTGTCGTCATAAGTCGTTAAATCGGTAGTTTTTACACGGTATTTCGATTGCCTGTCGCGGAAGGCCTGATATTCCGCCTCATGTTCGAAGAGCGGCTCCATGCGGCTGATCTCGGAAGCCACCTTGATTTCGCCGGAGAGCCTTTCAATCAGCGCATCGAGTGTGGTCTCTGCGTCCTCGCCGTCCCGCTTCGCGCGCATGTCCTCTCCCGCCGTCAAAGCGCTTCCGATGGCGGCAAACAGATGACTGATCTCATCCACCGTCCCGTTTTCATACGGCGTGTGATTCATCACATGTTCTTCGTCGAGCTTCAGCGTGCGCACAAAGGCCGTGCGCAGCTCCGAAAGGAAGTGCAGGGGGCCGCCGAGAAATGCGATGTGACCGCGGATTGGTTTGCCGCAGGCAAGGCCGGAGATCGTCTGGTTGACGACGGCCTGGAAGATGGAGGCCGCAAGGTCTTCCCGCGTGGCACCCTCATTGATCAGCGGCTGGATGTCGGATTTTGCGAAGACACCGCAGCGCGCCGCGATATTGTATAAGCTGTGATAGTCCTTTGCATATTCGTTTAAGCCCGCGGCGTCCGTCTGCAACAGTGCCGCCATCTGGTCAATGAAGGAGCCCGTGCCGCCCGCGCAGATGCCGTTCATGCGCTGCTCCACGTTGCCGTTTTCGAAATAGATGATCTTGGCGTCCTCGCCGCCGAGCTCAATCGCCACGTCGGTTTCCGGCGCCAGCGCCTTCAGCGCCGTCGACACCGCAATGACTTCCTGGGTAAAGGGAATGCCGATGGCACCGGCCAGGGCGAGGCCGCCGGAGCCGGTGATCACGGGAAGAACGGACAGCGCCTCCGTCTCTCCCACCGCTTCCTTTGCCGCCTGCACCAGTGCGAGCAGTGTTTCCTGTATGTTGGCAAAATGCCGCTGATAATCGGCAAAGACAACGGTATCGCGCTCATCGAGGAGCGCGACCTTCACCGTCGTTGAGCCGATGTCAATGCCCAAACGATATTGCATACCAAAGCCTCAAATTGTGCAAAACTTATCTTTCTATTTTAGCAGTCCCGGCGAAAAAAGCAATCCCCCATTTGTGGGGGATTACTCTGCGCGTTTCTTCCTTCCCCGCGGGTTTAAGGTCGCAAGGAAGACCACCGCCATGGCCGCCATCATCATGCGGAGCTGGAAGACCATCGTATCCGTCGTGTCGCCGGTCTGGGAGCGCCTGGCGTTCTGCGTATGATGCCGGATGACGAGGACTTCGGAGTCAATGGACGCGGCACGGCTCTGCCCGTACACATCGCCGTTGACATACCACTCGGCCGTGTTGTCGACATAGTAATTCGCGTAGCCCGTGACGTCCGCGCCGTCCATGAAGTGCGCCTCGATGCGGACCAGCATTTCCTTGCCCACCAGTTCCTTCGCGCTGTCGAAGTACACGGTCACGAGATTGTTCTTCACCGTGACGGAGACCTTCTCCCGCAGCTCCTTGCCGTCAATAAAGACCTTGACGACGCGGGTGACCAGCACATCCGGCATCTGGTCACGGATCTCCATCCGCACCGCGTGCTCTGGCACGATGCCCCGGATCTCATAGACGATGGTCTCGTCTTCTTCCTTCAGCTTGTATTCCCGCTCGCCGTTGACGGTCTTGACGAGGCGCTCTTCTTCCTCTTCTTCTTCCTTGGGCTTCGTCCGGTTGCTGATCTCAAATTCCAGGGCGGCATTCGTCTTCTTGTCCGCACCCGTCACCGCGGTCACCGTGGCCGTGAATTTGTCGTTCAGATTCTTGCCGTTCTTATCCAGCACCCAGCCTTCCTGCACGCCGTAGGTGATGTCCTTGCCCGTGCTGTCCTTCCGCGGCAGATCGTCGAAGCGGCCGCTGAAGTTGTTGCCCTCGTGCAGCTTGATGGCCTTGCTCGAACGCGTGCCGTTCTCCGTGAGATAGACCGTCACGGCATCCACCTCTTCCGGTGCCTTCACGGTCTTGCCCGCGGCGTCCTTAAAGACCTTGCGCACGGCAACCGATGTCGTCTCCGCTTCCCGCTTTCTCGCGTTCGTGAAGGTCACGACCGCGCCGCCGTTCGACAGCTCGTAGCTGGACGTGTAGCCCTCGACCTGCGTCGTTTCCACGATATTGTAATCAATCCTCGTGTCCGTTCCCGACACATAGACCGGCAGACCGGTGAATTTGCCTTCCCAATCGTCCGGGGCGTTCGCCGGGCGCACAACGCGCTTCGGTGTCAGGCCGTCGGACTCGTAAACAACGTCATTGCCGATGCGCAGCGTAAAGACGATCTCCGTTGCCTTCGCCTTCGCCAGCTCCGCCTCCGTGCCGCCCGTGAACTTCTTGCGGACGATGATCTCCCGCGTTTCGCCGCGCTCGCGGTTCGTGACCGTCGCCACCCAGTCCTTGCCGTTGGCGGCCTGTGCCGGTGCGGACACCTGCGGTGCCTCGTAGCCCGGCAGGCGGTCCTCCGCCACGGAATACTCGTAGTACTGCTTCGTGTTCGTGTTTGTGTCAATATAGGAATCCGGCAGCTTGTCAAAGTACGCCTTCCAGCCGTTTGCCGCGTCCAGTGTCACGCTGTCGCCCGTGCGCACGCCGTCCCTTGTCAGCCAGACCTGCACGGACTGCACGTTCGCGGTCGGCGGGCGGTTGCCCGCGGTCGCGTTGCCGTTCTGGTCGAGCCAAATCTTCTCCACATCCAGACGGACTTCGTCCGGCGGCGGCGCGGTCTTCGTGACGCGGTCGGTCACGCTGTAATTGTAAGTTGTGCCGGAGCCGCTGTTTACGTCCGTCCCGACCTTCTCGTTCGGATTCGTCACCACCTCAAAGAGTTCATAGCTCAGGGGCTCTCCCTTCGCGTTCTTCTGCGGCAGTTCCGTGACATCAAAGATCCATGCCACCACATTCCCCTGCGCGTCCCTCACTTCCTTCGTCTGCGTCAGCTTGCCGGGCAGCGCCGTGCTCTGCTGTATCGTACCGTCGGGCGAAACGACAAAACCATAGCGCTTCGTCTCCGTGCCGTTCGTCTTTTCCACAAGCTCCAGCGTGATGCTTTCCTTTCCGGGGATCAGCCTAGTCGTATTGTCCTCCGGCCAGAGATGCTCCACGGTCAGCGCGACCGTCGGTCCGGCCGGCGGTGCCGTCAGCGGTGCCGTCAGCGGCGCGTTCA
>JAFZLB010000005.1 GCA_017551665.1 Lachnospiraceae bacterium
GATCCACGAGACCGTGCAGAAGGCGGGCGAACAGGGCAACACGGTCATCGTCGTCGGAGACCACAATCATCCGGAGGTGCAGGGCATTGTGGGCTGGGCGAAGGGACCGATCCGTGTGGTGTCCAGCCCCGAAGAAGCGCGGGAACTGGACCTTCCGGCGGGGACAAATCTCACGATCGTTGCGCAGACCACTTTCCGGCGTCCGAAATTCAAAGAAACTGTTGAAGTTTTCAAAGGAAAAGAGTATAATGTTGACATTGTGGACACGATTTGCTCCGCGACAAGCGTGCGCCAGGAGGAAGCGGAAAAGATTGCTTCCGAAGCGGATGTCATGGTTGTCGTGGGCGGCGCGCACAGTTCTAACACGCGCAAGCTCTACGAGATTTGCAAGGGGAAATGTTCTGCGACCTATCTTGTCCAACAGGCGGGGGATCTGAACACGCAGATGTTTGAAGGCGCGAAACGCGTCGGGATCACTGCGGGTGCATCCACCCCGAAGAATATTATTCAGGAGGTTCAGACATATGTCAGAACACGAACAGAGCTTTGAGGAAATGCTGGAGGATTCATTCAAACCGATTCACGCCGGTAAGGTGGTCGAGGGTACCGTCATCGACGTCAAGCCGGAGGAGATCATTCTGAACATCGGTTACAAATCCGACGGGATTCTCACAAGGCAGGAGTACAGCAACGACAAGGATCTGGATTTGACAACGGTCGCAAAAGTCGGCGACGAAATGGAAGTCAAGGTCATCAAGACCAATGACGCGGACGGCCAGGTGCTGCTGTCTTACAAGAGACTGGCGGCGGAAAAGGGCAACAAGCGCATCGAGGACGCCTTCAATAACAAAGAGGTCCTGACGGCGAAGGTCGTACAGGTGCTCGGCGGCGGTCTCGTGGTGGTCGTGGAAGAGGTCCGGATTTTCATTCCCGCCAGCCTTGTATCGGACACCTACGAAAAGGATCTGACGAAGTACGAGGGACAGGAGATTCAGTTCGTCGTCACGGAGTACAACCCGAAGCGCAGACGCTACATCGGCAACCGCAAGATGCTGATCGCGGAAGAGCGTGCCGCGAAGGCGAAGGAGCTCTTCGAGCGCATTCACGTGGGCGATGTTTGCGAAGGTATTGTCAAGAACATCACGGAATTCGGTGCCTTCATTGATCTCGGCGGCGCGGACGGCCTGCTGCATATTTCGGAAATGAGCTGGGGCCGCGTGGAGAATCCGAGAAAGGCCTTCAAGGTCGGGGATTCCGTCAGGGTCCTGATCAAAAATATCGAGGGTGCGAAGATCGCGCTTTCCCGCAAGTTTGAGGATGAGAATCCCTGGAAGGAAGCGGCGGAGCGTTATACCATCGGCACGACGGTCAAGGGCCGCATCGCAAGGATGACGGATTTCGGCGCCTTCGTGGAGCTGGAGCCCGGCATTGACGCGCTGCTGCATGTGTCGCAGATCGCGAAGGAACATGTCGAAAAGCCTTCCGACCGCCTGAAGACGGGGGATGTGGTTGAGGCGAAGATCGTGGACTTTAACGAGAGCGAAAAGAAGATTTCCCTCAGCATCAAGGCCCTGCAGCCGGATACACCGGAAGACGCGGAAGCAGCGGCAACGGAAGAGGCTCCCGCGGCAGAGGAAGCAGCGGCAGCGGAAGAGGCTCCCGTGACGGAGGAAGCGCCGGCGGAAGAAGCACCCGCAGAGGAAGCACCCGCAGAGGAAGCTCCGGCAGAGGAAGCGCCCGCGGAAGAAGCCCCGGCGGAGGAAGAAAAGCCCGCGGAGGAATAAACCAGACGGGACGCTGCGCCCCGCAAGAACGAGACAATCACGGGGTAATCGCTGCATTGCGGTTGCCCCGTCTTTCACCAAAAGAGAGAACGTCATGACATACGATTACGAATGGTTCAAAAAGCAGATCTACACGATCACCACGATCGACTTAAACAGCTATAAGGAAAAGCAGATGAAGCGCCGCATCGACACGCTGATCAACAAATACGGCGTCAGCGGCTATGAGCCCTTTGTGGCACTGATCCGGAAGGACAAGGAAGTGATGAACGCCTTCCTGGCCTATCTGACGATCAACGTCTCGGAGTTTTTCCGCAACAAGGAACAGTGGGCGCTGATGGACAAGAACATGGTGCCCGAGCTGATGAAGCGATTCGGTCAGAAGCTGAAGATCTGGTCCGCCGCCTGCTCCACGGGCGATGAGCCTTACACCATTGTCATGCTGCTTTCCCGGCACATGCCGCTGTCCCAGATCAGCGTCCTGGCGACGGACATTGACGTGACGGCCATTGCCAAGGCCAAGAACGGGGTCTATGAGGCCAAGGAAATCGCGAACGTGCCGGAGGATCTGAAGAAAAAATATTTCACGCAGGAGGGCGATGAATTTAAGATCGCGCCGGAGATCAAGCGCTGCGTCAACTTCAAGAAGTCGGACCTGCTGCGTGACAACTATCCCGTGGACTATCATCTGATTGTCTGCAGAAATGTCATGATCTATTTCACCGAGGAAGCCAAGGACGCGATTTACCGGAAGTTCTTCCGCGCGCTGGCTCCTTCGGGACTGCTCTTTATCGGTTCCACGGAGCAGATCATCAACTATAAGGAAATCGGCTTCAACCGCGCCAATTCCTTCTACTACGAACGTCCGAAAATCGCACTGCCGAAGTGAGGCGGGAGGTACGAGACCATATCAATTTCACCGCAATGGGGCTGATTCTGTATTCCCTGATCGGTCTTGTATTTCTTTTGCCCTCGGATTTTTTGTGGGAGGGACGCTTCTACTGGCACATGGCCGCGCTGGGGGCCGTCGCCGGCATCCCGGTGCTGTATCTGATCTACCGGAAAACGCTGCCCTTCCCCGCGCTGTTTGCGCGTTCCGGCCGCGAGATGACGCCGCTTTCCTTTACGCTGATTCTCATCGTCTTTTTCTCCGTGCAGATGCTGAACAGCCTGCTGGACATAGGCCTGGAGTATGTGCTGAACGCCCTCGGCCTTTCGATGCAGGAGAGTCTTTCGTATGCAACCGCGTCCGCCACGACGCCCGTGATGCTGCTGTATTCCGCGCTTATCGCGCCGGTCACGGAGGAGCTGGTCTATCGCGGATTCTGCTTACGGCTTACGCAGCGCTTCGGCGAAGTCTTCGCCATCCTGTTTTCCGCGCTCGTGTTTGCCGTCATGCATGAGAATCTGCCGCAGGCGCTCTTTGCCTTTATGGCGGGGCTGGTCTTCGGTTACGTCACCCTGCGTTATTCCCTGCACTGGGCGATCCTGCTGCACATCATCAACAATTTCGTGCTCGGGGATTTTGCGGAAACGCTCTGCGCCTTTCTGCCGGCCTACGAGCGCACGCTGCTGTATTACCTCTTTTTCGGCATGATGCTGCTGGCGGCCGTGCCGGCGCTGCTTTCCGCAAGGCAGGAGATTTCGTCCTATGTCCGCGCCAACCGCAGCGAGAAAGGGACCTGGCGCCTCGCCCTAACTGCCGTGCTGGTGATCACGCTTTTGCTGATGCACCTGATTCCCGCGGTTCTGATGCTGGAGATTTTGTAGGGCTTGTGATATGATAAAGAGGTATGTTCGCATGTAAGCGGATGGGGGAGCATCCGCCAAGTGCTTATTACAGGGGGAGAACACCGTATGAGTACACGACCGCATCTGCCGGGCGTTTATCCGCGCACCAGAAAAAACGGCAAAATTGATTACCGCGCTTCCGTGACCTGTCAGGGCAAGCATATCGCGCTGGGCTCTTATGATACGGAAGAGGACGCGCACCGGGCGTATCTGCACGCGCGGGAGATTCTGCAGAACAAGCGGGAGACCATAGAGACGGCCAAGGACAAATCGCCGCTCCTCTTTGAGAAGATCGTGAGTCTTGTCAATTACCGGGACAACGGGCTGTATATCCCGACGCCGATTTACCTCAAGAAAAAATTCTTCATGTATTACCTGTCCCCGACGCTGGTGTACCGCTTTGATATCGATGACCTCTTTTATTTTTCCTCCCACAAAATCATGCGGCGCGGCTCGCATCTGTTCGTGTCGGACTACGGTTCCCAGATCAACATCTTAAACCGTTACGGCATCCGCTCCCATGCCGTGGAGGGCCGGGATTACGCCTTTTACAACGGGGATCCCACGGACCTGCGCTATGAAAACATCCGCATCTTCAACCGCTATCACGGCGTGCGCCGCTTCACGGACCGCGGCTTTGAGCGCTTTCTGGCCGTCATCAACATGCATTCCAATTATGTGGTGGGGCATTATGATACCGAAGAAGAAGCGGCCATTGCGTATAACAAGGCCGCCGACATTCTGAACCGGAAGGGCATCAGCAAGAACTTCAATACAAATTATATTGAGGACATCGCGCCTTCCGAATACGCGGAGATTTACAGCCGCGTCTATATCTCACCGAAGATTCTGCATTACTGAGGCGGCGGCGTTCCGGTTACCGTTGCAGCCGCCGTGCTTTCCGCGGGCGGCGTTCCCGTGACCGTTGCCGTTGTCGTGCCCTCTGCGGGCGTCTCCGGCGCGACGGGGGCTTCCGTCTTCTCCGCCGTTTCTTCGATTTCTACAACAACTGCATCGTCCTCGTCTTCATCCGCTTCGTCTTCTTCTTCCTCTTCCGGCTCATCCTCCTTCTTTGCCTTTCTGTGTCGCAGTACTTCGCTGCGGATGCCGAAGGGACGCGGCATCGTGACGCGCTCGATCAGCGGCGACAGGAGATTGGCACAAAGCAGCGCGATGGCCTCGGATTCTTCGATCTGAAAGATTCTTAAGACCGCGCAGACCAGGCCGATGAGCAGGCCGTAAAGGTATTTTCCGCCGGAGGTCAGCGGCGCGGTCCAAGGGTCCGTCGCCAGGAAAAAGGCCGCAAACATCAGAATGCCGCCCGCCAGTTGCACCGTGAGGTACGTCGGCGCGCGGTCCGGGGCGAAGAGCAGCAGCACAAAGACAAAGGTGCAGAGCATGGTCGCGGGAATCCTGAGATCGATCACGCCGGTGAGCAGCAGGAAGGCCGCGCCGATGACGATGGCGATCATGCTCGTGGTGCCGATGGCACCGGGCACGGAACCGAATATCATCTGCGGAATGTCCAGCTCCGCCAGCGCCTGCGTCAGATCCCCGGTCTCCGCCCAGGCCGCTTTCAGTACGGAAAGCGGCGGCAGTGCGGACGGGTCTTCCGGCGCGTACAGGAACAGGGGAAAGCCGAGCCAGAGAATGAGCCTTATGACCGCCACCGGATTCAGGCGGATGTTCGTAAAGGTGCCGAGGAGCCCCTTCAGCAAAACGATCGCGAGGAACGCGGCCGCCGCGGGCATCCAGAGCGGTACCGTCACGGGCAGGCTGAGTCCCAGCAAAAGCCCCGTGACCAGAGAGGAAAAATCCAGGACGGAAATCCGTTTTCTCAGCGAGAGATCCGTCAGAACATCAAAGACCATGCTGCTGCCGACGGCGATGCCCGTAATGACCGCCGCCTGCAAGCCGTGGCGGTACAGACCGTAGCCGAAGGCGGGCATGAGCGCGAGCGCGACGGCCAGCATGATCACCTGCGTCGTGACGCGGCTTCTCGCGTAGGGTCCGGGAAGAGGCATTGTCTGTTCGTTCATGCCGCACCTCCCGTGACAATGTTTTCCTGCATCCGGACAATTTCCTGTGACAGCTTTCTGCGGGCGGGACAAAGCCAGGTGCAGACGCCGCAGTTCATGCACTCGTTGCCGTGCAGCTGTGCAAAACGCGCCCGGTCTTCCCGTTCGGCGGCATCCGCGAGATAGGCGGGAATCAGGCGCAGAGGACATCTGTCTACGCAAAGCCCGCAGCGGATGCAGTCTCCGGGCAGGATGTCCGCGGAGACGTCCTTGGTGAGACAGGTCAGGGCGGAGGCGATTTTTGTCGTGGGGACATCCGGATCCGTCAGAGGGACACCGGTCATCGTACCGCCGGAAAGGATCAGCGCCGGCTCGGTCGTAAAGCCGCCGGCATCCTCCAAGAGTTCTTTATAGCTTGTGCCGATGCGGACGCGGTAATTGCCGGGTTCCTTCACGGCGTCGCCCGTGATCGTGACAATGCGCTCCATGGACGGTCTGCCCCCGGTGACCGCGTGATAGGTGGCCACGAGGGTATCGCAGTTGCTGACGATGCAGCCGGCATCCGCCGGTGTCATTTTCGCGTGGAGCGCGCGTTCCGTGCAGGCATAGACCAGGATTCTGTCGTTTCCGAGAGGATAGGAAGCCTTCAGCACTTTGATGCTGATGCGCGGATCCTTCTTGATCATGCTGCGGAGCCGCTTTGCCGCTTCCGGCTTGTCATCCGCGACGGCAATGATCCCCCGTGCCCGGGGAAAGAGGGAGAGGACCACATGCAGTCCGCTCACGATAAACTCCGGTTCTTCCATCATCCGCCGGTAGTCGTTCGTCAGATAAGGCTCACACTCGATGCAGTTGGCGATGACGTATTCAATCCGCTCCGGTTCCCGCGGGCTGAACTTCAGCGCGGCCGGATAGCCGGAACCGCTCATCCCGACCACGCCGGCGTTGTGGATCGCCTGCAGCTTTTCCTGCCGGCTCATGTCCTGGAGCGGTTTCATCTGCGGGAAGGCAATCTCGTCAAAATGACCGTCGTTTTCGATGATGACCGATTCGCACATGATACCGCCTGCGGTCAGACGCGGTTCGATCGCGAGGACGCTGCCCGACACCGTGGCGTGCACGGGCACCGAGACGGCGCCCTCCGCTGCGGCAATCATCTGTCCCGTCAGCACATAGTCACCGATGTTTACGATCGGTCGTGCGGGTGTCCCCTGATGCTGTAAGAGGGGATATACCATCTGCCCCTCCGGTCTGTATTCTTTGATGGGCTTTTCCGATGTCAGCGCTTTCCCGGAAAAGGGGCGCGCGCCGCCAGCAAATGATGCCATGAACAAACACCTTTCTTTTTTTTATGTAACTATTACACTATACTATTAATCGGGAAAAAATTCTATTGATTTTCATTTTTTTATGATTTTCGCCCAAAAACGTGGTAAGATAGAGGGTACGGACAAAAAGGAGAGAAGGTATGAGAACGAAGTATGAGGACATTGCATTTAACCCGGTCTCCATTCCGAAGGATCTGCTGCCGACGACGGCGCCGGTGGAACGGATTCTCTTCGTGGACATCGAGACGACGGGCATATCCGCCAATAACTGCATCGCTTATCTGATCGGCTGCGCTTATGTGGACGACGGGCAGTTCAAGCTGCGCCAGTTCTTCGCGGAGAAGCCCGACAGCGAGCGTGATATCCTGGCGGCCTTCGTTTCCTTCGCATCCACCTATCAGGCCATCCTCACCTTCAACGGCAAGCGCTTTGACATCCCCTTCCTGGAGAAGCGGATGGAGGTGCACGGCATCAACTCCATTCTGGACCGGCTCGAATCGGTGGATCTGTTCCGTGAGATCAGTCCGCTCAAGGATTTCCTGGGCTTAAGCAACTGCAAGCTGACCACCATCGAAAGCTTTCTCGGGGTGGAGCGTGAGGACAAAATCAACGGCAGGGATCTCATCCGCGTGTACGAACAGTTCGTGATCAATCAGGACGCGGAAAGCGAGCAGGCGATGTACCTGCATAACGCGGACGATATCCGCGGGATGCTGCACTGCATTCACGCCCTGATTTATCCGGCCTTCCTGAAGCGCATCGGGGACATCCGCGTCCTGAAGGCGCAGGCACAGGCCTATACGGACGTCTCCGGCAATACCCGGAGAGAGCTCTTTCTGGAGCTGCAGCTGCCCTACCGTCTGCCCGCGCCCGTCAATGCCAACCGTGACGGCTGTTATCTGCGCATCCGCCATGATACCGCCTCGATGCGCGTGCCGCTGTTTGAGGGCGAACTGAAATACTTCTATGCCAACTGGCAGGATTATTATTTTCTTCCGGAGGAGGATACGGCGCTGCATAAATCCGTGGCCTCTTTCGTGGAAAACGTCTACCGGGAAAAGGCCACGAAGGAGAACTGCTACACCCGCAAGTTCAGCCAGTACCTGCGGGAGTTCGCGCCGCTCTTTGAGCCTTATTTCCGTAAATCCTTCAATGACGACGCCATTTACTTCGAAATCACAAAGGAACGCAAGACCAGCCGTGCGGAGCTTTCCCGCTACGCGCAGCACATTCTTCAGCATATTGTGGGGTGAGACTTACCATGGAGATGCTTTACCGCTCCACCAGGGGCAACAGGGAAATCGCGTCCGCTTCCCTCGCGATGCTGAACGGGCTCGCACCGGATGGCGGACTGTATGTGCCGGATCATCTGCCGCGTCTTGAGAAATCCTTTGTTGAGCTTTCGCAGATGACTTATCACGACATCGCGTATGAGGTGATGCGGCAGTTTCTGACGGATTTTTCGCAGAAGGAGCTGCGGGCCTGTATCCGCGCGGCTTATGACGAAAAATTCGACACGCCGCAGATCGCGCCGATCACGGTCGCGGACGGCAGATATTTTCTGGAACTCTGGCACGGGAAGACCATGGCCTTCAAGGATATGGCCCTGTCCATCCTCCCGTATCTCATGGCCAATGCCGCGCACAAACTGAATGAGGAACGCGAGATCGTCATCCTGACCGCCACAAGCGGTGATACCGGAAAGGCCGCGCTGGCGGGCTTTGCGGATGTGCCGGGGACGAAGATCATCGTCTTTTATCCGAAGCACGGCGTTTCGCCCGTGCAGGAAAAGCAGATGGTGACGCAGGAAGGGGACAATGTCCTTGTCGTCGGCATCAAAGGGAACTTCGACGACGCACAGAACGGCGTCAAGGTGCTGTTTACGGACGAGGGCATGCGCGCGCGCATGAACGAGAAGATGCTGCGCTTTTCCTCCGCGAACTCCATCAACATCGGCAGGCTCGTGCCGCAGATCGCGTACTATGTCGCGTCTTACGCGGCCATGCTGCGGGAGGAGGAAATCGGCAGCGGCAGCGAAATCAACATCTGCGTGCCCACCGGCAACTTCGGCAACATCCTGGCGGCATACTACGCGCGCTGGATGGGACTGCCGGTGCACAAGCTGATCTGCGCGTCCAATTCCAACAAGGTGCTCTTTGACTTTTTCCGTCAGGGCGTCTATGACAAGGAACGCGAGTTTATCACGACGCAGTCGCCTTCCATGGACATCCTGATTTCTTCGAACCTGGAACGCCTCATTTATCACACGGCGGGAGACGACGCGGAGAAATGTGCAGCGCTGATGAAGCGTCTGTCCCGCGAAGGGCATTACGAAATCAGCCGGGAGATGGAGAAGGAGCTTTCCTGCTTTGCCGCGGGCTACGCGACGGAGGAGGAATGTGCCGCCGCCATCCGGGAACTGTATGATACGACGGGTTATCTCATTGACACCCACACCGCGGTGGGCGCAGCCGTACACCGCAAGTACGTGAAGGAAACGGGAGACGACAGGGCGACGCTGATTGCCTCGACCGCTTCTCCCTACAAGTTCCCCAGGGCCGTGTGGAACGCCTTGCAGGGTCGCGCGCTCTCGGATCGCTCCGACGCAACGGAGGACGAGGCGCTGGCGGAGCGGCTTTCGAAGAAAAGCGGCATGCCGCTGCCGGAGCCCTTCCTGCAGCTGAAGCAGGCGCGGGTGCGGCACAACACCGTATGCGAAAAAGAGGGGATGCGTGCGGAGGTGGAACGCTTTCTTGGATTATAAAGACTGAGACGGAGATGACGCTATGGATGCGGGAATCATCAGGGAAAGACTTCGGAAGCTGCGGGATGCCATGCAGGAAAACGGCATTGATTTTTATCTGATTCCTTCTTCCGATTATCACAATTCGGAATACGCCGCGCCCTTCTTTCAGGTGCGCGCTTACTTCAGCGGCTTTACCGGCTCCAGCGGAACGCTTCTCGTATCAAGGGAGGAAGCGGGACTGTGGACGGACGGCCGCTATTTTGTGCAGGCCGCGCGGCAGCTGAAGGATACCGGCATTACGCTGTATAAAATGATGGTGCCGGGAGAGCCGACGGTGCTGGAGTATTTGAAAGACAGGATGCCGGAGGGCTCGGTCTTAGGCTTTGACGGCAGGACCCTCGCCGCGGAAACGGGCGTGGAATACGCGAAGGAGCTGCAGGGGAAAAATGTCAAGTTCCGCTATGACAAGGACCTCGCGGCGGAACTCTGGGAAGACCGGCCGGCGCTTCCCTGCACCAAGGCCTTTGTGCTGCCGGAGGACATCAGCGGAAAGCCGTACCTCGTCAAGAGCACGGAGGTCCGCGCGAAGATGCGGGAATACGGGACGGAGGTGCTCTTCCTCGCGAAGCTGGACGACATCTGCTGGCTGACGAATCTCAGGGCGGCGGACGTGGCATGCAATCCGGTGCTGCTGTCGTATCTGCTGCTGACGATGGATCACGCGTACCTCTTCGTGCAGCCCGACGCGCTGACGGATGAAGTGCGGGCGTATTGCAAGGAGAACGGCATCACCGTCATGGACTACGAAAAGACCGTGGCGCACATTTCCGGCTACGCGCCGACGGGGAACGTGCTCTTTGACCGTTCGAATGTTTCGTACACCGTGTTCACGGTGCTGCGGCAGATTACGCTCAACCGCGGCCACAAGCTGATCAACCGGCCCAATCCGACGCTGCTCTTAAAGGCCTGCAAGAACGAAACGGAGCTGGCGCATACGCGGGAGACCTACCTTGCGGACAGCGCGGTGCTGACGGAGTTTTTGTACTGGGCAAAGCATCACGCCGCGGGTCTGACGGAATTTGAAATCGCACAGAAGATCGACGGCATGCGCGCGGAAATGCCGGGCTTTCTGGATCTTTCCTTTGACACGATCGCGGGCTACGGCGAAAACGGGGCCATCGTGCATTACAAGCCGGAACAGGAAACGGCGGCCAGGGCGGAGGCGAAGGGTTTTCTTTTAGTGGACTCCGGCGGCAATTTCAAAACCGGCACGACGGACGTGACACGCACGATTGTCCTGGGAGAGCTGACGGAGGAAATGAAGAAGCATTTCACCTTGGTCTGCGCGGCCATGCTCCGGCTGGCGGAGGCGAAATTCCCCGAAGGCTGCACGGGACGGAATTTGGACACTTATGCGCGTGAAGTGCTCTGGGCGGAGGGACTGGATTACCAGCACGGCACGGGACACGGCATCGGCTTTGTGCTCAACGTCCATGAGGGACCGCAGAACATCCGCTGGAAAACCGCCGCCACGCAGCCGGACACACCGCTGCAGAAGGGCATGCTGGTGTCGGACGAGCCGGGCATTTACATCGAGGGCAGTCACGGTATCCGCACGGAAAATATTTTAGAGGTACGGGAGTGGAAGGAAACGGAGCACGGGAAGTTTCTTTGCTTCGCGCCCCTGACCTACGCGCCGATTGATCCGGAGGCCATTGATCCGGCGTACCTGAGCGCAAAGGACAAAGAGGCGCTCAACCGCTACCATGAACGCGTGTACGAACTCATCGCGCCGCGGCTGAAGGACGCCGAAATCAGGGAATGGCTAAAAGAGGTGACAAGACCGCTGTAAATATGGTAAACTATACCTACCTGAGGTGTTCGATCACTCCTGTGTGTTTTGAACCTACAATTACTTTAAACGGGAATCCTACATTACCGTCTTCGATGCCACACCTTCGGTACGCCGGAAGGCAACTTCCGTTATGATGCACTGCGTCGCGTATTATGGCAGAGGAAGGCAGAGGGGCGGCTGCGGACACCCACCTGGCGTCAGCTAGGAGTCAAAATCCGGGAGCCGGCACTTCGGGTTTCAGCGCGGCCTGTGTGTCAAGCGGAGGACGCGGTGAAACCCGGAAAGTGTAGACACCAGACAACCTGAAGGACAGGATATGAACCTGAAATTAGACGATATTTATATTTCCATCATCAATAATATGCAGGACGGCGCTTACTTCGTGGACCGGGACAGAAAGATTCTGTTCTGGAACAAGGCGGCGGAGCGCATCACGGGCTATACCGCGGATGAGATCATCGGCAGGGACTGCCCGTCCTCCGGATTGAATCACATTGACGATGAGGGCAGGCCCCTTTGTCAGGTGGGCTGTCCCTTGTTCGCGACAAACGTGGACGGCAAGACGCGCAGGGAGCGTGTTTTCGTGCGTCATAAGGACGGCTACCGCGTGCCGCTGCAGGTCAACATCTTCCCCATTGTCAAGGAAGGCGTGATCCTTGGCTCCATTGAGCTGTTCACACAGGATTCGCCGACACGCTATGATGACAATCTCATTGAGCATCTGTCCGGCATCGCCATGCATGACGCGCTGACGAAGCTGCCGAACCGCCGTTATCTTGAAAGCTTTTTGAATTACAAGCTGACGCAGATGGAGCGCTTCAGCAAAAACTTCTGCGTCATGTTCGCGGACATTGATAATTTCAGTGAGTTCAACAACAAGTACGGACATGACGTCGGGGACTTGGTGCTCGGCAACATCGCCAACACCTTGAAGCGCAACGTCCGTAAGGATGATCTTGTGGGCCGTTGGGGCGGCGAGGAATTTGTCGGCATCTATACCGTCAGCAATTCTTATGAGGCGCCGATCATCGCCGAAAAATTCCGCAAGATGGTGGAAGCGACGGAGGTGCATCACGGGGAGGAAGCGCTGAAGGTCAGTGTTTCCATCGGTGTCACCGTCGGCCACATGGGGGATACCGCGTCGTCCATCATTGAGCGCGCGGACCGGCTGATGTATGCTTCCAAACAGGAAGGAAAGAACCGGGTAACATCGGATTAAACAGGACTGTTTTTCCGCACATCATTTCGCGGCGTATCCGCCGCAGGGCAAGAGGGAGAGAGACATTGGCAAAGGAACTTGCAAAGACCTACGATCCGAAGGGTCTTGAGGATCGTATTTATCAGACATGGGAAGAAAAGAACTATTTTCACGCGGAGGTGGACCGCAGTCGTAAGCCGTTTACGATTGTCATTCCGCCGCCGAACATCACCGGCATCCTGCATCTGGGACACGCCTTTGACAACACGGTGCAGGATATCTTAATCCGCTTCAAACGGATGCAGGGCTTTAACACCTTATGGCAGCCCGGCACCGATCACGCCTCCATTTCCACGGAGGTCCGCATCATCCAGGAACTGCAGAAAGAGGGCATCCAAAAAGAGGATCTCGGGCGCGAGGGCTTTTTGAAGCGTGCCTGGGAGTGGAAGGAAGAGTACGGCGGCACCATCGTAAAGCAGCTGAGAAAGCTGGGTTCTTCCTGCGACTGGGAGCGGGAACGCTTCACGATGGACGAGGGCTGCAACCGCGCGGTCACGGAAGTCTTTCTGCGCATGCACGAAAAAGGATACATCTACCGGGGCAGCCGCATCATCAACTGGTGTCCCGTCTGCAATACCTCCATCTCCGACGCGGAGGTGGAATACGAGGAACAGAACGGCCATCTGTGGCACATCAAATATCCGCTCGTGGAAGAGGACGGCAGCATTTCCAAAACGCGCTTTTTGGAATTCGCGACGACGCGTCCGGAGACCATGCTCGGCGATACCGCCGTGGCGGTGCATCCGGAGGATGAGCGTTACGCGGATCTCATCGGCAAAGAGGTCTTCCTGCCCTTTGTGGAACGGCGGATTCCTGTCGTCGCGGACGAATATGTGGACCGCGAATTCGGCACCGGCGTCGTGAAGATCACGCCGGGACATGACCCGAACGACTTTGAGGTCGGCAAGCGGCATCACCTTCCCGAAGTCAACATCATGAACGACGACGCCACGATCAACGAAAACGGCGCGAAGTTCGCGGGGATGGAGCGCTATGCCGCGCGGAAGCAGATCGTCAAAGAGCTGGAGGAAATGGGGCTTCTCGTGCGCGTCGAGGATTACACGCACAACGTCGGCACGCATGAACGCTGCCACACGACGGTGGAGCCGCTGATCAAAAAGCAGTGGTTCGTCAAGATGGATGATCTGATCAAGCCCGCGGCGGAAGCCGTGCGCAACGGTACGATCAAACTGATTCCGCCGCGTTTGAACGCGATGTACTTCAACTGGACGGACAATATCCGCGACTGGTGCATTTCCAGACAGCTCTGGTGGGGGCACCGGATTCCCGCGTATTACTGCGATGACTGCGAAGAAGTCACGGTGGCCGCGGAGACGCCGGACAAATGTCCGCACTGCGGCGGTACGCACTTTACGCAGGATCCCGATACCCTGGACACCTGGTTTTCCTCCGCGCTCTGGCCCTTTGAAACCCTGGGCTGGCCGGACAAAACGGAAGACCTGGATTATTTCTTCCCGACGGACGTGCTGGTCACCGGCTATGACATCATTTTCTTCTGGGTCATCCGGATGATCTTTTCGAGCTATGAGCAGATGGGGACCTACCCCTTCCATACGGTGATGCTGCACGGACTCATCCGCGATTCGGAGGGAAGGAAATTCAGCAAATCCCTGGGCAACGGCATTGATCCGCTGGAGGTCATCGAGCAGTACGGCGCGGACGCGCTGCGCTTAACGATTATTACGGGCAATTCGCCGGGCAACGACATGCGCTTCTATTTCGAGCGCGTGGAGAACAGCCGCAACTTCGCAAACAAGGTCTGGAACGCGTCCCGCTTCATTCTGATGAACATGGAAAAGGCTGCGGAGGGCGGAGAGGATGTGCGTTATTTCCTGGATACGAAGCTGCCCGAGGGACTGGAGGCTGCGGATCACTGGATCCTCTCGCGCATGAACGACATGGTGCGCGAGGTGACGGAAAACATGGAGAAGTTTGAACTCGGCATCGCGGTGGGGAAGGTCTACGACTTCATCTGGGACGAGTTCTGCGACTGGTATATCGAAATGGTCAAACCGCGTCTGCGTTCCGCAGACGCAAAAGATGGATCGCAGACGTGTGCCAAGGAAGATGCCGCTGACGCGGCGCACACGTCGCGGCCGCAGATTCCGCAAGCGGAATCTGATGCGCAAGCACATCACGCACCGTCACACATTGCAGCGCTGTGGACGCTGCAGACCGTGCTCATTACGTCGCTGAAGATGCTGCATCCTTATATGCCTTTTGTGACCGAGGAGATTTATCAGACCTTCGTCGGCGACGCGGGCAGTGCGGAGCGTTCGCGCTTTGCGGAATCCATCATGATCAGCGACTGGCCGCTTTATGACGAGGCCCTGTGCTTTGCGGAGGATGAGCGCGAGATTTCCCTGATCAAGGAAGCGGTGCGCGGCATCCGCAATCTGCGCAGTGAAATGAACGTCGCGCCTTCGAAAAAGACCAAGGTCTTTGTCGTGAGCGAAAACGAGGCGACGCGCAGCGTGTTTGAAAAGAGCAGACTCTTCTTCGAGACGCTCTCGCACGCATCGGAATCCGTCTGCCAGACGGACAAGACGGGCATCGCGGATGACGCGGCCTCCGTGGTACTGGCGGACGCGGTGATTTATATTCCGCTGTCGGAGCTCGTGGACATATCCGCGGAGATCGAACGCCTGACAAAGGAAAAGGAACGTCTGGAAAAAGAACTGGCGCGCTCGAAGGGCATGCTGGCGAATGAGAAGTTTCTTTCCAAGGCACCGCCGGAAAAGATCGCGGAAGAAAAAGAGAAGCAGCAGAAGTATGAACAGACCTACGCGCAGGTGCAGGAGCGGCTGTCGGCACTGCAATAATGCCGCCCGCCACAGACAGGGAAGCGGACAAGGGAAAACTTCGTGATAAATTTTGAGGAAGAACTGAGACGATACCAGCCGATCATGGAGGTGGAGCAGGCGGAGAGCGCCATCCGCAACCAGGATCTGGATGATATGGCGGATGTTGCGCTGGGCATCATTATGGAAGCCCGGGAAGAGGCCGCGCGCACGGCGATGAACGTGCCAGCGGACTTCATGCAGAACGCGCAGCAATTTGCTCCGCAGGATTTCGAGGTGCCGGATGCGTTGTTATAACTGCGGCTTTGACGCCGAGGGCGCGGTCTGCCCTTCCTGCGGCGCGCCGCTTGCCACTTACAGGGACATTATGACGCTGTCCGGCGTGTATTATAACGACGGTCTGGACCGCGCGCAGTCCAGGGACTTAACCGGCGCCATCCGCGCCCTTACCATGTGCCTGAAACTGGATAAGAACAACATCAGCGCCCGCAATCTGCTGGGGCTGATTTACTATGAGACGGGAGAGACCGTGCAGGCCATTACGCAGTGGGTGGTCTCCAGAAATCTGCAGCCGGAGGGCAATCCGGTGGACGGGTATCTGGACGAACTCCGGAACAAGCCCGGCAATCTTGAGCGGATGAACCGCGCCATCAAAAAATACAACTTCGCGCTCCGCAGCGCCCGGAAGGGGCATCTGGACGCGGCGCGGATTCAGTTAAAGAAATCGCTGCAGCTCAATCCGCATCTGCTCAAGGCAAGACAGCTGCTGGCACTGCTGTACATCCGCAGAAAGGATTTTGCCAGGGCGCGCTATGAGCTTTCCGAATGTCAGAAAATCGATATCGCCAGCGACAAGACAATCCGCTATTTCAAGGAGATTGACCGCGTCGTCCGCGAAAAGAACGCCATCCGGGAAGAGGAAGAGCAGACAAAGAAAAACGGCAGACAGCAGGCCGTGGCCTACCGCAGCGGCAATGACACCATCATCCAGCCGGCGCGTACCTTCGGCACGGGCGGTGCACTTTCCGTCATCAGCGTGGTCTTCGGTCTGGTGCTTGGCATTGTTACAACGGCGATGCTGGTGGTGCCGGGGCGGACGCGCAGCGCACAGATGGAGAGCAATGAACGCATCGCGGCCATCAGCGAGGAATCGGATTCCCGCGCCGCGAAGCTTTCGGAATATGAGCGTCAGGTCGGGGAACTGGAACAGCAGATGCAGACGCTTTCGTCGAGGCTGGAGGTGTACGAGGGCAGGGACAGCAGCACGGGCAATATGGACGGACTGATGCGGGCCGTGGCCTTCGTGATGTCCGGACAGGATGACATCGCCGCACTGGCCGGCGCGCTGGAAAACGTCACGGAGGAGGATGTGGACCGGACGCAGATTCCCGGCTACCGCACATTGTATGACGCGCTCGTGGCGTCCGCGGGCAGTGAGCTGTCCGAGTTTTACACGACGCAGGGCGTCAATGCCGTTCGTGACGGGAATTACGCGGAAGCGGTGAAGCGCTACGCACTGGCGGTGCAGTACAACCGTGAGGACGCGGACGCGCTGTACAACCTGGCGGAGGCCGTGCGTCTGTCCGGTGACAGCGAACGCGCAAAACTCCTCTATGACAGCGTCGTAACCCTCTTCCCCGGCACCCGCAGGGCGCAGGACGCGCAGGTACGTATTGTTGAGCTGAACAACTGATGTTTTTCGCCGGATCAGGTTCCATGAAAAGAATCCGTTTACAGACAAAGCGCATCCATTTTGCTTTCGCCGCAGTGCTGCTTGGCAGTGCGCTGCTTTTTGCCGCCTGTGCTTCCCGTCCGGAACCGGGGGCGCACACGAAGGCGGCGGAGGAAGCGATCACCGCGCTGAATTACACGCAGGCCGTGGAGGAAGCGAAGACCGCGATCGTAACGGGGGAGGACGCGAGACAGGCCTACCGTCTCATGGGCATCGCCTATCTCCGAAACGCGGGTTACGCGGAAGCCGCGGAGGCCTTTCAGTCCGCGCTGTCCCGTTCGGACGGCATTCCCGACGCGATGGATTACGACATGAATCTGTATCTCGCGGAATGCAAGAAGCGCCTCGGTGCGTATGAAGAAGCGGTGACGGTGTATGATCACGTCCTGGCGCTGCGTCCCTCGGACGCGGAAACGCTGTATGAGCGCGGGGAAGCGAAGCTGAAGCTGGACCGCCTGACGGACGCCACGGCGGACTTTGACGCGGCCGTCCGGCTGCAGAACCGTGATATGGACCTGCGCATCCGGATCTATCTCGCTTACGCGGAGGCCGGCTATGAGGACGCGGGGAAGTCGGTGCTGCAGGAAGCGCTGAACAGCTTTGGCAACGCGATGAGTTATTACGAAAAGGGAAAGGCCGCGTATTACCTCGGCAACAACGCGGAGGCGCAGTCTTTGCTGGAAAAGGCTCTGACCTCTTCGCGCGGGGAGGAACGCGCCCAGACCGTGCTGATGCTGGGACTCACCGGCGAGCGGCAGGGGGATTTCGGCTATGCCGTCGATGTGTATACGGACTATCTGGAAAACGAGACGCAGGACGCGAGGATCCTGAACCGGCGCGGCATCTGCCGGATGGAGCAGGGGGATTACCGCCTGGCCATCGCGGATTTTGAGCAGGGCAAGGCGCTGCAGGACGCGGAGGCGTACCGGGCGCTCGCGCGGAATGAGATCACCGCGTATGAGTATCTCGGGGATTTTTCGAAGGCGCGCAAGCTTATGGAAGAATACATGCAGCGATTTCCGGATGACGAAGAAGCGGCGAGGGAGCACGCCTTTTTGTCCACGCGCTGACTGCCGCGGTGATTGAAAAATCGGGCGCGTGGTGCTATACTTTTTTACAGGCTGACGTCTTTCACAAAGGGGGATATCCATGGACATGTTTACAGGCGCGGGCGTCGCGATTGCGACCCCATTCAAAGCGGACGGCGCGGTGGATTATGATGCCTTTGACCGTCTGATCGAGTTTCAGATTGAGAAGGGCACGGACGCCATCATCGTCTGCGGCACGACGGGAGAGAGTGCGACTTTATCCGAAGAGGAGCATATCGAGGTGGTGAAGCACTGCATCAAGCGCGTGGATCACCGCATTCCGGTCGTGGCGGGCGCGGGCTCCAATGCCACTTATACCGCCGTGGAGCTTTCGAAAGAAGCAGAGGCCTTCGGCGCGGACGCGCTGCTGTCCGTGACGCCTTATTACAACAAGGGAACGCAGGACGGCATGGTGCGGCATTTCACCGCCGTTTCGGAAGCGGTGAACATCCCGGTGATCGTGTATAACGTTCCGTCCCGCACGGGCTCCAATATCTCGCCGCAGTCCATGGCGCGGCTTGTGAAGGAAACAAAGAACGTGCGCGGCATCAAGGACGCGACGGGCGATCTCGCCCAGTGCGCGATGACGATGCACCTTTGCGGAGAGGACCTGACGGTGTACGCCGGTAATGACGATGTCATCGTTCCGGTGATGGCGCTCGGCGGAAAGGGTGTCATCAGTGTGCTTTCCAACATCGCACCGAAGGAAACCCATGAGATCTGCGCAAAGTGTCTGGAAGGGGATTACAAAACCGCGGGAAAACTGCAGCAGAAGGCCATGCCTTTGATCAAGGCACTGTTCTGCGAAGTGAACCCGATTCCCGTCAAGTACGGACTGGAGCTGCTCGGCTTTGAATCCATGTCCATGCGGCTGCCGCTGACGCCGATGTCCGACGCGAACCGGCCGCTGCTGGAAAAAGAAATGAAGGAGTACGGACTCTTATGATCCGCGTGATTCTGCACGGCGCCAACGGCTATATGGGGCGGACGGTGGAACAGTTCGCCGCGGAACGCGAGGGCCTTACGATCGTCGCGGGCGTGGATACCGCGGGAACGCCCTCCGGTGCCTTCCCGGTCTATGCCCGGACGGAGGAGGTCCAAGAGGAAGCGGATGTCGTCATTGATTTCAGCGTGGCGGCGGCAACGGACGGACTGCTGGATGCCTGCGCCGCGAAGAAGCTGCCGCTCGTGCTTTGCACCACGGGGTTGTCCGAAGCGCAGACGGAAAAGATGCGGGAGACGGCAAAGCGGATTCCGGTCTTGAAGAGCGCCAACATGAGCCTCGGCGTCAATGTGCTCTTAAAGCTCGTCGGAGAGATCGCGCCGAAGCTGCACGCGGCAGGCTTTGATATTGAGATTGTCGAAAAGCATCACAGAAGAAAGTTAGACGCCCCGAGCGGCACGGCACTGGCGCTCGCGGATGCCGCAAAGGACGCGCTGCAAAAGGCGGAGGTCTCTTATGTCTTTGACCGTTCCGCGGAAAAGCGCGCAAGGACGGCGGAAGAGATCGGCATCAGCGCCGTTCGCGGCGGCACCATTGTCGGCGAACATGATGTGCTCTTTGCCGGGACGGATGAGGTGATTACGCTTTCGCATTCCGCTTCGTCCCGCGCGATCTTCGCGAAGGGCGCACTGGAGGCGGCGGCCTTCCTTGCCGGAAAGCCCGCCGGTTTGTATTCCATGCAGGATGTCATCGGATGAAATTCAGACCCTGTATCGATCTTCATAACGGCCGTGTCCGGCAGATCGTCGGCAGTTCCCTGACGGAGGGGGGCGAAGCGGGTACGGTCAATTTCACGGCGGCGCAGGACGCCGCCTTTTTTGCGCGTGCCTTTGCCGGCCAGAATCTTTCCGGCGGACACATCATCATCCTGAATCCCGTGACGCATCCTTATTACGAGGCCACGCGCGACGAGGCCGTGAAGGCGCTGAAGGAAGCGCCGGGACGCTGGCAGATCGGCGGCGGCATCACGCCGGAGAACGCGGCCTTCTTTCTGGACGCGGGGGCCTCGCATGTCATCGTGACGAGCTATGTGTTCCGCAACGGGCGCATTGATCTGCCGCGCCTGGAGAAGATGAAGGAGAGCGTGGGAAAGGGACATCTGGTGCTGGATTTAAGCTGCCGTTTCCGCGGCGGCAGATACCTTGTCGTGACGGACCGCTGGAGCCATGACACGACGACGGAGGTGAAGGAGGAAACACTGGATATGCTCTCCGCGTATTGCGACGAGTTTCTGATTCACGCGACGGATGTGGAGGGCAAGCAGGAAGGCATTGAACTGCCGCTGGTGAGCACGCTCGGCGCCTGGGGCAGGCGTCCCCTGACTTACGCCGGCGGCATAAGGGATCTGGCGGATATTGAGATGCTACGGGACGCGGGCCGCGGAGCCCTGGACTTCACGGTGGGCAGCGCCCTGGATTTATACGGCGGTACGCTGTCGCTTGCGGAAATCCTCAGTGTCTGCGACGGCTGAGCCTGCGGAAATCCTCTTTGTAAAAAAAAGATCCGGGCGGAATGCCCGGATCTTCTCTTAATCATTCTTACATTGCAACTTCCCCAAGAAATACTTTCTTAACAAAAAGGTACGAATGTATGTCTGATTAAATGCGCCGTCTCCTGTGAGGGATTACAGCTTGTTGACGTTGACGGCCTGCGGTCCTTTTTCACCCTGCACGACCTCATACTCCACGGCTGCGCCCTCGTCGAGGGACTTGAAGCCTTCCATGTTGAGTCCGGAATAGTGCACGAAGACGTCGTTTCCGGCCTCGTCGGAGATGAAGCCATAGCCCTTCTGGTTGTTGAACCACTTGACAGTACCTTTGTTCATTACATATACCTCCAAAAAAAACATAAAACCGTTACATCAAAAAAGGTTAGCACACAATCTGAAAAAAGTAAAGAAAAAAAACGGAACGGGGTGAAATCCGGAGAAATCGCACTTTACTTTCACACTTCAGCGTGTTAAACTGTTTGAGGTTTTCGCCTGATGCGGAAGGGAAAAGGACGGGTACGGCATGAACAAAAAACTGCAGACGAAGGAAGTGGACAGACTGTTTGACGCAATCCTGACGCTGGAGACAAAGGCGGAGTGTGCGGCCTTCTTTGAGGATCTGTGCACCGTGGGAGAGCTTTTGTCGATGTCGCAGCGCCTTGCCGTTGCGGGAATGCTGCGGCAGGGCCGGACCTATCTGGAGATTGCGGAGTCCACGGGCGCATCCACCGCCACGATTTCCCGCGTCAACCGTTCCCTGGCCTACGGCGAGGACGGCTATGACATCATTTTCGCGCGGCTCAAGGAAGAGGATCAGCCGCCGATCTGAATCAGTTCCGAGGGATCCAGGGCCGTTTCGTTGTAACGGATCTGGTAACCGAATCTGGTATGTTCTTCCCCGATGACAAAGAGCGTGTCACCGCGCTTTACGCTGTCGCCGACTTTGACCTTCGCTTCCGCGCGGTTGCGGTAGACGCTGGTGTAGCCGTTGCGGTGATCCACCACCAGGCGCGTGCCGTATTGATCATCCGGAATCACGCGGGTCACGACGCCGCCGCCGGAGGCTAAGACGCGGCTGCCCACGGGGGCTTCGAAATGTGCGACGAATTCCGGCGCGGCGGGCGCGGCGGGTTCTTCGTCTTCAGGCGCTTCGTCGGTGTCGGTGTTTTCGTCGTCCGTGTTTTCTTCGTCTGTATTCTCTTCGTCTTCGGCCGCTTCGACAGGCTCCGCGTCCGTGTCTGCGTTTTCTTCATCCGTGTTTTCTTCGTCCGCGGCATCCTCTCCTTCCTGCGCGCGTAAGAGCGCGGGGAGATCCTCTTCCGTGACAATTTCAAAGACCGCGTACTGGGACAGCGGAAAGCCCTTGGGCATCAGCGCTTCTTCATCGGCCGCGGCCTGTGCGCGCCGGTCCTCAATGTTGCGGTTTACGGAGACGGAGAGCTGAGTCACACGGTTGCGCAGCTCCGCGTTGTCTTCGGAAAGCGTCTCGATCTGCGAACGCAGCGAGGCAATCTCCGTGGCGCGTTCGTTTAAGCGCCGCTGCGAAAAGACGAGCTGGATGACGGCAAACACAATAAAGCACAACACGAGAAGGCCGAGCAGAAAGGCGGAAAGCAAAAGGAACTGTCCCTTCTTGTGCGCGAGATAGACGCGCTTGACGACGGTGTTCGTCAGGCCCTTTGTGAGCTGGATCGTGTAGTCGGGATAACGCAGATCATATTCCGGATCCGGTTTCGTGCGCGGCTTTTTGCGGCGCTCCGTGGGAACCCCGTTGATGATGGGAAGCGCTTCCGCTGCATCGCCGCCCTTGGAGACCTTTGCCGCCGCGGCATTGGCCTTTGCGATATCGGCTGCCGCGGCCGCTGCGGGAGATTCCTTTTTTGCGGCGCTTTTCTTTTTGACGTCCTTTGCGGCCGTCTTTTTTTTGCCGCTGCTTTTGCTTTTCGCTGCGCTGCGCTCCCCGGACTTGGAAGGCCGGGAAACGTAATGCTCTTCGGACTCGTCCTCCTGGGCGCGCGGCACCACGCGGGCGTCGGAAACGGCGTCCACCTCGTCTTCCGCGAGATTCAGGATTTCGTAAATGTGTTTCTCGTCCAAAGCTTCTCCCCGCACATGGTTCGCGTAACAGCATACAGTATACCACAAACAGAAATAAAGTGATATAATAATTGGGTTCATCACAGAAGGAGGAAAGCGTATGGCATTATTGGAACAGTGGCGGGACATCGCCTACGGCGACGGAATGGACGCCGGAAAACAGAAAAAGCTCTGGGAGGAGTATTTCAAAAAAGAAACGGAGATTTACCGGCAGCTGCTCGCGGAGCCGGAGACGACGGTGAGCGGCACGGTGCAGGAGCTTGCGGAACGCTACGGCATGAGCATCATGGAGATGACCGGATTTCTGGACGGCATCAACGATTCCCTGCAAGAGCCCAATCCGATGGAGGATATGACGGAGGAGACGGGTGTGCAGCTTGGCTTCGTCAAAGAGGAGCTGTACAAAAACATGGTCGCCGCGAAGGCGGACTGGCTGTACAATCTGCCGGAGTGGGAGAAGATCTTCACGGAGGAAGAGCGGAAGGAGCTGTACAAGGAACAGATCAATTCCGGCACCTTCCGGCGCGACGCGGTGAAGGTGATGCCGAACGATCCCTGCCCCTGCGGCAGCGGAAAGAAGTATAAGAAATGTCACGGAAGGGGTTAAGGACATGGAGAAGGAACAGTATTTAGAAGTATACCGGCACTCGCTCGCCCATGTGATGGCGAAGGCGGTGATTGAGATTTTCGGCAAGGACGAGGTGCAGTACGCCATCGGGCCGCAGATCGACGACGGCTTTTACTATGACTTTGAACTGCCCCGCGCGGTCGTGCCGGAGGATTTCAAGGTCATCGAGGATAAGATGCGTGAGATTCTCAAGCGCCGCGAAGCCTGGACGCGCAAGGTCGTCACAAAGCAGGAAGCGCTCGACATTTTCAAGAATCAGAAGTTCAAGATTGAGCTCATCAACGACCTGCCGGAGGACGAGACGATCACGACCTATAACACGGGCGATGATTTCATCGATCTGTGCCGGGGACCGCATGTGGACAATTCGCAGGAGCTGATGAACGCGGCCTTCCAGGTGAAGAGCGTGTCCGGTTCCTACTGGCGCGGCGACGAAAAGCGCGACCGTCTGCAGCGGATTTATTTCTACTGCTATCCGGACAAGAATGCGCTGAAGGAGCATCTTGCTTTCGTGAAGGAAGCGATGGAACGCGATCACAAAAAGCTGGGCACGCAGCTGGAGCTGTTCATGTTCGACGAGACCGCGCCCGGTATGCCCTACTGGCTGCCCCGCGGCTGGCGTCTGTATCAGAACCTGCTGGCGTATTCCAGAGAGATCCAGGACGTGCACGGCTATCAGGAAATTTCCGGTCCCGTCTTCAACAACCGCTCGCTGTACTTGACGAGCGGACACTGGGCACATTACCAGACCAATATGTTTGTGGTGCCGGAGCTGCATCGCGACGAGAACGGAAAGCTCGTGCTCACGGAGGAAGGCAAGTTTGACATGGAGCCGGAGGAAACGGCGGACATCTTTTCCGCCAAGCCCATGAACTGCCCGAACGCCATGAAGGTCTTCGGTTCGCAGACGCGTTCTTACCGTGATCTGCCCATCCGTTTTTCCGAAATGGATGTGCTGCACAGAAAAGAAAAGAGCGGACAGATGAACGGGCTTTTGCGCGTGCAGGAATTCCGTCAGGACGACGACCACACCTTTGTCATGGAATCGCAGATCGAGGACGAGGTGAACGATATCTTCGCGATCGCGGACGAGATTTACAACACCTTCGGTGTGACCTACCGCGCGGAGCTTAGTACGCGCCCGGAAGATTTCATGGGCGATATCAATGTCTGGAACGACGCGGAGGCGGCTCTGAAGCGCATCCTCGACAAAAAGTACGGCGAGGGCGGCTATGAGATCAACGAGGGCGACGGCGCCTTCTACGGACCGAAGATTGACCTGATGATCAAGGACGCGCTGGGACGCGAGTGGCAGTGCGGCACCTTCCAGCTGGACTTCCAGCTGCCGCTGAATTTTGGTTTGAAGTACACGGCACAGGACGGCACGCAGAAAACGCCCGTCGTCATTCACCGCGCGATCTACGGTTCGCTGGAGCGTTTCATCGGCGTCATCATCGAAAACTTCAAGGGCGCGTTTCCCTTCTGGCTTTCGCCGTATCAGGTCGGCATCGTGCCGATCCGCACGGAGCATAACGATTACGCGAAGGAAGTCGCAAAGAAACTGGCCGCCGCGCGCGTACGCTGTGAGGCGGATTATTCCGACAATAACATGAAGGAGAAGATCAAGAAATACAAGAACTTAAAGGATCCCTTCATCATCGTGCTCGGGGACAAGGAAGCCGCGGAACGCACGGTATCCATCAACGTGCGCGGTTCCAACAAGCAGATTCAGAATGTGCCGCTCGATGATTTTGTGGCCTTGTGTGTGCGCCTTAATATTGAAAAAACACTGGAATTACCCGATTCCGTGTAAAAAAAACGGGAAAAACTTTGTTTTTTCGGCAAAAAACAGGTGACAAGCGCGGAATTTCGCGGTAAAATAAGTAATGTGCTTTTGAAAACAAAGCATCGCATCCAAATCCACAGGGTAGAAAAAAGGAGGAGAACCCACATGAACAAAACAGAACTGATCGAAGCAATGGCAAAAATCAACAAGCTGTCCAAAAAGGAAAACGAGACCGTTCTTAATTCCTTCGTGGAAGCCGTCGAGAAAGAACTGAAGAAGGGCGGCAAGGTACAGCTCGTCGGATTCGGCACGTTTGAAGTCGGCAAGAGAGCCGCTCGCACGGGCCGCAACCCTCAGACCGGCGCAGAAATCAAGATCAAAGCTTCGAAGGCTCCGAAGTTCAAAGCGGGCAAGGCGTTGAAGGACGCTGTCAACAA
>JAFZLB010000034.1 GCA_017551665.1 Lachnospiraceae bacterium
GAACCCGGGGGTTCGGTCTCCGCTCGTGCAATACATGCGTCCCCCGGACGCATTGCACCAGTCGGCGCAGAACCGACGGTCTACACTCCGTCAGAGTATTTCATGTGGCTTCCTTTTTGAGATACAAAGGAAAAACCCGCTCGTTCCAGAATACGCGTCACATCATCAGGAGACAATACAGGATACTTCGACGGCATCAGACGGATACCTCCATCGTTGTCAGGAAACAATTTGCCGTGTCTTCCGCTCCCGGTTCACTGTCTTCGTAGTAAAGTTCCAGTGCCTCTTTCAGCATATCCATTGCCTCTTCTACGGTTTCGCCCTGTGATGCAACGCCGCTGCTGATCTCCGTTGCCACATAGCCCAAATCCTCGTGCTTTATCAATACCGGAAAACGCATTTTTTATCCCTCCGCGAAATGAATCGCCATAAGGCATGCTGACACTGACTTCTTTCTCATCACGTTTCCTGTTTTTACTCAAAAAAGTGTATGATTACCAAGAATGTACTGCGCGGCGGCCATCAGGTCTTCCGCGCAGAAGGCCAGGCGCGTGCGCAGGGCGTCGTCCGGCTCGCTTAAGTCCGGTACCATGATGACGCGGCAGCCGGCGTCTGACGCGGAGATGACGCCGTTCGGCGCGTCCTCCACGGCGAAGGCGCTGTTTGGCGCAACGCCCAGCGTTTCGCAGGCAAAGAGATAGACGTCGGGCGCGGGCTTTCCGTTCTTGACCATGTGCGCGCTGATGAGCTTGTCCAGGGCACCGGACAGACCGGCGCGCGCAATGTATTCTTCGGCCTGTTTTTCCGCGGTCGCGGTGACGACCGCGAGATGAAAGCCATTTTCGCGCAGGAGCGCAAGAGCTTCCTTCGCGCCTTTCTTTAAGGGGATGTCCCGCTGCGCCATTTCTTCGTTCATGTATTTTTTGCGGAGATTGCGGATCTCGTCATAAGCGGTATCGTTGCCCACGATGCCCTTCATTTTCTCCCGCGCGAAGGCGCTTGCCATGCTGCGGAATTCCAGGAAGGTCTCCGGCGCGATGTCGTAGCCCGCTTCCTTTGCGGCAATCTGCCAGTATTTCTGGTAAATGCGCTCCGTGTCGAGCAGGGTTCCGTCGAGGTCAAATAATACGGTTTTCATCTGTCTGTTTTTCCTTTCCAAAAGCGATACCATACCATTGTACACCATTCTCGGCTTTTGGGGGATGCAGGATTGCGCAAAATGTAGTAAGATAGACAGGTATCATATCATAAAGCGACATTTGGAGGAAAACGTATGAAGAAGGTGAACAGGAAATGGCAGTACCGTCTGGCCGCCGTTTTGCTGGCGGGCATGACGTTTTTTGGCGCTACGCTGACGGCAAGCGCCGCAACGCCGCTGACGAGCGATAACTTCGATTCCAAGAGATACGCGGACCAGTACGCGGACGTCAAGGCGGAGCACGGCTATGATCACGACAAGCTGTGGAATCATTATGTCAAATACGGGGTCAAGGAGAACCGCATCGCCTACGCGACGAACGGCGACGTGGGGATGCCGGATCCGAACGCGGCACTGACAAAGGACAATTTTGACGCCGCCCGCTACGCGGAGGATTATGCCGACTTAAAGAGTGCCTTCGGCGAAGACAGGGACAAGCTTTGGAATCATTACCAGAACTTCGGCGTGAAGGAAGGCCGCAAGGCCTATGTCATCGGCGCGCCGCGCACGCCTGCGCCTGCCGCGGGAGGACAGCAGACCCAGAGCCAGGGCGCGGGTGCCTATGCCGCGGCCACCGTGGAAGCCGCCGCGAAGTTCGTCACCTATGACAATTTTCATTACAAAAAATACGCGGATCTGTATCCGGATCTGAAGGCTGCCTTCGGCTACAATAAGGACCTGCTCTGGAAGCATTACCAGAACAACGGCAAGAGAGAGGGACGACTGATTCACCGCACGCCTGTGGCCACCGGCATCGACGTCTCTTCCTGGCAGTATGACATCAACTGGGGCGCGGTGAAAAATTCCGGCGTTTCTTACGCCATCATCCGTCTGGGCTACCGCGGCAGCGTGAGCGCGGCCTATACCCAGGACGAAAAGTATCATCAGAACATGAAGAACGCGACTGCCGCGGGCGTGAAGGTCGGCATCTACTTTGTGACCCAGGCGCTCAACGAGGCCGAGGCCATCGAAGAAGCACAGTGGTGCCTGAACGCCGTGAAGGGCTACAACGTATCGCTGCCGATCTTCCTCGATGTGGAGACGAGCAACGGTCGCGGGGACAAGATCGACAAGGCGACGCGCACCGCCGTCTGCAAGGCCTTCTGCCAGACGATCACGAACGGCGGCTACAAGGCGGGCATCTATGCCAACAAAAACTGGATGACCAATCACATCGACATGTCGCAGCTGACGCCGTACACGATCTGGCTGGCACAGTACTGGACGGCGCCGACCTGGGACGGCACGCACTATGAGATCTGGCAGTATTCCTCCAGCGGCTCCGTGCCCGGCATCAACACGCGCGTGGACATGAATGAGTTTTATGTGGGATTCTGAGAAGAACAGGTCAGTATAACAAAACCGCGCATTTCCCTGAGGAGATGCGCGGTTTTTCCATGAGCCACCAGGGAATCGAACCCTGGACAACTTGATTAAAAGTCAAGTGCTCTACCGACTGAGCTAGTGGCTCATCCACTGGGCTGGCGGGATTCGAACCCACGAATGCAGGAGTCAAAGTCCTGTGCCTTACCGCTTGGCGACAGCCCACCATGCCCCAATAGTCTCGGTTCACCCGAGCGTATGGAGATCGAATCCGCCTTGGCGGATTCGCGCGCACGCGCGGTGCTGCGAAGCAGCATACCTTGCCGCGCGTTGTGCATCTCTCGGTTCACCCGAGCGTAGCGAGGGTGGATAATGGGACTTGAACCCACGATCTCCAGAACCACAATCTGGCGCGTTAACCAACTACGCTATATCCACCATACGTGCCCGAAGGGATTCGAACCCCCGACCCACGGCTTAGAAGGCCGTTGCTCTATCCGGCTGAGCTACGGACACAAGCGTAACATATTATATCACATTTTTCAGCAAAAACAATCTTTTTATTCTGCGGCCGACATGATACAATTTGGAGGTTAAGGAGGCTCCGTATGAAAATTCTGATCGTGTCCGATACGCACGGCAGCTTTTATGAAATGAAAAAGGTCATTGACGCACACCGGCCCATCGATGTGCTGATTCACTGCGGTGATGTCTGCGATGATCTGAAGGCGGTGCTGGGCAAAACGGATTATCAGGTGAAGGCCGTGCAGGGAAACTGTGACCGGCCCGGTGCCTATCCGCAGGAGCTGATCTTTGAACTGGCGCATCACCGCGTCTTTCTGGTGCACGGACATCTGCACGGCGTCAAAAACAGCGCCGGAAAGCTGATCAGCAAGGCCATGGAGCATGACTGCGACATCGCCATGTACGGACACACGCATATCCCGGAGGCCGTCATGGAGGACGGCGTTTATGTACTGAACCCGGGTTCCATCGCACAGCCGAAGACAAGGGACGGACGCCCTTCCTACGCGCTGATGATCATCGACGACGAGACGGGAAAAACCTCCTGCAACATCTGTTATCCGGACATGCTGCCCCTGCAGGAGTATCCTTAAGTCCGTGAAACAAACATCCCGGAACACAAAGGAAGAGAGCATCACGCGGGCACTGCTCGCCTGGTATGCAAAGGGACACCGCGCGCTGCCCTGGCGCGAGGATCCTTCGCCTTACCATGTCTGGCTGTCGGAGATTATGCTGCAGCAGACGAGGGTGGAAGCGGTGAAGCCGTATTATGAACGTTTTCTGCGTGCGCTGCCGGACATCGCGGCGCTTGCCGCCTGCGAAGAAACAAAGCTGCTGAAGCTCTGGGAGGGGCTGGGCTATTATTCCCGCGTCCGCAATCTGCAGAAGGCCGCGCGGATCATCACGGAGGAACTGGACGGCAGGATGCCGGAGGAAGTGTCCGCGTTAAAGAGACTTCCCGGCATCGGCGATTACACGGCGGGCGCAATCGCTTCGATTGCTTTCGGGAAACGCGCCGCCGCCGTGGACGGCAACGTGCTGCGCGTGACGGCCAGACTCTGCGCGGACGCGAGCGACATCGCGAAGGAAGAGACAAAGCGTGCCGTCCGGGAACGGATTGAAGCATCCTTTCTGCCAAAAGAGGACGCCGCCTGCGGCAGCTTCAACCAGGCGCTGATGGAGCTGGGGGCCACCGTCTGTCTGCCGAACGGAAGCCCGCTCTGTACGGACTGTCCGCTTGCGCGCTATTGCGAGGCGCATCTTGCGGGCACGGAAGCCGCGTATCCGGTGAAGAGCGCGAAGAAGGCGAGGCGGATGGAAGAACGCACCGTGCTTTTGATCTGCGACCGGGAGCGGGTCGCGCTGCAAAAGCGTCCGGAGAAGGGTCTGCTCGCGGGGCTCTGGGAATATCCCTGCCTCGAAAAAAAAGCGACGCGCCAAACAGTCTTACGTTTTTTGAAGCAGCAGGGGGTGAGCGTTCTGCGCGTGCTGCCCCTGCCGGAAGCGAAGCATATCTTTACGCATGTGGAGTGGAAGATGACGGGCTTTTTGGTCTACGCGGACGCAACCGGGGATTATTTTATGGTGAACCGCAGGGAAATCGAGAGCGTGTACGCCATTCCCTCCGCCTATCGTAGCTATACGCGTGAAATCCGCGCACTCCTGCCGGAAAGCGTGAAATAAGCGCGGTTTCCCCCATTGACAGCAGAAGAAACAGATGTTACAATAACGAATGATATCAAAGTGACCAGCATTTTTCACGGAGGTGAATCATGTCCAGAAAGGCCACCATCACGCAGGAAGAAATTATCGAAGCGGCATTCCGCATCACAAAGAAGCAGGGATTCGACCGCATTACCTCCCGCGGACTCGCGGCGGAAGCGGGCTGTTCCACCCAGCCGATTTTCCGGATTTACGAAAACATGGAAGCGCTGAAGCGGGATGTTTACGCACGCGCTGCTGCCTTCTACGCGGATTATTACAGGGACTATGTCAAGTACGACGACACGCCTTTTGTGGATCTGGGCATGGCCTACGTCGGCTTTGCGCGTTCTTACCCGCATCTGTTCCGCCTGCTCTTTCTCGCGGAGGAAATGGAGGGCAAGCGCAGCATGTATGACCTGATCAACGGGACGGGGGACGCCGTGGCAAAGGAGGCTTCCCGTGCGAGAGAGCGGGGCTGCGCGGACGCCAACCGCCTGTTTATGCGGATGTGGATTTTCATTCACGGTGCCGCCTGCATGGCCGTCACCGGGGACTATGATCTGGACGATAAAGAAAGCAGAACCCTGCTGCAGACCTGCTACCGGGATTTCCAATGACGTCTGCGGAAAGCGGGACGGATGTGCTTGTCATCGGCTGCGGCGCGGCCGGCATGTTTGCCGCGATTCACGCGGCTGCGGCGGGTGCGCGGGTGACGGTGCTGGAGCAGAACGACAAGGCCGGAAAAAAGATTTACATCACCGGCAAGGGACGCTGCAATCTGACAAACGATTGCGGCGCGGAAGAAATCTTAGAACACACGATACGGGGAAAGAAGTTTTTGTACAGCGCGGTATACGGCTGCGACAGCGGCAGTGTACAGCGCTTTTTTTCGGAGCGCGGATGTCCGCTCAAAACGGAGCGGGGCGGACGCGTCTTTCCCGTCTCCGACAAATCCTCCGACATCATCCGCGTGCTGACAAAGGAGATGGAGCGTCTCGGCGTGTGCGTACGTTACGGCACGCGCGTGCGGGAGCTGCTGACGGAGGACGGGCGCGTGCGGGGGGTGCTGCTTGCGGACGGCACAAGCCTTACGGCGGAAGCGGTCATCATCGCGACGGGCGGGCTGTCTTATCCCGCGACGGGCGCGACGGGCGACGGCTACCGCTTTGCGAAAAGCGCGGGACATCAGGTCACGGAATGCCGGCCTTCGCTGGTGCCCTTTGAGACGGCGGAAGCCTGGCACAAAGAGCTGCAGGGACTGACGCTCAAAAACGTACGACTGTATATGCTGCCCGCACCCGCGGAAACAAAGGCGGGGGGCGGCAGCGGGAAGGCGCGGAAGAAGATGCGCTTTGACGAACAGGGCGAGCTTTTGTTTACACATTTCGGCGTCAGCGGCCCGCTGGTGCTGACGGCCTGTGCCCTGCTGAACGACGCGCTGCATGACGGTGCGGGGGCCGGGGAAGAAGGACACGGTGCGCTGCCCCTGCGACTTGCGATTGACTGTAAACCCGCGCTTGGCGCGGAGGAGCTGGACCGGCGGTTGTTGCGGGACTTTTCCGCGCAGCCCCGCAGGCAGTTCAAAAACAGTCTGGGCGGACTGTTTCCCGCATCACTGATTCCGGTGATGTGCGCCCTTGCGGAGGAATGCGCCGGCATCGCGCCGGACACGCCCGCGGGAGAGCTCACAAGGGCACAGCGTCTTGCCTTCGGTGCGCTGATGAAGGCGCTGCCGGTGACGGTGACGGGCACCCGCGGTTTTTCCGAAGCGGTGATCACGCGCGGCGGTGTGGAGCTGAAGGAAATCCGTCCGTCCACGATGGCGTCAAAGCTGTGCGACGGACTGTTTTTCGCGGGCGAGGGACTGGACTGCGACGCGCTGACCGGCGGCTTCAATCTGCAGATCGCCTGGTCGACGGGCGCGCTCGCGGGAAGAAGCGCGGCGGAATCCGCAAAAGTATGATACGATAATAAAAAAACGGGAGAGGATCACACATGAACAAAACAAACGCCATTGCCATTGACGGTCCCGCGGGCGCGGGAAAATCCACGATCGCAAAAAGTCTCGCAAAGGAGCTCGGCTTCATTTACGTCGACACCGGCGCGATGTACCGGGCGCTCGCCATCCACATGCTGCGCGGCGGCATCCGGCTGGAAGAGATTCGCAATGCTACGGACGGCAATATGCCGGCGGCGGAAGCGCTGCTCCCGTCCGCGGATGTGTCTTTGCAGTTTGAGGACGGCGTGCAGCAGGTCTTTCTGAACGGCGAAAACGTGACCGCGATTCTGCGGACGCAGGAAACCGGCGATATGGCGAGCGCGGTCAGCACCAATGAGAAAGTGCGCGCGCGCATGGTGGAGCTGCAGCAGGCCATTGCGCGAGACAACAGCGTCATCATGGACGGGCGCGATATCGGCACCGTCGTGTTGCCGGACGCGAAGCTGAAGATTTATCTGACGGCGACCGTCGAAGAACGCGCGCGCCGCCGCTATCTGGAGCTGAAGGAAAAAGAGCCGGACACGGAAGTGACGGTGGAAGAGATTGCGAAGGAAATCGAAGAGCGCGATCACCGCGACATGACGCGCACCCACTCGCCCTTACGCAAGGCCGACGACGCCATAGAGCTTGACAGCTCCGAGTTGAGCATCCGGGAAGTGACCGCACGGGTGCTGGAATTATGGGAGCAGAAGGGCTGAGGCATGGAAATCATCACAGCGCAGAACGCAGGCTTTTGCTTCGGCGTACAGAAGGCCGTGGACGAAGTCTACAAGCAGATTGAGGACGGCGCAAACAGGGCGGTGTTCACCTACGGCGAGATCGTGCACAACGAGGCCGTGACGGGAGACCTTGCGGCAAAAGGCGTGAGGACGATCGAAGACGCGTCGGAGCTCGAAGCCGTGCACGACGGGGCGGAGGGAGCCTGCGTCGTCATCCGCGCGCACGGTGTCGGGAGAGCCGTGCATGAAGCGCTCGCCGGGCAGCGGCTGCGCGTGGCGGACGCCACC
>JAFZLB010000035.1 GCA_017551665.1 Lachnospiraceae bacterium
AGATCGCGGGTCTGGAGGTCGAGCGTATCATCAACGAGCCGACGGCGGCAGCGCTGGCCTACGGTCTGGACAACGAAAAAGAGCAGAAGATCATGGTCTATGACCTGGGCGGCGGCACCTTCGACGTCTCCATCATCGAGATCGGCGACGGCGTTATCGAAGTGCTGGCGACAAACGGCGACACGCGTCTCGGCGGCGATGACTTCGACGAGCGCATCATGAACTGGATGGTCAGCGAATTCAAGGCGAAGGAAGGCGTGGATCTTTCCGGCGACAAGATGGCCATGCAGCGCTTAAAGGAAGCGGCGGAAAAGGCGAAGAAGGAGCTGTCCTCCGCCACGACAACGAACATCAACCTGCCCTTCATCACGGCGACGGCGGAAGGCCCCAAGCACTTTGACATGGACTTGACCCGCGCGAAGTTTGAAGAGCTGATCCACGATCTCGTGGAACGGACGGCCGTGCCGGTGCAGAACGCCATGAAGGACGCGGGTCTTTCGAACAGCGATATCGCGAAGGTGCTGTTGGTCGGCGGTTCCACGCGCGTACCCTGCGTCGTGGAAAAGGTGAAACAGCTGACGGGACAGGAGCCGTCCAAGAACCTGAATCCGGATGAGTGCGTCGCGGTCGGCGCGTCCATCCAGGGCGGCAAGCTCGCGGGCGACGCGGGCGCGGGCGATATCCTGCTGCTCGATGTCACGCCGCTTTCGCTTTCCATCGAGACCCTCGGCGGCGTCGCGACAAGGCTCATCGAGCGCAACACGACGATCCCGACGAAGCACTCCCAGGTGTTCTCGACCGCGGCGGATAACCAGACGGCGGTGGACATCAACGTCCTTCAGGGCGAGCGGCAGTTCGCAAAGGACAACAAGTCCCTCGGCCAGTTCCGTCTCGACGGCATCCCGCCGGCCATGCGCGGTGTGCCGCAGATCGAAGTGACCTTTGACATTGACGCGAACGGCATCGTCAATGTTTCCGCGAAGGATCTTGGCACCGGCAAGGAGCAGCACATCACGATCACCGCCGGCTCCAACATGTCGGATGATGATATTGACAAGGCCATCCGCGAAGCGCAGGAATACGAGGCGCAGGACAAGAAGCGCAAGGAAGGCATCGACGCGAGAAACGAAGCGGATTCCTTTGTGTTCCAGACGGAGAAGGCGCTGCAGGATGTGGGCGACAAGATCTCCGATGATGATAAGAAGAAGGTGGAGGATAACCTCAAGGAAATGAAGGAGCTCCTGGAGCAGACCAAGGACAGAGAGCTCACCGACGATGAGATCGACAAGATCAAGGCCGGCAAGGAGAAGCTGATGAACGACGCGCAGGCGCTGTTTGCCAAGGTGTATGAGCAGGCGCAGGGCGCGGCGGGCGCACAGGCAGGCCCCGGCCCGGACTTCAACCCCGGCATGGGACCGGACATGGGCGCTACGGACGGTGCGGCCTCCGGCGACGCGGCGGATGATGACAACATTGTGGACGGGGATTACAGAGAGGTCTGATAAACAGTGGCAGAATCAAAAAGATATTATTATGAAGTCCTCGGCGTTGAAAAAAACGCCGGGGACGACGAAATCAAAAAAGCATACCGTGTGCTGGCGAAAAAGTATCATCCGGATATGAATCCGGATGATGCTGCCGCTGCGGAAAAATTTAAGGAAGCGTCCGAAGCCTACGCCGTCTTAAGTGATCCGGAAAAGCGGCGTCAGTATGACCAGTACGGGCACGCGGCCTTTGACGGCCAGTCCGGCTTTGGCGGCTTTGATTTCTCCGGCATGGATTTCACCGATATGTTCGGGGATCTGTTCAGCGATTTCTTCGGCGGCGGAAGGCGTGCGTCCCGCGGCGGCAGTTCCCGCGGCGCCAACATCCGCACCAGCGTGCGCATCACATTTATGGAATCGATTACCGGCTGTGAGAAGGAGCTGGATCTGAATCTGAAGGATCCCTGCCCGGCCTGTAAGGGCTCCGGCGCGAAGCCCGGCACCTCACCCACCACCTGCCCGAAGTGTAACGGCAAGGGCCAGACCGTCTTCACGAGCCAGTCCTTCTTCGGCATGGTACGCAATGTGCAGAGCTGTCCGGACTGCTCGGGCTCCGGCAAGATCATCAAGGAGAAATGCGCGGACTGCCGCGGCACGGGCTATATTTCCAGCCGCAAGACGGTGACCGTCATCATTCCGCAGGGCATTGATTCCGGACAGAGCGTGCGCATCCGCGAAAAGGGCGAACCCGGCACGGGCGGCGGCGCGAGGGGTGATCTTCTGGTGGAAGTTATCGTCTCCGGCCACCCGACCTTTGAACGCCATAATTACGATATTTATTCCACGGTGCCGATTTCTTATGCGGTGGCCGCGCTGGGCGGCAGCATCGTGATCGACACGGTGGACGGCAAGGTGATCTATGACGTGAAGGCGGGGACGGCGACGGGCACACGCGTCCGTCTGCGCAGCAAGGGTGTTCCCTCGATTCAGGACAAAAACGTCAGGGGAGATCATTACGTGACGCTGGTGACGCAGACGCCGGAGCGGCTGACCAAGGAAGCGAAGGAGCTGCTCAGGCAGTTTGACGCGATCACCGGCGACAGCTTAAACGAAGCGAAGCGCGTGCAGGAAGCGGAAAAGAAATCGGAGGACGGGAGCAGTTCGTCTTCCAAGAAGAAAAAGTTCTGGAGCAAGTGAGCAAGTTTATCCGGTATAATATCCGCACGACACCGGCGGCGGAAGACCTGATCGTCAGCGCCATGACGGATCTCGGTTTATGCGGTGCGCAGATCGAGGACAATGTACCGCTGACGGCGGCGGAAAAAGAACAGATTTATACTTATGACGCGGACGATCCCGTGGATGACGGGATCGCCCACGTCAGTTTTTATGCGGCCATGAAAGCAGACGGCCGCGTTGCGCTGTCCGGGGATCCGGAAGAGACGGACGAGGCATTCCTTCGAGACCCGGAGGCACTGCGGGAAGAAATGGAAGAAGCGCTTTCGGAGCTTCGGGCCTTTGCGGACATCGGCGACGGGACGCTTTCCGTCAGCATCACGGACGACGCGGAGTGGAAGGATAAATGGAAGCAGTTTTTCCACAGCTTTTGGGTGGATGATATCCTGATTACGCCGAGCTGGGAGACGACGGCGGAAGCCGCGTCCGCGAAGGAGACACCGCGCCATACGCTGCGCATTGATCCCGGCACGGCCTTCGGTACCGGTGCGCATGAGACAACGCAGCTTGCCATCCGTGCGCTGCGCGGGGAGATTGAGGCGCGTCTTGCGGAGGGTGCGGCACCTGCGGTTCTTGACATCGGCACGGGCAGCGGGATTCTTTCGATTCTTGCGCTCATGTTCGGCGCGGGGCTTGCGGTCGGTACCGATCTCGATGCTTTCACCAAAGAAGCGACGGCGGAAAACCTTGCGGCGAACGGGATGGACGCTTCCCGCTTTCATCTTGTCATCGGCAATCTGATTGACGAAGAAAAGGCACAGGAGGAAGTGCTTTCGCGTTCCGAAGAATATGATATTGTCGTCGCGAATATTCTCCCCGTCGTGCTGACACCGCTGACGCCCGTCGTGCCGCGCTTTATGAAGCAGGGCGGCGTCTACATCACCTCCGGCATTCTTTGTGAAAAGGAAGAAGAAATGCGCGGGGTGCTGACAAAGGCGGGCTTTGTGACGGACCGCGTGACCACACAGGGAGAGTGGTGTTGTCTGGTATCGCGTTTTTGCGGCGGAGCGGCCGGCGTAACAGAAAGGATGTAAGGGCATGCACCATGTATTTTTCCGGCAGGAACAGTTATCCGCCGACGGCAAGGAACTGCTGATCCGCGGAGAGGACGTGCATCACATCGTACGCGTGCTGCGCATGAAGGAAGGTGAGGAGCTGTCCGCGTCCCTGCTGTCCGAGGACGGGCAGGCGCAGCCGCAGCGGGAGTACCGCTTCGGCATAGAGGAAGTCAGCGCCGATCATGTGCTGTGCAGGCTGCGCTTTATTAAGGAAGAGGGCCGGGAGCTGCCCGCGCGGATTACATTGTTACAATGCCTGCCGAAGAGCGACAAGATGGAACAGATCGTGCAGAAGGCGGTGGAGCTGGGGGCCGCGGAGATTTGTCCGGTGAAGGCAAAGCGCTGCGTGGTGCGGCTGGATGAACGAAAGGCCGGCGCGAAGGTGCACCGCTGGCAGAAGATCGCGGAGGCTGCTGCCGCGCAGTCGAAGCGCGGGAATATTCCGCAGGTGCATGAGGTTGTCTCGCTGGCGGAAGCGCTTGAACGGACGAAGGGCTTTCATCTGAAGCTCATCCCGTATGAACTTGCGGCCTTTGACGCTGCGGGCGGCGAAGGGGAGCACTGCGGCGGCATGGAAGAGACCCGGGCGCTGCTGGACGGCGTGAAGCCGGGCGAGACCGTCGCGGTGATGATCGGTCCCGAGGGAGGTTTTGAGGAAGAGGAAATTGCCCTGGCGAAGGCGGCGGGATACCGCGCCATCACATTGGGAAAACGCATTCTCCGGACGGAAACGGCGGGCCCCGCGGTGCTGGCTTATCTGATGCTCCGGCTGGAAGAATAAAGGGAGAACACATGGAAATCTATCTGGACAACGCGGCTACAACGCCCTGCAGCACGTCCGTCGCGGCGCTGATGCAGGAGCTGTACACGGAGGAATACGGCAATCCCTCCAGTGCGCACAAAAGAGGCTTCCGCGCGGAACAGCGCCTGAAGGAAGCCGCGGAGCGGATCGCGAAGACTTTAAAATGCAAACCGAAGGAACTCATTTTCACCTCCGGCGGAACGGAGTCCGATAACCTCGCGCTGCGCGGCATTGCGCACGCGAAGCAAAGAGAGGGAAAGCGGATTCTCGTCAGCGCCGTGGAGCATGCCGCGGTGGCACAGACGGCGAGGGCGCTGGAAGAAGAAGGCTTTGACGTCATCTTCCTTCCTGTGGACAAAGAGGGCGTGCTCGATTTGGAAGCGCTGCGCGAGGCGTTGACGGAGGATGTGATTCTTGTTTCCGTCATGGCGGTGAACAATGAGACCGGCAGCATACAGCCGCTGAAGGAAATCGGCGCCCTGCTCCGCGAAAAGGCGCCGAAGGCGGTCTTTCACACGGACGCCGTGCAGGGCTACGGAAAGATTCCGATGGATCTGAAGGCCTGCGGCATTGACGCGATGAGTGTCAGCGCCCATAAGCTGCATGGCCCCAAGGGCACGGGTTTTTTGTATCTGCGGGAAGGCATCCGGATTCTGCCGCTGTTGACGGGCGGTGCCCAGCAGGAGGGGATGCGCCCCGGCACCATTGACGTGCCGGGCATCTGCGGCATGGCACTGGCCGCGGAAGAAGCCTATGCCGTACAGGAAAAAGAAGTTGCGCGTCTCTATGAGATTCGTCAGAGCTTTTGCGAGAGCGTCACGTCGTCACTCGAAGACGTCATCATCAACGGCCCCGCCTTTGTGCCGGGTGCAGAAACACAGCGCGTCGCGCCGCATATCATCGCATTGACGGTACGAGGGGTGCGCTCCGAGGTGCTGATGCACGCGCTGGAAGAAAAGGATATTTACGTTTCCGCCGGCAGCGCCTGCTCGACGCATCGCGCAAAGCCTTCCGCCACGCTGACCGCGCTGGGTCTGACGCCGGAGGACATGTCGTCCACGGTCCGTCTCAGTCTGTCTTTCCATACGACGGAAGAGGAAATGAAAGAAACCGCCCGCGCGCTTACGGAGTTGGTGCCGCGGCTGCGGAAGTATCAGGCGGGATAAAGGCCGTCTGCCAGAAGAATCTGACCGTTTGCCGAAAGACGTTCCGGCGTGAGGACGGAAATGTCCCCGGAACGGATGCCGTCGCTGTCCGCGGGGATCCCCGCACGCACATAACGGTCCGTATAGCCTGTCATCAGAAGTGTTCCGTCCACGTTTTCTTCTTCTTCCCACAACACCCTGACACGTTCGCCCAAAAAACGCGCACGGAAGCGCTTCGCTTTTTCTTCGCCCAGGGCGATGAGTTCGTCGGCGCGCGCTTTCTTTTCCGCCTGCGTCAGATGTCCGTCCATCCGCTCTGCGGCGGTGCCTTTGCGCAGGGAAAAGGGGAAGACATGGGTCTCGTAAAAATCGCAGGCGTCCACAAAGGCTTTCCCTTCTTCAAATTCCTGCGCTGTTTCTCCGGGAAACCCGGCGATGAGATCCGTTGTGATTGCGGGATTCTGGTAGGCCGCACGCAGGAGCGCAAGACTCTTCGCAAAGTCTTTTGTCGTGTAGCGTCTGCGCATCCGCTGCAACACCGCGTCCGAACCGCTCTGCAGCGACAGATGAAAATGCGGACAGAGCTTTTCCGCTTTGGTAAACAATTCCACCGCCGCTTCCGTCACCGTGCGCGGTTCCAGGGAGCCTAAGCGGATGCGTTCAATGCCGTCGATTTCGTTGACCGCAAGCAGGAGCTTTGGCAAAGAATCCGTCCCGCCTTCCGCGGCCTTCTCCGCGCCGTAGGAAGAAATATGAATCCCCGTCAGCACAACCTCCTTCACGCCGCCTGCAGCCAGCCCCCGGATTTCTTCGAGGATTTCTTCCGCGTTTCGCGAGGTGCAGCGGCCCCGCGCGTAAGGGATGATGCAGTAGGAACAAAAGAGATTGCAACCGTCCTGAATTTTGACAAAGGCGCGTGTCCTGGATTTGACTCCGGCAGCGTCCGCGCAAAGCGCTTCGGCAGAGTTTGTTTCTCCCGACAGATGCGCGGCATGCTGTTCCAGCACTTCCGCCAGCCCCGCCTTGTCCCGGTTGCCGAGCGCGATGTCAATGCAGGGATCCTTCTCCACGCCTGCCGGGTCCGTGTCCACATAGCATCCGAGTGCCACGACGAGGGCTTCCGGATTCTGTTTTTTGGCACGATGCAGCATCTGGCGCGACTTGCGGTCCGCGATGTTGGTCACCGTGCAGGTGTTGACGACATAAAGGTCTGCGCGCTCTTCAAAGGGCACAAGGGTATAGCCGCGACGGACCAGCGCTTCGCCGATCCGCTCCAGCTCATAGGCGTTGACCTTACATCCCAGATTGTGCAATGCTGCTGTTTTCACGAACTTATTCATTGACTTTTTCAGGCGCAGGTTTTAACATGATAATTGTACCCGCTTGTTACCACAGAAAGGACGCCATGAAAACCGTACAGATTTCCTTAACTTCCATTGATTCCGTCAAGGCTTTCGTCAATGACATTGCCCGCTATGAATCCGATTTTGATCTGGTCAGCGGACGTTATGTGATTGACGCCAAGTCCATTATGGGGATTTTCTCACTGGATCTCTCCCGGCCGATCCAACTCAACATTCATTCCGAGGAAGACGCCGATGAAATCCTGGAGACCTTAAAGCCTTATATCGTTTCTACGCCGTAACCTCAATCACTTCTTTTCCGTCCATGGCTTCACGGACGAGTGTGTCGATCTTTTCCGAAAGCAGTTCTTCATGCTTCCGGATCACTTCCGCGCGCGGTCTTGTCACCGGATGCTTGGCGACAAAGATCGTGCAGCAGTCCTCATAAGGCAGCGTGGAGATTTCAAAGGCGCCGATGGCCTCGCTGATCTCAATGATTTCCTGCTTGTCAAAGGCGGCCAAAGGCCGGTAGACCGGAAGCTGCGTCACCACTTCGTTCGTCACGACGAGTGCCTGCATGGTCTGGGAAGCGACCTGCGCGATGGACTCTCCCGTCACAAGACCGTGCGCTTCCGCGTCGAGCGCGATCTGTTCCGCGATGCGCATCATGTATCTGCGCATGATTACCGTCAGCTCGTCATGGGGGCAGGTCTCATAAATATACATCTGAATGTCCGTAAAGTTCACCACATGCAGACGCACGCCGCCGGTATAAGAGGCAATGATCTTTGCCAGGTCCTTGACCTTTTGCTTGGCGCGTTCGCTGGTGTAGGGCGGCGCGTGAAAATACACCGCTTCCAGCTGCACGCCGCGCTTGGCCGTCAGATAGCCGGCGACGGGAGAATCAATGCCGCCGGAAAGCAAGAGCACCGCTTTTCCGCTCGTGCCCACCGGCATGCCGCCGGGGCCTTTGATCGTCTCGGCGTAAATGTTCACCTGCTCACGGAGCTCAATCTGTAAAAGGATTTCCGGCCGGTGCACATCCACCTTCAGTCCGGGATATGCCGTCAGCAGCTGTTCGCCGATGTGGGCGTCCGTTTCCATGCTGGTAAGGGGATAGGTCTTGTCCACGCGCCGGCATTTGACCTTGAAGGTGCGTTGCGTGTCGTCTTCCGTCTGTGTCTGTAAGGAAGGATACAGCTCTCCGAGAAAGGAAACCGCGAGCGCGGAAAGAGCGTCAATGTCCGGCAGCTTTCCGTTTCCGTCCCGTTGAAACGTCACGGCGGGACAGATGGCCGTCACGCCGAAGACTCTTTTCAGTGCGGCCACGGTTTCGTCGAAGTCAAACTCCTCTCCCGCCACATAGACGCGTCCGCCCGTGTGCGTCACCTGAAAGGAACCCGCGCAGGCGGAAAGCTGACGCCGGATCTGCTTTAACAGCGCCTGCTCAAAGAAGCCGCGGTTTTTTCCCTTTAACGCTATTTCCGTGTATTTGAGAATGAATGCTTTATACTGCATGATTTACCTGAGGAACGTCTCCGGACGTTTTTTCAGACAGATGGAAACAGGTTCCTGTTGCTGCTGTCTGCTGCGTTTGATCGTGTACAGTGCCTGGTCCGCTTCGGAGAGAAAATCCCAAAGCTTGTTTTTTTCCATGGGGATGTCGTTGCAAATGCCCTGGGAAACCGTGACCAGCTGATGCGGGCGGTTGCCGCTGTGCTTCATGCGCAGGGAACGGACGCTGCGGTCGATCTTTTCCGCCATGGCGATGATTTCTTCATCCGTCATGCCTTCATAGACGATGACGAATTCGTCTCCGCCGTAACGGGCGCAGAAGTTATCGTGCTTTTCTTTCACCTTCAGCAGTTCCTTTGCAATCCGCTCCAGGCAACGGTCCCCGGCACGGTGCCCGTAGGTGTCGTTGTATTCCTTGAAGCAGTCGATGTCCAGAATCTCGACGCCGAGCGACGTGCGCTTGCGGTACGCTCTTTCGAAGGCGGCCTCCAGCTCCCGCACCATGGTGTAGCGGTTGGCCAGCCCTGTCAGCGCGTCGGTTCTGGCCTGCTGCATGAGCTCTTCGTTTTCGCGGCGCAGAACATCCTGCTCATCCCGCATTTCGCGCATGAGATCGATCAGATCAATCGAGTACATATAGGTGCTGTTCTGCTCGTTTCTCTGCCGTTCCAGAAGCGCGTTCTGTTCCTTCAGACATTCCAAAAGCTTTTTTTCGTTCCCGACGATATCATAATAATAAATCTTTACTTCGGAGAAGATGCGCATGACATGCGTGATGTCCGTCGCGCGAATCTGCGGGTTCAGGATGTCAATCAGTTTCTTTGCTTCTTTATACAGCCGGAAGTCCACCAGCGCCTTGCAGAAAAAGCCGATGTCCTCGATGCATTCATGCACCTGCTCTTCCACGCGGATCGTCTTCATCAGAACGGCCAGCTGTTTTTTGGCCTCGGTCTCATTCCCGTGCGTGAGCAAAAGCCGGATGCGGAGGAAAGAAGCGGTCAGCTTCATTTCATATAATTCATCTTCGCCGATGCCCCGCAAAATCTTTTCCACACGCTGCATCAGCTTCTGCGCGCGCTCGATGTTTTGCAGCTCTAAATGCACGGTCACGCCGTTGAGCAGAATGGCAAGCAGGATTCTTTTGTAACGGAAGTGTTTTTTCTGCGCGGCGGATCCCCGCAGGGCCTTTCGCAGATGCTTCAGCGCCCGTTCCGGCTGCCCCACTTCGTTGTAGAGACGCGCCAGGTTGGTCTCGATTATCACCGAAACCATGGCGGGCTCTTTGGCCTTGTCCGCAAAGCGCTGGCCCGTCATGTAGTAATTGCAGGCCACGTCGTAATTGCCGTTGTTGAAGGCGTCCACCGCGGCTAAGTTATAGACGCTGCCCAGCATTTCGTAATCACCGCTGTGCAGAAGATATCTTGCGGCCTTGGTCAGATCCTGACGGAAGGTGTGATAACCCATGGACATGAAATAAATCATGTAGGCCTGATAATAATAGGAATAGCCCATCAGCGCGTTGTCATCCAGCTCCTTTGCGCGTTTGCGCAGACGCGAAAGCAGTTTCAGCACCGCGGGATCCGGCGACTCGATCATGGCGTTGCACTGATCAATCAGCGCGGCGGTTTTTTCGTCATATGCATGGCTGTCCATAATGTTCTATTTTACCACA
>JAFZLB010000036.1 GCA_017551665.1 Lachnospiraceae bacterium
GGTGGAGCAGGCGCTGCGCCGGCAGGACTATACGGAGGCCGGCATTCTCAACAAAAAGCAGAATGTGCTCTTCAAGAAGCTCAACCGCATGAAGGACGCGAACGCGAAGAAGGAACTGGACCGCTCCATCATTGTGGACGAGCCGCAGATTGAGGAAGTGGTTTCGCAGTGGACGAAGATTCCCGTCAATAAGATTGCCGAGAAGGAATCCGCGCGTCTGCTGAAGCTGGATAAGGAGCTGCACAAGCGCGTCATCGGCCAGCATGAGGCGGTGGAAGCGGTGACGAAGGCCATTCGCCGCGGCCGCGTGGGCCTGCAGGACCCGAACCGTCCCATCGGTTCCTTCCTGTTCTTAGGTCCCACCGGTGTCGGCAAGACGGAGCTCAGTAAGGCGCTGGCGGAGACGGTCTTTGGCGACGAGGACGCGCTGATCCGTGTGGATATGTCGGAGTACATGGAAGGGCATTCCGTCTCGAAGATGATCGGCTCGCCGCCCGGCTATGTGGGCTACGACGAGGGCGGACAGCTTTCCGAGAAGGTGCGCCGGCATCCCTATTCCGTCATCCTGTTTGACGAAATTGAAAAGGCGCATCCGGATGTGTTTAACGTGCTGCTGCAGGTGCTGGACGACGGACATATCACGGACGCAAAGGGACGCAAGGTCAGCTTCAAAAACACGATCCTCATTATGACGAGTAACGTCGGCGCGATGCGCATCGTGACGCCGAAAAACTTAGGCTTTGTGCAGGATAACAGCGCGGAAAAGAACTACGAGAAGATGAAGGACGGCGTGATGGAGGAAGTGAAGCGCATCTTCCGTCCGGAGTTCATCAACCGCATTGACGAGATCATGGTCTTCCACCAGCTGACGGACGAAGAAATGATGCAGATTATTTCGCTGTTGGCGAACCAGTTCGCAAAGCGCTGCAAGGCACAGCTGGAGATTGATCTGAGCATGAGCCTGCCCGTAAAGAAGTATCTGGTGGAAAAATACGCGGATGAGAAGATGGGAGCGCGTCCCCTGAAACGCGCGATGCAGTCGGTGGTGGAGGACGCCATGGCGGAGTCGCTCTTAAGGGGCGAGATCAAACGCGGCGATCATGTCACCATCGTGCTGAAGAAGGGAGAGATTTCCTTTACGCGGGAGAGCGGTGAGGCGACGAAGAAGAAGTCCGCGGAGAAGAAGCCTGCGGAGAAGAAGTCTGCAGGGAAGAAGCCTGCGGAGAAGGCGGCTCCTGCTGCGGAAAAGGCAAAGAAAACGAAGAAGGTAACGCGCGCCGGGAAGGCGAAGGCTTAAGGACAGGAGAAGAACTTACACTCGTGTAGTATCTTTTGCTTCCGCTGTATTTTTTTGATAGAATAATGTACAGGTACGCATTGCGGGGAGGAGTCCGACATAGATGTTGCCGTCTTTGGAAGCGTATGAAGGAAGGATACAAATAGCCTGCTCCCGTAATGCTGAAAACGGATTGCGGGGCATAGTGACGTAGTAACGAATCACCTGCGAAAGGAGATCACAAAACATGAAAAAAACAATCGCGTCAATCGTTCTGTCGGCAGTCATTGTAACCTCAATTTCTGCCTGTTCGGGGGGGGGGGTAAACCCCGCAAACGCTGATTCTACGGGCGTTTCCGGCTCATCAGATGCCGCTATTGTATCATCTGTCGAAGCCACTTCGGATGCCGGTATTGTGTCGTCTGTCGAAGCTGCGCCGGAAACCCCGGAAATGCTCGACGGACTTTTGGTTTCACAACATAAGTGGGATCTTTGTTTCGGTGAAGAACACTATGACGCGCTTGCACCCCTCACAGAATCTGCGATTGCCGCCGGAATCAAAACCGGAAGGCAGGATGAAAACGGGAACGATATTCTGGAGTATTGTATTCTTGATTATATGGGGAGAGTTGTTGATGCGCCTGTGTTTGTGGGTTACAAGTCCTATCTGGACGACGACTGTTTTGTAATTACCGTTGAAGAGGATGGCATGAAGTATGATGTCCTGTGTGGTCTGGATTGTGAAATCGTCGATGACGGGGATATGTTTTCATTCGTTGAGATGTATTCAACACGGGATGAGGCAGACGGATATCGCACGATCGCATCGTACACTGCTGATGTGATCCAACTGAAAAAGACCCTGGAACCGGATGAAGCAGGAAGGGTTTATACCAGTCATAAGTATGCACGTTATTATGGTGATGGTGAGTTGGGGAACACCCTGGCCGAGATTGACGGTTCTGCATGGATGATTTATGATGCAGCACCATGGGGCGGGGAATATCTGATGCTAAGCTCGTACACCCAGTTTGGTGCTACGGGCGGCGGGTGGATTAACTTCGAGCAACATCCTGATTATAGAAATAAATGGCCGGGCAGGTTTCATATCGATGACTCGTATTGGTTTTATGCATGGCCGTATGCACCGAATTACGGTTGGGTACTATTGCAACGTTTTGAGAACGAAGAGGACGAAAACGGACTACATGAAGCGGTTGAAATGATGCTTTATAACGTGGATACTGAAAAATCCATATCCCTTTCAGAGTATGCGGGCTTTGGCACTACCCGTCTGCGTGACGGAACCAGGCACCCGGTTTCCGATGAAGGACTGATTATGCTGTGCGAGACGGCTCAGGAACCCCACCGCCATGCGTTATATAATGTCAAGACGGGAGAGTATGTCCTGACGCTGGAGGACGGATACGGAACTATCACGCTGAATGACAGGATCGATTGCGTTTCACATTGGATGCTGGTCAGTAATAAGGACGGGAGTAAATGGACCTATCTGAACAGTAAGTTTGAACAGATGACGGAGTGGTTTGATGCTGCAAGTTCCATTCGACACTCGTCTGCATTTGTGAAGGCCTCAGACGGACATTTTTACGGTATCAATGCATACGGGGAGGAAGATGCTCCTGTCATGGAGATCTGTACAGAGCCCTTTGATGCCGAGGCTGTCTATGCATTGGGAAGAGACTGTAATGTCTTTGCATTAAAAGAGGGGGACAAGTACAGACTTCTTTGGACTGAATAAAAAGAAATATCCGGAAGTCTTCCGGGAAAAACAAGGGAAGAACTGCGAACAATATGGCGGCAAAGAAGAAAACAGTATTTTTCTGTCAGCAATGCGGGCACGCGTCTGTGAAATGGCTGGGGCAGTGTCCTTCCTGTAAGGAGTGGAACAGCTTTGCGGAGGAGATCGTCCGGCCGGAGAGCGGCACGGGACGGGGGGCTGCGCGTGCCGTGGCGGGGGCAAACGCTTCCGCGACGCCGCTGCCCTTTTCCGCTGTGGAAGCGGGAGAGGAGGAGGCGCGTATCGATACGCGCTTCGCGGAGCTGAACCGCGTGCTGGGCGGCGGTCTGGTGAAGGGCTCCCTCACGCTGATCGGCGGGGATCCCGGCATCGGCAAATCGACCATCCTTCTGCAGGCGGCGCGTAATTTTTCCGCTGACGGCAGGAAGGTGCTTTATGTTTCCGGCGAAGAGTCCCTCAGGCAGATCCGGCTTCGTGCCGATCGCATCGGGACGTTTACGGATGATCTGCGCCTGTACTGCGAGACGAATCTTTCCCTGATTGAATCCGCGATTGAGCGGGAGCAGCCGGAGATTGTTATCATCGATTCCATCCAGACGATGTACAACGAGGAAGTCACCAGCGCGCCGGGGAGTGTCTCCCAGGTGCGGGAGTCCACCGGCATTCTGATGCGCATCGCGAAGACTTTGCAGATTTCGATCTTTATTGTCGGCCATGTGACGAAGGAGGGCACCGTCGCGGGACCGCGCGTGCTGGAGCACATGGTGGACACGGTGTTGTATTTCGAGGGAGACCGTCACGCCTCCTACCGGGTGCTGCGCGCCGTGAAGAACCGCTTCGGGTCGACAAATGAGATCGGCGTGTTTGAGATGCGGGAGGAAGGCCTGGTCGAGGTGGAGAACCCTTCGGAGTTTATGCTTTCCGGACGTCCCCTGGACGCACCGGGCAGCGTGGCAGCGGCCCTGATCGAGGGCACGCGGCCGCTCCTCATCGAAATTCAGGCGCTGGTGTCCCGCACGAACTTCGGCTATCCGCGCAGACAGGCGACGGGCGCGGACGTGAACCGCGTGAATCTCCTGATGGCGGTGCTGGAAAAACGTCTCGGCCTTTCGCTTTCGGATCAGGACGCTTACGTGAATCTTGCCGGCGGCATGAAGGTACAGGAACCGGCGCTGGATCTCGGCATTTGTCTTGCCCTGATCTCCAGCTTCAAAAACCGTGCCGTAGACGCTTCCGTCGTCGCCTTTGGCGAAGTCGGTCTCTCCGGTGAGGTGCGTGCGGTCTCGCTCTGTGAGCAGCGCATCGCGGAAGCACACAAGTTAGGCTTTGGGACCTGCATCCTGCCGGCGTCTTCCCTGAAACGCCTGAAAATCCCGGAGGGCATGCACGTAAAGGGCGTCAAGAGCATCGCTGACGCGGCGGAAGCGCTGTTTTGAATGCCGCAAACAACCGCCGGCCGGTATGACATCATCTGTAAAAACCGGAACAAATGTGTTATAATCATTCCATGTCAAATACGTTGGAAGATGCCATGAACATCCTTTTTTCCAAGCTGGATGAAGGGCTTGATGATTTGGAACAGGGACGTATGATTTCGGCAGAAGAACTCTTTACGGAGCTTGACTTGCCGGATCAATTTGATGCGGAAGCGTAAGGCAGACTTAGAGTGCCCTGCAAATCATCTGTTACGCGAGGGGGTTATGGACGAAAGAATAATCATGTTGGACAACCGGGCATTTGAACGTATCGACGATGGTCTGTTTAAGGCATCGGAGCCTTTTGTCGTTGATATCAATGACTGGTCTTATGATGACAGGCACATAGGCTATCAGGCGATCACAACAGCCCTTGATGAAAGTCCGATGGCAACGATTTTGTATGTTTCTACAACAGGTTCTGCCGCCATGAAACTCATTGCGCTTTTCAATAATCTGCGCGGTCAGGGGGAGGCGGTAGGATATATCGAAGGAGTTCCGGAACAAAACGCCATGGGTGAACTCTATGTCTGATATTGTTTCTCGTAATATTTCCTACGCGCTTTTTGCAGAAGTAAAACACGGACAGATCCGATTGAAGGGAAAGCTGGATTCCGGCGCACCGATCAATGTGTTTAATCTGTCGGCTGTTTCTTTGTTTCTTGGTACAGATGAAAGCAAGATAAAAGAGAGTATTCTTCGTGGCGGAACACCGAAGGCCACATTCAAAGGGTATAACGGTCTTTCTTCGACGATACATTTGTGTGTGCTGTATAACGTGATCATTGATCAATATCACTTCAGCAAGTTTTATGCCGGAGTTTCCCTGGATTATCCGATTGACCGTGATGGCAGACCTGTAACAAAGATTCTGCTTGGAATGGATCTGATCAATTGCTGCGAGGGAACGCTTGCGCGTGATGGAAGCATGTCGCTGTCTGTGAAAAAACCGGAACAGCAGAAGATAAGGATGCTGGACGCTTTCAGCACCAAGGATGATACGGGTGTTTTTGTCATAGATGATGTGACGGATGATCTCCGTCCTTGACGCATTGTTAAAAGTACGGTAAACTTAGTTGTTGTTCTTTTGGGCAAGCCCGAAAAGCAGCGTACAGGGGATTCATACAACGGCTAGTGTATTGGCACATTGAAAATCAAACTTATGTCTTTACCCCAAGCTTATAGTTCGGGGTAAAGCGATATCAGTTTAACGCGAGCATCCTTGGTTCGAAACTGCCAGTTTACCGTTGCTTGTTTGGTATTGCGTTCTGA
>JAFZLB010000037.1 GCA_017551665.1 Lachnospiraceae bacterium
GCCGGCGTCGGTGCCGGCTGCGCTGCCGCGGCGGGCGTTTCTTCCTGCGCCTGCGGCACATCCGCTTCGCTCTCCTCAGCCGCTTCTTCCGCAACAAGCAGCTCCGTCAGCAGACGGTCGTCCGCAAGACGGATGTCCTCCGTCATCCGCGTCAGCTCCGTCGTCGGATCCTCATAGGGAAGCGCCGGAATCTCCTGCCGCTGTAAGCTCTCCTGGGACTTTGTCAGCGGCGCGTCCAGCGCCGGAGCTGCGTTCACGGTGTTTACGCGCTCCCCGGACGCGTTCGCGAGATTCGCCGTCGCGTGATCCGTGCCCGTTCCCCTGAGCACAATCACCGCCGCAATCACCAGCGCGATCAGGCTAAACAATACGGTCATGTTCCGCACCAGATGCGACTGTTCTCTCTGCTCTTCCATCCGCTTCATCCTCCCTCAGAAAGCGTTATGCTCCCGTCAGTTCATACGAAAATAATCAATGTATCTCCAGGTTCCAGGCGTTCCGTAAGTGAACGCGTAGGTGTTGAGATGATAGTTCTTCATCGTGGAGATATCGTAGGCGTAGGTCACGCCGTCGATATCGATTTCCACCCAGGAATGCGGTGCCTTGGTCCCGTCACTGCGCGGTACATAGCCCGAAACCTGATGTGCGTCATAGCCGAGGACCTTTGCCATTTCGTAAAAGCAGGCGCTCATCACATAGCAGCTGCCGTGTCCGGTGTTAAATCCGATTTCCGCCATGGCCCGCGTGCCTAAGTCCGGTGTCACAATCTCCCGGTTGTGATGAATCGTCAGGCACCAGTCAAAGGCCTTGCGCAGATCCCAGCCGACCTCGTCCAGCTTTTCCCTGGCCTGTGACTGCAGGGCCGTTGCGGTCTGAAGGGACATCCGGTCATAGGTGTCCATCGTCTCCGCCAACAGACGGCAGGCCTCCGTCGGGTCCGCGTATGCGCAAAATGCCTCGCCCTCGCGTTCCGCCCTGACCCCGAGCACCTCGGCCGTTTCCGCGCTCTCCTCCTGCGCCGGTACGGCTTCCGCGGTCTGCACCTCCGACAGGGACGCCCCCACGGCGGGGAAAGACAGGGCTGCCGCCCGCACCGTCATCGCAATGACCGTCAGAAGCGCAAAGGCAGTCAGCAGGGCCGTGGACCATCTCCCCGCGGGAACAGGCATATTCGCTTCCCGGTCATAGGATGCGTTTTGCATCAGACGCCTTTTCTCCTTCCGTCAGTTCATCCGGAAGTAATCAATGTAACGCCAGGTGCCCTTCGTGCCGTAGGTAAAGGCATAGGTGTTAATCTTGTAGTTCTTATACGTGGAGATATCATATACACGGGTCACGCCGTCGGCGTGATCGATCTCCACCCAGGAATGCGGCGCCTTCGTACCGTCGTTGCGCGGCACGTAGCCCGAAATCTGGTGCGCGTTATAGCCCAGCTCCTTTGCCATTTCATAGAAGCAGGCGGCCATGACATAGCAGCTGCCGCGGCCGGTCGTAAAGCCGATGTTCGCCTGCGCCCGCGTGCCGAGATCCGGGGTCACGATCTCACGGTTGTGATGAATCGTCAGACACCAGTCAAAGGCTTTGCGCAGATCCCAGCCGACCTCGTCTAACTTGGCTTTCGCCTGGGTACGGGATTCCATCAGCGCCGTCAGCGTTTCCTTTGATACATTGGCCTTGGCAATCCGCCCCTCTTTGTAGCCGTAAGCGATGTAATGCTGAAGCAGCTTCTGCGTATCATAGCCGTAGGCTTTTTTCAGATCCGCGTAACGGTCCGCGTAAAACACCGCGTCAAACACCGCGGAATAATCCGTTCCGTGCATCACCGTCGAACCCGTGGCGACTGCCTTCGGCACCTGTGTGGTGTCCGTTTCGGCCGCCACAACCTTCGGTACGGCGGATGTCTGCTGTGCAGTCGTCTTGGCAGGTGCGGCAGTGCCTCCCGCACCGGAGCGTCCTTCCTTGATGCCGAAGCGCAGATAGTGCTGATAGTACATCGGCAGATTTGTACCGAAGGCCGCCTGCAGATCCGCGTAACGCGCGGCGTATGCCTGGACGTTAAAGCTCTCGCGCCCCTGACGACCTTCCTTCATGCCGTTGGTGACAAAGTGCTTCAGCGCGGCGGCTTCATCCGCGCCGAAGGCCGCCTTCAAATCCGCGTAGCGGTTAATGTAATAGGTATAGTCATAGACCTCCGCGTAATCCGTTCCGTTATAAACGGTCGGCGGTGCCGCCTGTGCCCGGATCCCGCCGAAGCACAGCGCAAAAAATAAAGCGGACATCATCGTAAGGACCACGGAAATCAAAGAACGTTTTTTATTCTTCACGTATCACACCTCCCCTATGTCTGCAATAAGCTTCCGCGTCGCGGCAAGCCGTCACTTCATATTTGTGACCGTTGTATAAATTATAACCGAGATCGTTATTTGAATCAAATTCTGCGGCGGATATGATAATTTGTTCCCAAAACAATAGGCTTCAATCCACCTTGTTCTTCTTGAACACATAGGTCTTCCGCTCCTCGCCCCTGCGCAGCTTCGCGATGTTCGTGCGGTGACGGAAGAAGGCAAGGAAGATGATGAGCGCGCAGATCAGCGCGACTTCGACGACATTCCCCCCGGAAAACAGGGGCAGCGCACCGAAGGCGTAGACACAGGCCGCGATGATGACCAGCACATACATCACGCTTGTCATGGTCAGGGAACAGAGCGAAACATAATGCGTGATCACAAAGGGAATCAGGAAGGCGATGACGCCGACGATGCCCAGAAGCCAGTCCAGGGCAAAAGCAACGCCCAGTCCCGTCGCGATGCCCTTTCCGCCCTTGAAGCCGGTGTAGAAGGGATAATCGTGACCGAGGATGGCGCCGAGCCCCGTCCAGAGCAATACCAGAAAGGGCCAGGCAAGGGTGGACGCAAAGCGGGACAAAGGGCTCCCGAACAGTGCCTGCATGATCAGCATCGGGATCACGGCCTTCAGCGCGTCCCCGAGCAGCACGATCAGACCGTAGGCCGGTCCCATGACACGCAGCATGTTTGTCGTCCCTGCGTTGCCGCTCCCCTGCTTGCGGATATCGTTCCCCGTGATCTTGCCGATGACGATGGCGGTGTTGAACAGACCGAAGGCATAGCCGACGGCCAGACAAAGCAGACGAATCAGTACAGCTCCCATGGTTTACTTCTCCTCCCTTTCCCTGATCAGGAATTTCAGCGGCGTCCCGGCAAAGCCGAAGGCGTCCCGCAGACGGTTTTCAAGATATCTCGTATAGGAATAATGCATCCGTTTCTTTTCGTTCACAAAGAGCACAAAGGTCGGCGGCTTCACCCCCACCTGCGTCATGTAAAAAATCTTTAAGGGTCTTCCGCGGTCCGTCGGCGGCGGCTGCATGGCCGTCGCGTCGCTTAAGACCTCGTTCAGCACGCCCGTTTTGACGCGCAGCGTCCGCATATCCGCGATTTTGTCGATGAGCGGATAAAGCTTTTTCAGCCGCTGCCCCGTCTTGGCCGAGGTAAAGAGAATCTCCGCGTAGGGCATAAAGGAAAGCACCTGCCGGATCTTGGCCGTATACTCCTTCACGGTTTTGTTGTCCTTTTCGATCAGATCCCATTTGTTGACGGCGATGAGCATGCCCTTGCCCCGATCATGCGCAATGCCGGCGATATGCGCGTCCTGCTCCGTCACGCCTTCCTCCGCGTCGATCAGCAGCACGCAGACGTCTGCGCGTTCAATGGCGGAAACGGCGCGAAGAATCATGTAGCGCTCCAGCTCTTCCTTGATTTTGTTTTTCCTGCGCAGTCCGGCGGTGTCGATCAGCGTATAGGTTTTGCCGCCGTAGGAAAGGCGCGTATCCACCGCGTCCCGCGTCGTCCCCGCAATATCGGAAACGATGAGCCTGTCCTCGCCGAGCAGACGGTTGATGACGGAGCTCTTTCCGGCGTTCGGTCTGCCGATTACGGCGACCTTGATATCGTCCTCTTCCTCCTCCGTTTCCTGCTCCGGCAACAGTGCACAGACCGCGTCCAGCAAATCCCCGATGCCCTGCTTGCCCTCCGCGCTGATGGGGAAGGGTTCGCCGAGGCCAAGGTTGTAAAACTCATAGACCTCCGGCATCTGCCGCACATGGTCGTCCACCTTGTTCACCGCGAGGACATAGGGTCTTCCGGATTTGCGCACCATGTCCGCGACGTCCAGATCCGCGTCCGTCAGGCCGCTCTTCAAATCCGCCATGAACAGAATGACGTCCGCCGTCTCAATCGCGAGCAGCGCCTGTTCCCGCATCTGCGAAAAAATCACGTCCTTAGACTCCGGCTCAATACCGCCGGTATCGCAGAGCAGGAAGGTATGCCGTCCCCAGGACACCTCCCGGTAGAGACGGTCCCTTGTTACGCCGGGCGTGTCCTTGACGATGGCGACACGCTCTCCCGCCAGCGCGTTAAACAATGTCGATTTTCCGACGTTGGGTCTGCCGACGACCGCAACGATGGATCTGTAACTCATAGCTCCTGTCCCTCTGCCTGCCGTTTATCCAGAAACTCGCTGGCTTCCTTGCTCAAGGGCGGCGGTACCCTGCCGGCCTTCGCCAGATAAAAGCCCTGCAAATAATCCACGCCGAGATCGCAGACGGTCTGCATCTCCGAAGGAGACTCGATTCCCTCCGCGATAATGAACATTTCGCGTTCATGGGCGTACTGCACGATATTGGAAATGATGCGCTGCTTGTCCGGCGAGGAATCGATGTTGCGGATGATGGACAGATCCGCCTTGATGAAGGCCGGGGACAGCTCCAGCAGCGTCTTTTCGGAATTGTAACCGCTGCCGTAGTCATCCAGCGCAAAGCGTCCGGAAAAGCCGGGAATCTCCCGCTTGCGCTTGGTGGCCTCTTCGTCCATCATTTCCGATTCCGTGATCTCAATCACCACCTGTTTCATCAGCTGCTCCCGCCCCTTCACAATCTCCGCCATCTCCTCCTCCGGCAGGCAGACATTGGAAATGGAGTTAATCAGCAGCAGCGCGTCTTCCTCCGCCTTCCCCTCTTCCAGCAATTCCGCGTAGCAGCAAAGCGCTCTCTCCCATACGATGCGCTCGATGTCCTGAAGACATTTTTCCTGCCTTGCCAGCTCCAGAATATCCGAAGGCTCCTTCAGATGCTCTCTGCGGGTGCGCATCAGCGCCTCGTAGGCGAAGACCTCGCCCGATTTCGCGGAAAAGACCGGCATAAAATAAAAATCCACAAGGGAATGATCCTGTAAGATCGCCCGCATGTCTTCCCTGCGCTTCATCTCCGCCGCGCTCATGGCAAAGCTCTCGCGTTCAAAGCTGACCAGCCGCCCCTTGTTCGTCCGCTTGGCGTGATAGGCCTGGAACTCCGCGGCCTTCATCAGCTCCGTATGTCCCGTGCCGTCCTCCGGATACTTCGCGATGCCGCCGGTGATTTTCAGTTCCCCGCGCTCACCGCCGGGCAGCTCCACCTCTGCCTTTTCGATGGCGCTGCGCAGGGCATCGATCTGCTCCTCCAGTGCCTCCGCCGTTTCAAAGCCGTAGTACAGGATATAAAACTCGTCGCCCGCCACCTTGGAAATCAGCGCATTCGGCGGCGCGGAAGCGGCAAAGGTCCTGGCGGCGACGCTGATATAGGTATCCCCCGCCGCGTGCCCGTAGGTGTCATTGATGCGCTTGACCTCATCCAGATCCAGCATCAGGATGGCGGCATGGCCGATAAAATCCGGTGTGGAAAAGATTCTGGCACAGCTTAAGACAAAGGCGGACTGGTTCATCAGTCCCGTCAGCGTATCATAATCCCGCTCGTGCTCAATCCGTTTTTTCTCCAGCATGCGCTGCCGGTCCATGTCCCTCGCCATGGCGGTGATGGTCCCGGCGAACTGGTCAATCTCCCGGATTCCCGTAGTCGAAAACTGCGGGATGTCCCGTTTGTCGTTCCGGGCGTGCAGGATCTCTTCGGAAAGACCGGCAATCGGCTTCGAAACCTTTCTTGCGATCAGCACGGCCCCCAGCGCACCCGTCAGAAGAATCAGAAGGATGGTCAGTGTCAGCAACCGCTTGATCTGCGTGGAATACCCGTACAGCGTATCCGTTTTGACCGCGCCGAGCAAACAGAGGCTTGCGCCGCGCTCCGTCAGCGACGCCACATGGATGACCTCGCCCGCGACGTAATACACATCCCCGGAGAACACCAGCAGAAGGTCCTTCTCATTCTCGTCCGCCCGGAGATGAATGCGATCTCCCGCCGCGGGAACACCGGAACCCTCGCGGGAAGACGCCGTCACCAGAAGCTCGCCCTGCGGCAGTTCATCCGGCAACACCTCTTTCCCCGTGCAGATCAGATAACAGGCGTCCGTGCCGAAGCCCAGTTCCTCCTCCGGCAAAATGCTGCGGGCTTCCTCCGCGGGCATCGGAAAGGAAACGTCTGCCGCGGCGGTCAGGGCGGACTCCACAAAGTGGGCGCGGTTTCGCACCTGTCCGTCAAAGAAGACCTTGTCGCTGTTCACCAGGCGGTAGGGCATGCCGCTCGCGAAAAGCACGATGGCAAAGACGGCAGCCTCACTCACCACCAGAAGGAGCAACGGCACAATCATCGTTGAAAAAACGCTTCGCTCTTTCATCAGTCCTTCTTGTGTCACGCCTCCCCGGTGAAATACCGGACCCCCGCTTCAAAGATCCGCATGTCCTGTTCACCGTATGTATTCACGGCAATGTTGACGCCCCGTCGTTCCGCGTGCGCCATCTTTCCGTAGCATCTGCCGTCCGGGGAAAGAATTCCCTCAATGGCGAAGACGGAGCCGTTGGGATTCCAGACGGGGTCAAAGGCGACGTTGCCCTCCGGATCACAGTAACAGGTGGCCACCTGTCCGTTGCCGTACAGCTGCATCGCGATTTCCTCCGAGGCGAAAAAGCGTCCCTCGCCATGGGAAACGGGCGATGCGTAAACAATCCCCGGCGATGTCAGGGACAGCCAGGGCGAATTCCCCGAAATCACCTTCAGATAAGACATGGCGGAAACATGCCGGCCGATGACGTTTGTCGTCAGTGTCGGGGACTCCTTCGTCTGTCCCGTAATTCTTCCGTCCGGCAAAAGTCCCAATTTGATCATGGCCTGGAAGCCGTTGCAGATGCCGAGGGCCAGGCCGTCCCGTTCATACAGCAGCCGGTGCGTCGCCTCGCGGATGCGTTCGTTCCGGAAGGTGACGGCAAAAAACTTGGCGCTGCCGTCCGGCTCGTCGCCGGCGGAAAAGCCGCCGGGAAACATGATGATCTGTGCCCGGTCGATTTCCTCTTCAAAGCGTTTCGTGCTTTCGCGGATCTCCTCAGCGCTGCGGTTCCGGAAGACGACGCAGGCAACCTCGGCACCGGCCCTTTGGAAGGCGCGGGTCAGATCATATTCGCAGTTCGTACCCGGGAACACCGGCAGAAACACGCGGGGCTTTGCGATTTTGTTTGTGCGAATCAGCAGGTCCTTTTTCAGCGGTTCCGGCAGAACGCGTTTTTTCTCCTGCGCGGCATAGGTCGTCGGGTAGATTCTTTCCAAGCGGCTCGTGTAGCACTGCAGGGCCTCCGGCAAAAAGAGCTCCGCGTTCCGGTAGCGGAAGGATTTCTCCTGCGTCACCGTGCCGATTCTGTATGCGCCGCGCAGCTGCAACACCTCCGCAAGCGCGTGCGCGTCCGCCTCCGCCAGCAGATGCCCCGTGGCATCCCGGAAGAGCTCTTCGGGCGTCAGCGTATCCTCCATCCGCACCCCCAGCGCGTTTCCGAAGGCCATTTTGGAAAGCGCCGGCGCAATGCCGTATGCGTCCGGTGCCGTGCAGGAAAGGATTTTTCCCTCCCGCATCAGCCGGTGTACTTCCCTGTACAGTTCCAGATTCTTTTCATAGTCCGGCAGACCCTGTTCGTTCCGCACACTCTCAAACAACAGAATGGCATTGCCCTCGCGCTTGAGCTCCGGCGTCACGGTACGGCTCGCCTCGGTCATTCCCACGGCAAAGCTCACCAGCGTCGGCGGCACGTCGATGTCCCGGAAGGTACCGGACATGGAATCCTTTCCGCCGATCGCCGCCGTTTTCAGCGCAAGCTGTGCGGAAAAGGCACCGAGCAGCGCCTGCAAGACCATGCCCCAGCGGGAAGCGTCCTCCGTCATCCGTCCGAAATATTCCTGGAAGCTGAAATGCAGTCCCTCGGGCGCACAGCCGGAGGCCACCAGCTTCGCGACGGAATGCAGGACCGCGTAGGCCGCGCCGTGAAAGGGACTCCAGGAAGAAAGATAAGGGTCAAAGCCGTAGGACATCGCGCTGGCGTCATCCGTGATGCCTTCCAACACAGGGATCTTCGCGATCATCGCCTGCACCGGCGTCATCCGGTATTTGCCGCCGAAGGGCATGACCACGGTCCCTGCGCCGATGGACGCGTCAAACATTTCCGCAAGCCCCTGCGTGGAGCAGACATTCAGCTCGCGCAGCGACTGCAGCCAGGCACCGCGGATGTCTCCGCCGTCCAGAAGATTCCTTACCGCCTCGCACTGTACGGCACCGAGCGGGGTTTCCTCCTGAGACGGGCTCTTCAAAAAGGCGCAGGTCTCCTGCCTTGCGCCGTTCGTATCCAGGAAGGCGCGGGACAGATCCACGATGGTCTTTCCCCGCCAGGTCATCTGCAGTCTGCCGCTGTCCGTGACCCTCGCCACCTGCACCGCTTCGAGATTTTCTTCCGCGCAGTACGCAAGAAACGCTTCCGCGTCCTCTGCCGCGCAGACCACCGCCATGCGTTCCTGGGATTCGCTGATCGCCAGCTCCGTCCCGTCCAGACCCTCGTATTTTTTCGGCACCAGATCCAGCTCAATCGCGAGGCCCTCCGCCAGTTCGCCGATGGCCACGCAGACACCGCCCGCGCCGAAGTCATTGCATTTTTTGATGAGACGGGACACCTCTTCCCTTCGGAAGAGCCGCTGGATTTTGCGCTCCGTCAAGGCATTGCCCTTCTGCACCTCCGCGCCGCAGCTCTCGAGAGAGCTTTCCGTATGCGCCTTGGAGGAACCCGTCGCACCGCCGATACCGTCCCTCCCGGTGCGTCCGCCGCAAAGAATCACAACGTCGTCCTTCTCCGGAGACAGCCGTTTGACGGCATGCTTCGGTGCGGCACCTAAGACAGCGCCGATTTCCATGCGCTTTGCCACATAGCCCGGATGATAAATCTCTTCCACAAGTCCCGTCGCCAGACCGATCTGGTTGCCGTAGGAGGAATAGCCTTTCGCCGCGTCCTGCACAATCTTTTTCTGTGGCAGCTTTCCGGGCAAAACGGCATCGGAGGGCAGTGTCGGATCGGCCGCGCCCGTCACGCGCATGGCCTGGTAGACATAGCCCCTGCCGGAGAGCGGGTCGCGGATCGCACCGCCGAGGCAGGTGGCCGCGCCGCCGAAGGGCTCGATTTCCGTCGGGTGGTTATGCGTCTCGTTCTTGAAAAAGATGAGCCAGTCCTCGTCCCGGCAGGCGCCGTCCTCGCCCAGCACCTCCAGCGTACTGATGATGGTGCAGGCGTTGTTTTCCTCGGACTCTTCCATATCGGTCAGAAGACCGCGTTTTTTCAGAAGCTTCATCCCCATCGTCGCGACGTCCATGAGGCAGACGCTTTTTTCCTTTAACTTTTCGGGGGATTCGTACACCTCCTGCCGCGCGTCCAGATATTCCCTGAGCGAGGCGCGGAAGGCCTCCGCGTAAGGACCTTCCTCGATTTGGATGTCCTTGATCTCCGTGGAGAAAGTGGTGTGTCTGCAGTGATCGGACCAGTAGGTATCCAACACGCGGATCTCCGTGATGGACGGATCTCTCTTTTCCTCATCCCGGAAATAGTCGCGGATCATTTGGAAATCCCGGAGCGTCATCGCGAGGGAAAGCGTGTTGTAATACGCTTCCAGCGCGGTATCGTCCTTTGCGGTGAAACCGCTCAGGATTTCCACCTCCGCCGGTTCCTCATACTGCATGGCAAGGCTCTCCGGCAGCTCCTCCGAAGCGATTCTCGAATCCACTGGATTCACAAGATGGGATTGGATTGTTTGGATTTCATCGGTGCTCAGCGCGCCGTCGATCAGATAGGTGACTGCCGTGCGCACGGTCGGGGAAATGCTCTCGTCCATCAGACGCAGCGCCTGTTCGCAGGAATCCGCACGCTGGTCATACTGGCCGGGCAGGGCTTCCACGCTGAAGCAGACTTCGTTTTCGCCGTCACTTTCCGGCAGCGCGTCAATGAAATAATCATCCACCGGAGGCTCC
>JAFZLB010000038.1 GCA_017551665.1 Lachnospiraceae bacterium
GGATACCCCGCTCGCGCCACTTGCGCGGATGCGCAAGCGCGAGGCAAGTGCGTGGAGCGTGGAGAACCTCGAAGAGGTTCGGAGCAGCGACACGTGCTTGAGGGCTTGCCCCGGGGTGGTTCATTTAATCAGGTCACGCGCGGATGGATAAACTACTTTGCCATCAGCTCCATGAAAACAGCCATGACCGACATCGACGCACACTTAAGAACGAGGCTAAGAGTCATCATCTGGAAGCAATGGAAGGTGCCTTCTAAACGCCAATGGGGACTGCAAAAGTTGGGCATAGGCACAGACCTTGCCCGACTGACATCCTACTGTGGTGACCGCTATCAATGGGTGGTTACGAATACATGCGTGGTGAGGGCGATTTCCAAAGAAAAGCTGACACAGGCAGGGCTGGTCAGCTGTCTCGACTACTACATGGAGCGTCACGCTTTGAAGTTAGGTTGAACCGCCGTATGCCGAACGGCACGTACGGTGGTGTGAGAGGGGAGGCCTGACCTCCCCTACTCGATTGTCCAAAAAAAATGAAAACGCGTTTGATAAGATCATTTCTGCGGTCACCTTGTGGCTGCGGCTTAAGTACGCGCCGCTGCAGTTGTGTTTTGACAATATAAGAACAGTCAACCAAACCGCGATACGAATAAGGAGGTAATGAAGATGCATTTTATGATTCTTACGGCAGTGAACGTTCCGCAGATTGAGGAGGATGAGAAGGAAAACGCAGAGGTCAGGAAGCATTTTGAGAACGAGGAAAAGAAAGGACGGGAATATGTGAAAAGCGGCAGATGGAGCGAGGAATGGGGTGAAATCAAGATCGGGATGCTGTGGAAGCGGTATTACTGTTTGAATACGACCTTTTCCAGAGCGGTGTTTGAACAGCTGGAGAAAGTGATGAAACCCTACGTTTATGATTTTACGCCCGGTGCCGTAAATGATCATTCCTCGGCTTGTGATTACTTTACAGTCGGCGGCCGTTTCTGGGGCGTCTTTCCGGTCAGGGAAAGCTGCAAAGAGGTTGTGCTCGGCGAAAGAAGCAGCCTGGCCGGCACCGCATACGGACTCGTCGACCGCGGCACCAGCGTATCCGTTTTTCCGCCGGCAAACATGGAGGAAAGTGAAGAAGACGCCGACATGCCGGAGGGTTACGTCCGCGTAAGCGCCGCGAGGAAAAAGGACATTGACTGGGAATTGCTGCGGGAGCTGGCAAACTGGGGGGAAGAGCGATATCCCATTTTAACACAAGCCTACGCTTTCATCGACAATGGTGTCCTTCAAGTTCCCGGGAAAGATGAACCCGATGAAGAATGGGCGGAGCGCGTCAACGCATATATGGATTCCCTGCCGGATGACGCGCTCATTGCGATTATAGACGGCGGCGAGAACTGAGCCGCCGCCCGGAGGAACAGTTGATTCGACTGGCGGACATCCATTGCGAGGCGGGAAACAATGAGGAGGAAAACAAATGAAAAAAACAATGATCGTTTTGACGGTAGTGCTTGCGGCGGCGACGGCGGTGCTTGCGCAGTTTCCCTTTGCGCGTCCGAAGGACGGGAGTGTTATTGTGGAGCTCGGCGGGAGTGTGCCGTTGGCGGCGGAGGACTACCTGGACGGTCTTTCCTTTGTGCTGGAAGACGTGCGGCCGGACACGTCCTTGGTGGACACGTCAGCTACCGGGGTCTATGAAGTGCGGACGGAGGTGCTCTGGCGCGAGTTCACGCATCAGGTGGAGGTCATCGATACGACGGCGCCCGCGCTTTCGATTGAGGTGCCGCGCTATCTGCAGATCAACGAAAGCTATGATGTCGCATCGTTTGTGGAGCATGTCAGCGATCTCTCCGGTGACGTGGCACTGTTCTTTGAAACGGAAGCGGGGCGGGAGGAGCAGCTTTGTGTGCGTGATGCCGGAAGCGTCACGGGACAAATCATCGCGCGGGATGCCTCCGGCAACGAGGCCTGCGCGGACTTCACGACCGTGTTTGATGACGCGCCGGTCTTTGTTGTCGTACCGAATACCTATATCGTAAAGGGGGAAGAGGAACCGGAGCCCGGCAAATACATTGTCGCCTATGATGAGACGGACAAACGCTTCAACGGTCAGCTGGCCATCGACGACAGCCGCGTGGATTACGCGACGCCCGGTATTTATACCGCAAGCTGTGTCGCGACGGATTCTTACGGCCTCAGCTGTGAGACCGGCTTCCAGGTGGAGATCGTGGAAAACAAAAAGATCGCGCTCGAAAAGCAAAACGAATCGACGCTGTCCGAGGCGCAGATGCGAAAACTCGTGGAGATCGGTTACTTCCGTTATGAGCCGCTGAAGGAAAACGACGCGGAGGCGGTGATTGATCTTTGCGCGCCCGCGATGTGCAACATCGAATGGTTTTTTGAAAACACCACCGGCCCGACCACCGGCTCCGGCTTCATTTATCGCATCGGCGCGGAGCGTGTGGATGTGCTTTCCGTCAAGCATGTGGTGAACGGTTATTCTTACCGGGACAAATACGGTTCCACGCGCATCCGTTTTCTGGACGGCAATCCGGTGAAGCAGCCGGAGCGCCTGGAATATGACATGATCGACGTTGAGGAAAACGAGATCGCGATGTTCCATATCGACACCGAGGATATTCCCTTTACCACGCTGATGTCCTTAAAGCAAATCTATTATGACGAGAATATTTACGAGGAAATCGGAGAGGAAGAAGAGGTGATGAGTCTCGTTGTGTGGTTCCGGACGAAGGAAAGGATCCGCTCCCGTGTGGGGAAAATCTACCCGGAAGAAAAGACGCAGCAGCTGCTTGCCGATCACGGTAGTTATAAAGACATCCGGGATGTCTGCATCACCGATGACATCGCGATTCCCGGCGTGAGCGGCGGTGCCGCGATTGACCTGAAAGGGCGGCTGCTCGGTGTTTACAGCTGGTATCATTACGGCGGCGGCATCCCGTCGTACGATGCCTTCTGCAAGGTCGATCAGCTTGCGGGGCGCTGGGGAAGCAACGACTGAGGCAGTATCTGGTTTTCCGTACGGGATGCGCCGACGTGTCCGCATGCATCAGCAGACGAAGGTATGCATCCTGTGTCAGACGTTCTTCCACTTTTGTAAAAACATGTGGTACAATGCTCCCATGACGACAGGAACGAAAAAACAAAAAAGAAGGATGCTGCCGCGCCTGCTGGCCGTGCTGCTTTCGTGTGTGCTGCTTGCGGGATGCGGCGGGGAGAATGCCGCGCCGGAGGCGGAAACGGCGGCTTCGAATGAAGCGCTGACGACGGATGCGGCGCAGGGACAGCCGCTGTTTGCGGTGTCGCTCGTTGAGGGGCTGCCGGAAGGCGACTGGCAGACGGATGTAACCTTTCCGGACGCGCGGGGCTATGTGGACAACACGCTGGCGCTGAACAGCATGGCGGAGTTTCAGGCCTACCGGGGCGCGGGAGAGCTTTATATCCGGGCGGACAGCGCGGTCAAAGAGTTTCAGCTTTATGTCAACGGAAAAAAAGCGGACACATCGCAGATCAGGGGAGGTTTTGTGTACCGCGTGGATCTTTCCGAAGCCGTCGTCAACGGCAGGAATACCCTTCAGGTTTCCGGCATTACTCCTTCGGACATCAAAGGCGCGGTGCGCGTCTGCATTCCTTATCCCACAATACGCGAAGGCAGTCCGGCGGAGGCGGGGATTCATCCGGAGGCCGTCGCGCTGCTGGAGCTTTTGATTGAAACGGACGCCGCGCACGGCTTTCCGGGCTCACAGCTTGCCGTCATCCGGAACGGTGTACTGGCCTACGAGAACGCCTGGGGAAGCACCTGCGTCACGCATCCTTCCGTCAGCGCGGACGCGGTCAGTGTCCCGGTGACGACGGAGACGCTTTATGACCTGGCCTCCGTCACAAAAATGTTTGCCGTCAATTACGCCCTGCAAAAGTTAGTGACGGAGGGTACGATTGACATGGACGCGACCGTGGCTTCCTTTCTCGGCGAAGACTTTCTGGACCATACGCAGAAGCGCGCGGAGACGGATGAAGAGACGATGCGGCGGTGGAAAGAGAACCTGACGCTGAAGGAACTCGCGTATCACAGCGCGGGCTTTCCGGAGGATCCGCGCAGCTTCGGCTTTTATTACGATACCATTCTGCATACCGATGACAGAGAGGAAATCATACAGGCGCTGTATCAGGTGCCGCTGGTCTACGCGCCCGGCACGGATACGCGCTATTCCGACATGGACTATATGCTGCTCGGACTGGTGGTGGAACACGTCACGGGCAAAGATCTGGATGCTTATTTGAAAGAGACCTTTTGTGAACCGCTCGGTCTGACACATATCACCTTTAATCCTTTACAGAACGGTTTTTCCAAAGAGCAGATCGCCGCAACGGCGCTGACGGGCACGACGCTGGACGGCCGTGTGAAGCGGGCGGGCATCCGCAGTCATACCCTGCAGGGCGAGGTGCATGACGAAAACGCGTTCCACGCCTTTGGCGGCGTGTCCGGGCACGCGGGGCTGTTTGCGAACGCGACGGATCTGGCGAAGCTGGCCTCGCTGATGCTTGCGGGCGGAGAGGGCAGTCAGCGCTTTTTCTCGGCGGCGGTCATCGACGCCTTTACCGCCGCGAAGAGCGAGAAGGAGCCGCAGTGGGGCATCGGCTGGTGGCGGCAGGCGAAGGGCGCGCGCAGCACCTACTTCGGTTCCCAGGCTTCCGCGGATGCCTTCGGGCACCAGGGCTTTACGGGCACGATCGTGATGATCGACCCGGAGCGGGAGCTGGTGATTGCCTATCTGACGAACCGCATCAACTCGCCGGTGGTGCAGGATCCGGACAGCGATTATCTCTTTTCCGCCAGCTGCTTTACGGCGGCGTCCCTCGGTGCGGTGCCGCAGATTCTGTCCATCGGCATGGACGAAACGGAAGAGAACATTGAGGAGCAGCTGATGAGTCTGCTCGTTTCCATGACGGACGATGCCTTCCGGATGATTCCGGAAGACGCCTCCGAAGAACGCAGGGCACCGTTGGAAAAGAATTTGGAGAGCAAGCTTGCGCTGCTGAACGCCTGGGCCGAGCGCAGCGGTAGAGCGGATTTCGTGGAACAGGCAAAGGCCGTGACTTCGCGTTACGCGGGAGATGCGGAAAGCGGTGCAGTCGCACCGGACTTTGAAAGGGAAGGCATTGTCTGCGGGGATGCACGCTTTGAGGAATACCTGCCGCTGCTTTCCGGAAAGCGCGTCGCGCTCTACGCGAACCATACGGCGGTAATCGAAGAAGCGGAAGGACGCGTGCATCTTGCGGACGCGCTGCTGTCACGGGACGTTACCGTCACGCAGATTTTCGCACCGGAGCACGGTTTCCGCGGGGAGGCCGCCGCGGGGGTGGCGGTGCAAAACGGCGTGGACGCACAGACCGGCCTGCCGGTCATTTCTTTATACAACGGGGCACAGACGACGCCGACGCAGGAACAGACGGATGCCTTTGACGTGCTGTTGGTGGACATCCAGGATGTCGGCTGCCGTTTTTACACCTATTACATCACGATGACCAGGCTGATGGAGGTCTGCGCGGCTGCGGGGAAGACGGTTATCGTTCTGGACAGGCCCAATCCGAACGGGCATTTCACGGACGGTCCTTTGCTGCGGGAGGAATACCGCTCCGGTGTCGGGGCGCTGCCGCTGCCCGTCGTGCACGGGATGACGCTGGGGGAGCTGGCACAGATGATCAGGGGAGAGGGATGGATTTCGAATGCAGCGGCACTTGATCTGAAAGTGATTCCCTGTGCGGGTTACACGCATGACACCCCCGTGGACATCACAATCGCGCCTTCGCCGGCATTGGCCGACACCCGCGCGGTGCTGCTGTATCCCTCGCTCTGCTTTTTTGAAAACAGCGCTCTTTCCGTCGGGCGCGGCACGGACACGGCCTTCACGGTCTACGGCTCGCCTTCACTTGCGGGCGCGCAGGGCTGTGACTTTTCCTTTACGCCAGAAGCTTCCTCCGGCGCACCCTTTGCCGGAGAGCTCTGCTACGGGCGTGACCTGCGCGCGCTTGCCGTATCGGACATCCGCGCGGAGGCTTCGATCAATCTTTCTTATCTTTTGGACGCTTACCATACCATGCGCACGCAGCATCCGGAGATTTCCTTTTTCGGTACGCCGGACGGCGCGGGCCGTTACTGGATCGATTATCTTTTCGGCACGGACAGCGTGCGGCTTCTCATTGAAGAGGGCGCCGACGAAAGCGTCATCCGCGCCTCCTGGGCGGAGGAACTGGAGACCTTCCGCAATCAGCGGAAGGCGTATCTTCTGTATCCGTAGCCGCTATCGTGGCGTTTTTGCAGGGTTTATGGTTGCTAAAAGGAAGCTGCTGTATCCTTGATGAAACTCACTTCCTTGCGAAGCGGATGACATTGCCGACTGCGCTCAACTGAAGGTATTCCTCCTCCGTGATTTCACTTTGTGATATTCCGTCTGCATGGATTTCCAGCAGATAATACAGGTACTCCCCCTCGGGAAGCGGCACGCGCTTTGGCTGGTTGGCGGGTCCTTCCACCCTGTATTCATTTCGCTGCAGCAGTGTTGTCAGGTTGAAGAAGCCATCCTGCATTTCGGCGATGATGATTTGCATCTCCCCGTCATCTTCGTGGTATTCCACATCATATTCCATTCCCCGCCGGGGAATGAAGTAATGGATCGCGCCCGGATATATCTTATAACCGTTCGCAAAGTAGGAGACGGGACCGTACCCCTCCAGATATTCTTCAAAGGTATACGGACCTGTCTGTTCCGGGTTCTGCGGATTTCTTGCCATCACATGTTCCGCACTGTCGCCGTGATAAAGATGGAACTGGGTCATGCCCGGTCCCGGGACATTGTCCATGTCGGCAATGACCAGATCCGGGAAAGCATCGTCATCAAACCAGATCCACTCGTAATAGGACTTTTCGCCGACAGAGGCGAGGAGTTCGTCGAACCGGTCGAGCACTTCCTGATCCAGCATGGCATGCGCCTCAAGCACTTCTTCCACCGTTGCAAAGGCTTCCTCTAATCCCTCGTGTTCCTCTTCATCTGTCTCCGGCGGGATCAGTGTGACGGCAGCGGCAGCGTCATCCGCTTCCGATGTCTGCACCGCAGCAGCGTCCTCCGCTTCCGAGGTCTGGAGCGATGCACTGTCGTCGGCGCCCGTTGCGCCAGACGCGTCCGCCGCGCCTGCGGAGACAGTCACTTCCTCAGAGGCTGAGACGGCAGATGTACCCGCGGCATCCGGGGGAGCGGAAACATTGCCGCGTGTCAGGGCATAGCCTCCCGCGCCGAGCACCGCAATGCCGATCACGGCCGCAGCGATTTTAACTCTCATTCCGGATGCGGCACTCCCTGCGGCAGCGGCCGCGGTTGCCGTGGCGGAGCTTAGGCCTGCCGCCGTCAGAACCGCCTCCGAAACGCCCCTGAGGACGACGGCGGATTCTTCCGCATGTTCTGCCGCACGCATGCCGCCCTTGAGGAGACGGTAGAGCAGCGCCACACCGGAAATCCCCAGCAGGTCGTAACCCTTTTGCTGAAGCTCGTCCGCCTTGGCCCGAAGATTTTTTCTGCCGTAGTGCAGCCTGGATAAGACGGTGCCACGGGAGCAGTTCGCGGCGTCCGCGATCTCCTGTACGCTGATTTCCTCCACATAATGCATCAGCACGCACATGCGCTGTTCATCGGAGAGGGCACCGATCATCTCTTTTAGCAGGAAGGAGGTTTCCTGCTCAGTGAAGGCGCGTTCCGGCTGGTATTCCGCGCGCAGGTCAATTTCTTCGTATTCGAAGCTTTCTCCCTCCGCACTTTCTTTTTCCAGTTCCGAAAACAGCACGGGCTGCTTCTTTTTCAGCGCGTCCAGCGCCGTGTGCGCGACGATGGAAGACAACCAGGAGGGGAACTTCTCCGCGTCCGCCAAAGAGGACAGCCGCTGCCAGGCCTTCAGATAGGATTCCTGCAGCACATCCGCCGCGTCTTCGTCATTTTTCATGTACTGCCGCGCCATGTAAAACTTGTCACGGCAGGTGCTTTCATACAAAAAACGGAAGGCGTTCTGGTCACCCTTCAGCGCGTTCCCGACCGCTTCGGCATAAGTCATGCCGTTCGTTTCCTTTTCGTGTTCCATCTGTCTGTTCCTTTCTGAAAAAACCATCCCTTCTATGCGACAGGGAAAGCGTAACCCACGGCAGGGATAATGTCAAATCGGCGCGGATCATCGTAAAGCGGAACCGGGGCTGTGCGTTGCACAGCCCCGCTGGTTTTTGCTGCGGACAGCCGTTATCTGGTGGCAATGGTAACAAATTGCTCGTACACACCGCCATACGAATCGATGCGCAGCTGAATATTCATGGTTTCGCTGTTGCCGATTTCCAACTGCTTACGTAATTCGTCTTCCGTGAGATACAAGCGGGTGACATACGCAAAGCCGGGAAAAGTATACTGCGTATCTATCCAGCCGCCGTTTTCGTCTTCAACCCCTGCTGTCGGGTTGGCGATTCTTTCATTCACCGCAAAACTGATCCAGCTCGTTTCCGGATAATCTCCGATTGCAAACGGGTCACTCAGTTCTTTTGACGGATAGAGCACGGCTGTCAGTCCGTTGCCATCCACCTTGCCGTAAACATCAAGCTCCGTCAGTACATCGTAGTAGGCGTTGTTGGAAATGGTTCCGGCATATTCTCCAAAGGCATTCTTAAAGGATTCGTTCTGCCAGGCATCTGTTCTGCAGACAACACCCATCCGTTCATATTCACTGTCAGAGCCCACCTTGGCATCAAAAACAAACGCCACGGTTTCGATCGGGAAATCTGCTGCCGAAATGTTAAGCGCTTTGCAGGCTCTGGCGAGTATCGCACCATATTCGTATTTCGTTTCAAGTTTCAGCGTTTCCCCGCCTTCCACGCCGTCAGATTTATACCAGGTGCCCGAAGACGCGTTCAGAGAAATGTTGCTTGAGAGCAGGATTCCGTTCACACCAAACGCTTTCATGTCGATGAAAAACTTCTTGTTGTCAGGGTTGTTGTTTTCCACCGTAAAGCGGAATGTCGAAGGCGCATAGTCAGCTTCTCCGTCCGTCGTGCAACCGTCAAAAGTAACGCGCACACCGTCCTTTTCAAACAGCACCGGATCTGTAACCCGGATGCCCGCCATTGCTTTTTGCGGTGTATCGGGAATCAAAGCGGCCGAAGCGGCTCCGGAGGAAAAGGCTTCATAAAGCGCGTCGAAATCCAGACCGCATTCCGGGAAAAGATCATAACCGTCATATCTGAAAAAAGTAAGGTTCACTTTCCGATCTTTTGCAAGCGCACCAAGTTCCGCAAGATTTTTGGCGTATGGCGCCAGTACCGCCGCGGCGGTTCTTTGCTGATCCGGCTTGTTGTAGTAGATGCCGTTGCCGCCACGTCTTCCGCCGCTTTTTCCGAGAAACTCCGCCATCCCCTCCATGGTCAAAAGGTGGTCGGATCTCTCCTGCGCCTCGGCAGCGGATTCCTCTAAGTACGCTATCTCCTCCGCAATACTTTCATCCTGCTCTCTCAAAGGCTCTAATTCTTCAACACTTAATAAGTCACCTTCTTTAATATCAAGCCAATCCTGGATCTCAAACGCAATCGAACAAACAGCACGATAAAAATCGTATTTTTCCTGCCCGAAATCCTGCAGTATATCGCCGGATCTGCCGGATGCCGTACTGCTTTCGGCTGCAGAATCGGATGCTTCCGTTTCTGCCTCCGCTTCTTCCGGCTCAGCGGGAGAGGAAGGCACGGTCACAGCAGGCGCAGGAGACTTTGTCGCTGCGGGCAAGGCAGAGGATTCCTGCTTCGAGGAACCGCCACCGCCGCAGCCCATGAGCGATATACACAGCAGCGTTACGAGGCAAAGCGATGCCGTGATCTTTGTGGTATGTTTCCGAAGATGTCTTAAGATGCTTTCTTTTTTCTGTTTCATGGTGTACTCCCTCCCTGATTGGAATGTGTTGTTTGTTTTGTTGTTGTGTTGTCTTACGCATACAGCAGCCGTCCGCGCGGTGCGGGGATTTCCTGCCCCCTGGCCCTGCAGTCCGCAATCCAGGCGTCGATGCTTTCCTCCACTGCTTTTGCAACATCCGTGAGTGAAGTGCCGCCTGCCGTGCAGCCTTTCAGTTCCGGTACCTCCGCGATGTAGTGACCGTCTTCGGTGCTCCACCAGATGATGACTTCATAGCCTGTCGGTTTCATGTCTCCCCCTTTCTTCCTGATTTCCTCCGGCATTTCGTATGCATCCATATCCCGCTGCACCAGATACCGCAGGAGCAATACCGCCTTGTCCCTCATGGCTTGCCCTCCCTTCTTTGGAATTGTTTTGCCGGCAGGTAACAATGCGTCCACATGTAGTAAGACGAGGCAGAAATGCGTTTGATTCTACCGAAATCCAAAAAATCGTATATTCGTTTATATAAAAACGGAAAAACGATCATCTTTGTCGATACAAGTGTTGGACAACACATGACATACATCAGAACCGGCGTCATCTCTGCGGTATCGCTAAGGTAATACCGCCGTTTTCGTGGTGTTTTGCGGGGGGTATGTTATAGAAAAAGGAAGCGGAAGGCGGAACTCAGACCGGGAAGGTGCAGGCGATGCCGCAAAACGAGGCCCGGAAAACGAAGGTATGGATACGGCAAGCAGTATGCTCCGGGGCACGGCGGATACCGTGGACTATATGCTGGCGGAGGATGTACCGGTAGAGGGGCAAAGGGTATGGTATTACGTCCGATGGGTTTCAATATAGGATTCGAAAAACGGCAGGGACAGGGATAAATACCCGTATTCGTCACCGTTTACCAGACCGCGTTTGAGCAACCTGGTCCGGTAGGTGCCAAACTGATTCGGAGACATGCCGAGACTCTTCCGCAGCTCAGTGACACTCCTGGTCTTTGACGCGGAGAGTCCTTCCAGCACACGTTTATCCAGGCGGGACAGTTCCGACCAGATTTTGTCATAAGCATATTCTTCCAGATATTGAATGCACTGCGGCAATGCTTCCTTGTACTGACCGCCGTGTTCAAAGGTGTAGTACCCCAGAACCTGAAACGCAAAGGGATAGCCACGGGTCAATCTCGCCATTTGCAAAGCGTCCTCCTCGCTGACAGAAAGCACCTTACGGTAGTTGGCCGCCATACTGCCGATATTCAACGGTTTCAGATGAACCTTTGGTGCCCGGTGCAAAAAGGTCAGCGCTTTATGGTTTTGCAGGACATCAATGTTTTCGTACAAACCGGTCATCAACAGATAGAGAGGGAGATCCTGTCTGATCAGAATCTGAAAAGCACTCGCAAATTCGCGCATCTGTTTTGTGTTTGACGCCTCATCAAGGGTGACGAGTACTTTCTTTTTTTTATCCCGGACGGTTTCCATCATGCGTCGCACGGCAATTTCAATATCCGTGATCGGCTCGGAACGGCTGATTTCAACACCGATGCCAAAGAAAGACAGGTTTATCTTTGCCGATTTGAAAAACGCTGTCAGACGATGATCGTGATACAGACCGGACGCA
>JAFZLB010000039.1 GCA_017551665.1 Lachnospiraceae bacterium
AATGGTACGCTGGAGCGTCGTGTATTTCGGGATCTCCCTGCCTGTGGAATGGGACGAACTGGTCTTTGAATATCCTTCCAACGTCCATCGGGCACCGAATTATCAGGAGCTTACGCTCTCCATAGAGGAGGACAACTGGATCACCCTGACGCCCTGTAACGATCAGAATATTATTCAGATCCTGGAAAACGGTTATGAGCTTGTCGGCATTCTGACGCTGCCGAACGGCTATCCCCTGTATCTGACCATGGATTTTCACGCGGACCCTTCCACGGAAACCGGCGCATGGATGACAGAACACAGGGAGGAACTGATCGAAAGCATCAGCGCGATCGACGGCGCCAAGCTGGAGAAGGGTGTCATCTACACCGGCGCACCGATGATAGACATGAGCGGGTACTACGGCACCTGGAACAGTGATAACGAATTAGTGACGCTTACGATTGAGAGTGACGGCAGCTTTGTCATGACCAATTCCGGTGAAGGCGTGACGGAGAAGGAAACGCTCGGCTATCTCGTCTACCATGACGGCGTGTATTACATGTATGACGAATTCAGTTTTCCTTTCGGCGGCGGCATGGATGGAGACTCCTATCTGTTCCTCAATGAAGACGATACGCTTTCCTGGGTGGAGGGCATGGGTGCCGTGCTGTTTTATCACGAGGCCGCGGGGGGTGATCAGAACCAGGCCGGCCCGGCGGAGTTCAAGCCGCTTTATGGCACCACATGGTCGATTGACGGGGTCGACGGAACCGCTTCCATCGAATTTGACTTTGACACCGGCTTTATCATGTACTATGCCAACGGGAACACCGAGGCCACCGGCAACTATTTCTTTTACGAGATGAACGGTGCGCTGTATTGCGGTCTGGAAAGAGATGACGGCATCACGATTGACATGAAGGCTTATTACAGCGAAGGTGCCGGACAGTACATTCTGGAACACAACGGCGTGTATTACATGGAAATCGAATAATATGATATCATGTTCCTAAGTCATTTGAAGGGGAGGAAACATCCATGGCGTTTTGTAGGAACTGCGGAGCGCAGTTAGCGGAAGGAGCGGCATTTTGTAACAACTGCGGGGCGGCGGCCGGCGGTCCTGCGCAGCCGCAGCAGCCGGCGCAAATGCAGCCGCAAATGCCGCAACCGCAGATGCAGCCGCAGGGCGGGATGCAGTTTCAGCAGCCGCAGCAGGCGGTTCAGCAGCCGCAGCAGGCGGTTCCGCAGATGCAGCAGGATTGGCAGGCGCAGCAGCAGACGGGCGGGAAAAAGAGCAAAAAGGGTCTGATCATCGGTCTGTCGGTCGGCGGCACGGTGCTTATCGCAGGAATCGTGCTGCTGATTCTTTTCCTGACCGGTGTCTTCGGAGGCTCCAAAAAAGAAGGACTGTACAAAGCTGTCGGCGGAGACGATTTCGACCCTTCGGAAGAGCAATACTATTTGGAACTGCTGGGCGACGGCTGCGGAAACGTGTATTATTATAACGCATATTGGGAAGAATGGGAGTCAGAGCCTGTGAACTGGAACGATGATAATATCTTCTATGACGGTGAGAGACTTTCTGCGAATTTCTCCGGGAGCCGTTTGACCCTCAGTTACGACGGATATTCGCTGGTCTTTGAAAAAACAGACGATCCGCTGCCAGAGATAAGTCAATCCGTGGACAACCCGCCTGTGTCTTACAAGCCCGTCATCTATCTTTATCCGGAGGAAGAACTGCAGCTAACGCTTCAGATTGACTTAGACGGCAGGCTGACGCATATTTATCCCGCCTTTGATGAGGGCTACGCTTACGGCAAAGACATGAGCAGCGGCACTTGGACGGTGACGGCACGCCCGGACGGCACATTGATTGACGGGAACGGGAAAACCTATTACTGCCTCTTCTGGGAGGGCGAACAGAACACGGCATATGACTTCTCGGAAGGTGCCGTCGTGAAGGGAAGCGAGACAGCAGCCTTTCTGGAGCATGCGCTTGCCGCACAGGGACTGAGCGAGAGAGAGGCGAACGAATTTCTAATTTACTGGCTGCCGCAGATGGAGGGGAACGCCTATAACCTGATTTCCTTTCAGCAGGATGCCTATACGGACACGGCGCGCCTGAGCGCCAATCCTTCACCGGATACCGTCATCCGTGTGTTCATGGCCTACATGCCGCTGGAAGACGAAACGGAGGCGCTTGCGATTTCCGAAACGCTTCCCGCGCAGACATTTACCGCACCCGGCCGCGAGGGATTCACCCTCGTCGAATGGGGCGGCACGGAGGTGAAATAAATACCTGCTCTTACGCGGCGGCTGGGGCTTTCATTACTTTTACGACGATGCGATGTATACCATGATTCTGTATGCCGATGCCTGATCAAACAGGCCGGTAAATGCCTGCCCTTCTTCATTTTTGACACGTATTCTCCGATATATGAACATAGGGTGGTCACGACGGCCGGAAAGAAACATCCGGACGCCTGGTTTTATATTGTAAAGGGGGTATGTTGTCATGGCAATCCATCGTAATCAAAACAGAAGAGGATCTCTTGCAACCGTCTGTGCCGCGGCACTTTGTCTTGCACTGCTGACATCCTGCGGCGGAAAGGACACGCCGTCGGAGACAGGCGGGGCGAAGAGCGCAGCCTCCGTTGCGGTCAGCATTCCGGAAGTGAAGAAAACCGACGAAAATGCCGGTGAATACACATTGTTTGCCATGCAGGTATACGGCATCAACGTGGAATCAAAAGCGCTGGAAATGGAAAGTGTGCTGACGTTGAATGAGGGCGGAAAAGGCTACATGACCATCAATGAGGACGGCGGCGATGTGGAGAAATGGGAGGCGAAGGACGGCAGTATCCACATCAAATCCGGTGTTTCCCTGATGGAGGGCACGATCGAAGACGGTATCATCACCCTTGACATGGGAGACGGTGTCATTGCATTTTACGCGAAGGAGGGTGCTGATACCTCCGGCATAGAGGTGCTCAGCGGGGAAGAGTATCAGGCTGTCATGGGTGAGGCCGTCGTGGAATTGGGGATCGATTATTTTTACGGTCTGGATGAGGACGGCTATGATCTGGAAGAGGCTTTCGCCTGTTTTGAAGGTGCCGCGGAGCAGGGCAACGGACTTGCCTGGTATTATCTCGGCCGTTGTTACGAACGGATGGGCGAAGACAACGACCGCTACAAAAAGGCAATGGAAGCCTACGAAAAAGCCGCCGCTGCGGATTGTGCCTACGGTTATATCGGCATCGGCGATCTTTACCGCAAAGGCAGGGATGTGAAACAGGATGAAGCGGCCGCCATGAAAAACTTTGAGTCCGCAAGGAAGTCAGGTGCCGTGGAGGGCACATTCGCCATTGGAATGCTGTATGCATACGGACAAGGTGTTGAAAAGGATGCGAAGAAGGCCGCGGAATACTTTGAAACCGTGGCGAAGGAGAGTGAAGATTTCGGTTTCAGGAACGAGGCACTGATCGAACTTGGCTATCTGCATTGCGAGGAAGAACTTGGCGCGGCATCCGATCCGGTAAAGGGAATCGCTTATCTGCAGGAGGCGGCTGACGCAGGCCATCCCCATGCCCTGTTGGCACTGGGGTATATATATGACAACGGATACGGCGTGAAGGAGGACAAGACAAAGGCATTGTCGTACTATGCGCAGGCTGCGGAAGCGGGCTGGCCCACCGCTTATTATAATATGGGACTCCAATATTATTATGGCGATGGTGTGGAGCCCGATGTGCCGAAGGGTGTCTCCTGTTTCGAAACGGCAGCCGCCATGGGATATCCGGACGCCTTGCTCAGGCTGGGAGATTATTATTCCGATGAGAACGGCTATCGCACGGAGGAGGATTTGAAGAAGGCTGAGGAGTATTACGCACTGGCGGAGCGTTTTGGTGCCGGGCTTTCTGATCCGGAAGGAGACCCGGGTGAAAATGTCAGACCGGAGGGAGGCGAGCCCTTCACCTTCTCCACATATAACACAGCGGCTGTCACCGGCAATGTGCCGGAAAAGGGTGCCATTTTCACGGTGGAGGGGGATCTTTTTGTGGAAAGCATTATGACCTACCACTGGAACAACGGTAAAGGCGCGGAACCCGGATATATCGTTCTGACAGAGGATAATATCCCCATCGGGCAGTGGGATGCGGAAGGCTCTTCCGGCTCCGGTGCGGAGAACGTAAACTGGACGGTATATCCGAATGTCATGCTGCATCCGGGGCATACCTATGAAATTCTGGATTCCGGCCATGACAGCTGGAGCAACAATGCCGGTTCCGATTCCGTCGGCTTTTTTGAGATCAAGGGAATACGCTATGAAAGCGGCGGCATGGCCGGCGATCTCTGGCCGGAGCTGTTTGAAGGCCTGTGGTCCCGCGACGGCGAAGATGGCACCGCTTTTATTGACTTTCATGAGGACGGCACCTTTGACGCCTATGAGGCAGACGGTCTTCTGGAGGCAAACGGCATCTTTAAACGGGAGGATGAAGGCACCGGCGACATCCGCGTTCATATGTTTTACGACGACGGCATAACACATTTTGCGGAGTTTCAGATGTACTACAGCGACGGCGCCGGACAGATCATTCTTGAATTTGAGGGGAACCGGTATTACATGCGGCGATAGAGGATGATCTGAGGTTGATTATATGAAAAAGAATATTGCCGCAGTTACCGGCGTTCTTTTGTTGTATTTTGTTTTCCACATTACCGGTATCGGTTGTCCGATCCGGTACCTGACCGGCGTTTCCTGCGCCGGCTGTGGGATGACGCGTGCCTGGATTTCATTTGCGCATATGGATTGGAGGGACGCGTTTTATTATCATCCGCTCTTGTTCTGGCCAGTTATTGCGGCAATCCTGTACCTTTTCAGGAAGAGGAAAAAAGAAAAAGTATATCGCATTGTCTGGTTGACACTCATCTTCATGATTCTTATAATTTATGTAGTCAAGAACACGAATGCCATCTGCATGGCATATAATCGTGCAAAAGGTTATTACGGTTAAAACACTGTCATATGATAAAATGAACAAACGACACGTACTGGATGATTTAAAAAAAACCGCGGCGCGCCTGCCGGAAAAAACGGCATTTTCCGACGGGACGCACGGACTGACTTTTGCGGAGCTCGACGCGTGGTGTGACCGCGTCGGCTCCTTTCTTTCGTCGGAAGGGATTGTTCGGCAGCCCGTCGTTGTCTTTATGCAAAAATCACCGGAGGAAGTTGCCGCCTTTTTCGGCGTCATCCGGGGCGGCTGTTACTATGTGCCGGTGGACGAGGAAATGCCGGAGGGCAGGATCCGCCTGATTTTACGGCAGGTGCAAAGTCCGCTCGTGATCTGTGACGAAGAGACTAAGGAACGCGCAAGGGAGATTGTCGCGGCGGAGTCACTGTCTTCGCGCGTGGTCTGCTTTTCGGAATTTCAAACGCAGGAAATTTTTTCGGAGACTCTGGAGGACATCCGCGCCGCTGCGCTGGATACGGATCCGGTGTATATTGTGTTTACCTCCGGCTCCACGGGGATTCCAAAGGGCGTTGTCGCCTGCCACAGAAGCGTCATTGATTACGTGGAGCAGCTGTCGGAGGTTTTGGGCTTTGATGAGAATACGGTCTTCGGCAACCAGTCGCCTTTGTATTTTGACGCCTGCCTGAAGGAGCTTTATCCGACGATCATCTACGGTGCGACGACCTATCTCATTCCGCGCACCGCCTTCGCGATGCCGACGGTGCTGGTGGAATACCTGAATACGCACAGAATCAACACGATCTGCTGGGTGGTGTCTGCCCTGACGATGATCAGCGCCTTCAACACCTTTGATGTCGTGAAGCCCAAATACCTGCATACGATCGCTTTTGGAAGCGAGGTCTTCCCCGTGCGGCAGTTCAATCTCTGGAAGGAGGCACTGCCGGACGCGACGTTCACCAATCTTTACGGTCCCACGGAGACCTCCGGCAGGTGTTGTTACTACCGGGCGGACCGGCTCTGTGCGGAGGACGAGGTGATCCCCATCGGACGTCCCTTCTTGAACCGCGAGATCATTTTATTGAAGGAAGACAATACCCGCGCCCTGCCCGGGGAGGAAGGCGAGATCTGCATCCGCGGCAATGCCGTGACCTTTGGTTATTACGGCGATGCGGAGCGTACGGCAGCGGCCTTTGTGCAGAATCCGCTCCATGATCTGTATCCCGAGACAATCTACCGGACGGGAGACATCGGGCGCTTCGACGCAGACGGGAATCTCTGCTTCGTTTCCCGTAAGGACTACCAGATCAAGCACATGGGACACCGCGTGGAGCTGGGCGAGATCGAGGTCAATGTCGATCTGTTGGAAACGGTGAAGATGAGCGCCTGCGTCTATGACGCGGAGAAGAAGAAAATCGTGCTGACCTATGTCGGTGACGTGACGGAGAAGGAGCTTCTGCTGACCTTGAAGGGGAAGCTGCCGCGCTATATGCTGCCGAACGTCCTGCGGCGGACGGAGGCCCTGCCCCTCACACCCAACGGCAAAATCGACCGCAAGACATTACTTGCGGCCTATCGGGAAGGGAAGTCATGAGAGGATGGCGGAGAAGGCGGGAACGTGGTAAAATGGGGAAGTGAATGTTACCGCTGTCTGAGAGGATAAGAACATGAAAGAGTTATTGGAGATTTTGGAGGAGCTGCATCCGGAGGTCGCGTTTGAGGAAGAGACTGCACTGGTCGATGACGGGATTCTGGATTCGCTGGATATCGTGTCGCTGATCGGGGAGATCAAGCGCGTCTTTGACGTGACCGTGACCGCGGGGGATATTATTCCTGAGAATTTCAATACCGTGCAGGCGATGATGGATCTCATCACGCGCTTAGAGGACGAGGACTGACCGTTACATGCTGTTTACGTCCTATCTGTTTCTTGGATTTCTGGCGCTTGTCCTGATCCTGTATTATGTGCTGCCGAAACGCGCGCAGTGGCCGCTTCTGCTGATTGCAAGCTATGTGTTTTATTTTGCGGCGGGTGCGCATTTTTTGCTGTACATGTTTTCCACCACGGTGACGATCTGGGGCGCCGCCGTACTGATTGACAAAAACCACGCGGCGCAGAAAGCGTATCTCAAAGAACACAAGGAAGGGATGGACCGTGAGGCGCTCAAGGCCTACCGTTCGTCACAAAAAAAGATCCGCTTCCGCTATTTCCTTGCGGCGCTGCTCGTCAACCTTCTGGTGCTTGCCGTTGTCAAATACGCGAATTTCTTTATCGATAATGTCAACGGTGTGCTGAAGGCCTTCGGAAGCGGGGAAGGCTTATCCTTTGTCAACATTGCCCTGCCCATGGGCATTTCCTTTTATACCTTCCAGGCCATCGGCTATCTCGTGGATGTTTACCGGGGCAACACGCCGGCGGAGAAAAGCCTGCCGCGCTTTGCCCTGTTCGTATCCTTCTTTCCGCAGGTGGTGCAGGGTCCCATCAACCGCTTCGGAGAGATGGCGCCGACCCTCTACGCTCCGCACGGCTTTGACGGCAGACAGGTGAGCTTCGGCTTACAGCGCGTGTTATGGGGATATTTCAAGAAGATGGTGATTGCGGACCGCATTCTCGTTGCCGTGACGGCGATTTTCGGCGATCCCTCGCACCAGGGAGCCTATGTGTTTGTCGGCATGATTTTTTACCGTCTGCAGCTGTACGCGGATTTTTCCGGCGGCATCGACATCACGATCGGCATTGCGGAGGCACTGGGCATTTCCTTAAGGGAAAACTTCAACCGGCCGTATTTCTCGAAATCCCTGCCGGAGTACTGGCGCAGATGGCACATGTCCATGAACGCCTGGTTCCGCGATTACATCTTTTATCCGCTGTCCACGTCTCCGGCCCTGGTTGCGCTGACCAAGGCGGTGCGGAAGCGCTTCGGCGCGGGGGCGGGCAAGCGTGTGCCGCTGTATATCTCTTCCTTCGCGGCCTGGGCGGCTACGGGTATCTGGCACGGCGCCAGCTGGAATTTCGTGGTCTGGGGCCTGACGAACTGGTTTATCCTGATGCTTTCCGAAGAGCTGACGCCGCTGTATGCAAGATTCCGCAAGATGACGCATACGGAACACAAACGCTCCTACGATGTGTTCCAGATCGGCCGCACCTTCCTTTTGATCGGCTGTGTGAATCTGTTTGACTGTCACGCGACACTCGGGTCGACTTTCCGTTCCTTTGCCTCAATGTTTACGATGAACAATTATCACATCATCGGGGACGGGAGCCTGCTGCAGTTAGGCCTTTCGGGGCTGGATTATGTCATCCTCGCGGGGGCTTGGCTGTTGGTGCTTGCGGTGTCTTTGGTGCAGCGCAAGGGGAGCGTACGGGCGCAGATCGAGCCCCTGCCTTACGCGGTGAAATATGTGATGTTCTTCGGGCTGTTTTTGATTGTGCTGCTGATGGGGGCGTACGGGGTAGGATACGACCAAAGCCAGTTTATCTATAATCGCTTTTAGAAGCGATTTTCGATGAGGAATTTACATGAATTATAATAAGATTATCAAATACGGCCTGACCGCCGTTATATCCCTCGCGATACTGTTCTTCCTGCAGCGGCTATTGGTGCCGAAGTACGTGGACGATATTGTGGAAGGCGCTTTTGTCGCGGAGTATTATGAAGAGGTCAAGGATCACGACGTCATTTTCGTCGGGGACTGCGAGGTCTATGAGACCTATTCACCGCTCGTCTTATGGGAGGAGTACGGCATCAACAGCTACATCCGCGGCAGTGCGCAGCAGTACATTTTTCAGTCTTATTATCTTGTGGAGGATACGCTGCGCTATGAGACGCCGGATGTTGTCGTGTTCAATATCCAGTCCCTGCAGTACGACGAAGCGCAGTCCGAGGCCTACAACCGCATGACGCTCGAGGGGATGAAGTGGTCGAAGACCAAGGTGGACGCCATCAACGCTTCGATGAAGGAAGGGGAGCAGTTTCTGGATTATGTTTTCCCGATCCTGCGCTACCACACGCGCTGGAGCGCGCTGACGGATGCCGATTTCCAATATCTCTTTGACAAGAAGAAGGTATCACACAACGGCTACTATATGCGCGTCGACGTGAAGCCGGCGGAGAACGTGCCGGAGGGAAGACCGCTCGGCAATTACGCCTTCGGGGAGAATGCCTGGAAGTATCTGGACATGATGCGGGAGCTGTGCGAGGAAAAGGGCGTGACGCTGCTGCTCGTCAAGGCGCCTTCGCTGTATCCGTACTGGTATCCGGAATATGAGGAACAGGTCGAGGCCTACGCCAAGGAACACGGGCTGCGTTACATCAATCTTTTGGAAGACGCCGACGCGATCGGACTGGATTACAGTGTTGACACTTACGACGCCGGGCTGCACATGAATCTTTCCGGCGCGGAGAAATGCGCGCGTTTCTTAGGCCATGTGCTCTCCGTGGAATACGGTTTGGAGGACCGCAGGGGAGAGAGCGCCCTCGACGCGTCCTGGCAGATGAAAAAAGAAGCCTACGAAGCGGAAATCGCGGCGCAGAAAATCAAATACGGCATCGAAGAGTAGCACGGTTGCAAAATGAGAACATACAATATATAATATAATTTTAGCAAAAGCGGCTATATATGGTATGACAGTCATACCGGCATCAGGGGAGGAATACAAAATGAAAAGAAATATACAAGGCATTTTTGCGGCCTGCATGGCGGCGCTTGTATTTTCGCTGTCTGCCTGCGGCGGCGGGGACAGCGGTACGGCGCAAAGCACGGCCGCGGTCACGACACAGGAACAAAGCGGCGGTGCGCAGGCAGCGGCGGATGAGGGTTACGCGTTCTTTCCGAAGGGCGTGGCAAGCGCAAACAATCCGCAAATCCGCATGGACATGAAAATGGAGGAACTGTTGACCGCGCTCGGGGAACCGAACAGCTATTTCGAAGCACCGAGCTGTGCCTTCGATGGCGTGGACAAAACGTATACGTATTCCAACTTCGTCATTGACACTTATCCCGTCGACGGCGTGGATCTGGTTTCCCGCGTCTTTTTGTCCAATGACCTCGTGTCGACATCGGAAGGACTGGCCATTGGCGAAACGAAGCAGAAGATGATTGATCTCTACGGAGATTCCTATGAGACAAACGGCACGGAGTGCATATACACCAAGGGCAGTATGAAGCTGCGTGTGATTATTGAGGATGAGAAGGTGAAGACCATCACCTATACCTCCATCGCGGCGGAGAGTGAGTTCTGAGTATGGAAACTAAACAGCAGGTGAAGAAAAAGCCGGCCGGCGGCGTGAAAAAAAGTCCGAACAAAAGCGCAAAGGCCGGCGTGCATAAAAGCGGCGGGGTGAAACGTTCTTCCGGCACCGCAACGCGGAGTCATGCGGCACAGGGGATGAGAAGCACCGCTTCCGTCGGAGGCAAAAAGAAAAAGAAATCCTCCCGGCGCAGGAAACGCATGATCCGCAGGATGATCATTCTCATTTCCGTCCTCGTGGTGCTGATCATCGCGGCGGTTTTCGGCGGTCTTTATATTTACGGCAAATCCGCGCTCAACACCAGCATTACCGTGGAGATGGGAACGCCGATCAACGCGAAATCCTTTGCAAAGGATCCGGAACGGTCCGTCCGTTTTGCGGATCTGGAAGAAGGCCAGACCTATGACACCAATATTGAACCGGGAGAATACATCATCCGGATCAAGAGCGGTCTTTATACCTACAAGTGCAAGCTGATCATCGTGGACACGACACCGCCGGATCTGGATGTGAGAGGCGTCACCTATTTCGGGGAACGGACGGTGACGCCGGAGGACTTTGTCGTTTCCGCGACGGATTATTCCGAGGTGACGCTTTCTTTTGTCGCACAGCCCGCATCGGACCGCGAGGGGGAGCAGGTGGTGCAGATTCGTGCGACAGACGAAAGCGGCAACGAGACCGTCAAGGACGCGAAGCTGACGCTGATTGTGGATACGGAGGCACCGGTGATCGAGGGCGTCAGGGATGAGCTGTATGCCTATGTCAACGAAACCGTCAGCTATAAGGAAAACGTGATCATTTCGGACGATAAGGATCCGGACGCCAGCTTTGATGTGGACGCGTCTTCCGTGGATATGACAAAGGCCGGGACCTATCCGGTGACCTATACGGCGCGGGATACCGCCGGCAACAGCACAACGGTGGCCACGCAGATCAAGGTGATGGAGCGGCTGTATGACGATGAGCAGATTCGCCAGTTTGCGCGGGATGTGTTGAACCAGATCGTGAATGACAACATGTCAGACAGGGACAAGCTGAGCGCGGTCTATGTCTGGTGCCGCAGCAATATCGGCTATGCCAACATGACGGATGACGGGGACTGGATGAAGGCGGCCTATCAGGGGTTTACCGCGCATCAGGGGGACTGCTTTGTGTATTGTGCCTGTGCCAAATATCTCCTGGATGAGTTGCAGATTCAGAACATGATCATCGGGAAAATCCCGAACACGCTGGATCATACCAAGCATTTCTGGAACCTCGTGGACATCGGCGAGGGCTGGTATCACTTCGATACGACGCCGCGCCGCGCGGGCGGTGAGTTCTGCTATGTGGACGACGCGACGCTGATGGCGTATTCCGAAGCTCACGACCTGTCGCATAACTACGACCATGAGCAGTACCCGAATGTGAGATAGACGGATGGAGAAGCTCGGGATTATCGGCGGTCTTGGGCCTATGGCCACCGCCTTTTTTCTGGAAAAGATCGTCGGCATGACGGAGGCCGCAAGGGATCAGGAGCATGTGAACGCCGTCGTGTATCACGCGCCTGCCGTGCCGGACAGAACGAGCTTTATTCTGAATCCGCAGGCGGCGGACCCGCTGCCGGCACTTGTCGAAGCGGCAAAATGCCTGGAACAGGCGGGCGTGTCCGCCATCGCCATCCCCTGTGTGACGGCACATTATTTCCGGGAAAGCATCGGCGAAGCGGTGAGCATTCCCGTGATGAACGCTGTGGCCTTCAGCACAGAGGTGTTGAAAGCGCGTCAGATCTGCAGGGTCGGGATTATGGCGACGGACGGTACCCTGGCAAGCGGTCTCTTTCAGAAGGAACTGGAATCTCATGGGATGACCGCGGTGTTTCCGGACGCGGCGATGCAGAAAAACGTGATGTCCCTGATTTATGATTACGTCAAGGCAGGGAAGGAACCGGAGCTGCGGCTGTACGAGGAAGTCTCGGACGCGCTGCAGGCGGAGGGAGCGGAGGCGGTGCTTCTCGCCTGTACGGAGCTGTCCGTGATTGCCGCAAGGAACACGCTTCCCGGAAGATGGCTGGATGTGCTCGATGTTTTGGCCATGCACTGCGTGGAGCGATTTGCACGGCTGAAAGAGGGAATCGCGGATTCCCTGCTTCACGGATAAAAACTTGTGCTTTATTATTCAAAAATATGTGGTATAATGTAAAAAAAGAGAAATTGTCTATTAAATTTTGACATTTTTCTGCCGATATCTTTTTCGTACTATGGGTGCATGCGGTTTAACCGCAAATCTGACAGCGAGGTGAGCATAGTGGATTCTAACATCTTAATGGAAAGCGGCACAAACGAACTCGAAATACTGGAATTTATGATCGATGATCATTGCTACGGAATCAACGTCGCAAAGATCAAGGAGATTATTACTTTCCAGGAAGTCACGCCGGTCCCCAACGCACATCCGAGCATTGAGGGGATCTTCATGCCGCGCGACACGATGATCACGGCCATCGATCTTCGGAACTGTCTTGCAAGAGGCGCTTCCGAACCCCACGGCCTTTTCATCATCACAAACTTCAACAAACTGGACATTGCGTTCCATGTGGTTTCCGTGACCGGCATTCACCGTTTCAGTTGGGCGGACATCATCAAACCTGATGCCACAATGTCCACGGTTGAGAAGAGTGTCACGACCGGTATTATCAAGTTTGATGAAAGACTGATCATCATTCTGGATTTCGAAAAAATAGTATCCGATATCAACCCGAGCACGGGTCTGAATATGGAACAGCTCAAGATGTTCAAAGCGCGTCCGAGGAACGAGATCCCCATTGTGCTCGCGGAGGATTCACAACTGCTGAACAAGCTGATCGTGGACTCGCTGCATAAGTCCGGTTATAACAACGTGCGTAATTTCGAAAACGGCAAGCTGGCATATGATTACATCAAGGCGGCGATTGACGCGGATGTGCTGGATGAAAAGGTACGCTGCATCATCACCGATATCGAGATGCCGGTCATGGACGGCCACCGTCTGACAAAGCTGATCAAAAACGACGACAAGACACGCCATATTCCGGTTGTAATTTTCTCCTCTCTGGTGAATGAGGAGATGCGCAGAAAGGGCGAACAGTTGGGGGCGGACAGACAGCTGTCCAAGCCGGAAATCGGCCATCTTGTTTCCACAATCGATGAACTGGTCAACGGTCTTGCACCGGAAGGCATCGAAGACAAAGGGGAATGACAGGCAACACAAATTAGCATTGCACGGTAAGGACGTGTATTGGAGCGAGGGGTCGGTCCGATGACGTCCTTTACTCTTTTCTGTATGAAAAAGGTTTGTAATCAGGTGTATGGAGCATGGATGAGCGATATCTTGACAGTCTGATGAATTCTGTCACCAATCAAAAAAATTCGGGCAGGGCCGCGTCCATGGAGCTGGATATGGACATGGAAGCGGCCGAGAAGGAGCTTGCGCGTCTGGATGAACTCCTGAAGATGGCGGACCAGAGCATTCTGGTGGACCAGAGTCTGGAGGATCGTCTGCGTGCGTTTGAAGAAGCCGCGAAGGTTTCCGCGCAGAAACCCGCGCCGAAAATGCAGGTGCAGGGCGGTGCGGTCTCGGATGCCTCGGCTTCCGAGCTGCGTGACGAGGAAGAGCGCGCGCTGGATGCGCAGCTGGCCGCGGTGGAACAGGCGGTAGAGGAAACGCAGCAGATTCTTGATGCGCCCGCGCCGGAGCCGTAGCCTGAGCCGGAGCCGGAGGTTGAGCCTGAGCCGGAAGCAGTGCCGGAGCCGGAAGCAGTGCCGGAGCCGGAGGCAGAGCCTGTGCCGGAAGCGGAAGTTCCGGCGGCGGAAGAGATTCCAGTTCCGGAAGAAATTCCAGTTCCGGAAGAAATGCCGATGGCAGAAGAAATGCCGATGGCAGAAGAAATGCCGATGGCAGAAGAAATTCCGATGGTAGAAGAAATGCCGGAGATTCCTGCGGAAGAACCGGTCATGGAAGCAATGCCCGAAATGCCTGCGGCAGAAGAAATGCCGATGGCAGAAGAAATACCGATGCCGGAAGAAATTTCGATGCCGGAAGAAATTCCGATGCCGGAAGAAATTCCGATGCCGGAAGAAATGCCGATGGCAGAAGAAATGCCGGTGGCAGAAGAAATGCCGATGGCAGAAGAAATGCCGATGCCGGATTCAATGCCTGAAATGCCGGAGATTCCTGTGGAAGAACCGGTCATGGAGGCCATGCCGGAAATGCCGATGGCAGAAGAAATACCGATGCCTGAGGCAATGCCTGAAATGCCTGAGATTCCTGCAGAAGAACCGGTCATGGATGCAATGCCCGAAATGCCGGTTGAAGAAGAGATTCCGATGCCGGAAGAAATGCCGATGGCAGAAGAAATGCCGATGCCTGAGGCAATGCCTGAAATGCCTGAGATTCCTGCTGAAGAACCGGCCATAGATGCAATGCCGGAAATGCCAGTGATGGAAGAAATGCCTGCGGCAGAAGAGATTCCGATGCCGGAAGATATGCCGATGGCGGAAGATATTCCGATGGCAGAAGAAATTCCGATGGCAGAAGAAATTCCGATGCCGGAGGCTATGCCGGAAATGCCGGAAATGCCGGAGGGAATGGATGGCGTTTTGACACCGGAGCAGATGGCTGC
>JAFZLB010000040.1 GCA_017551665.1 Lachnospiraceae bacterium
AGAGCGCGGACGGCACGGATGTGGCCACCGGCACCGGCGCGACGGATGCGGAATACGTGCGCCAGCTGGAAACGCAGCTTGCCCAGGCCCAGGCCCGCAATGTCGAAAACGCCCAGACCATCGAGCAACAGCTCGCGGAGATCGCAAGGCTGAAAACCATTGAGGAGCAGTGGAACTCCTTTGAGGATCAGCGCGCACAGTTTTACAACGATATCGTGTACAACGACAACGCGCCGGATCCCTCCGCCTACGTTCAGTACTACGAAATGATCGAGCCGGCCTACGCCTCGCAGCTGTACCGCGACGCCGTCCGCAACGAAGTCTCGCAGATGGATGTGGAGGCTTATGCCAGAACCTATTCCTCCATGAAGCCCAAGCAGGCCGCCGCGATTTTCGACGAAATGGTCGGGCAGGGCAATGAACACGAGGTGACACTCGCCGCCCGCATTCTCTTGCAGATGACCTCGGACGACCGCGGTCTCATCATGGGCCGCATGGATCAGGAAAACGCGGCGAAGCTCACGGACATCATGGAGCCTGACACCCTCCCCTATCCATAAAAAAATCTTCTCACCCTATTCAGAAAATTACAATCTCCGCCGATATATATCCCGAAAACGTTTCGTGGAAGTTATCTATGGCTTCTGCGCAATTAAATGTTACCCGCATTGTGACGCAAAGGGAAGATAAGGAGGTCGTATGGACAGGAAGAGGGGCTTTACGTCAATGCAGGCAAGATTCATTGTTATTATCACAGTGGTCGCGCTGTTAAGCGCGGTCGGTTCCACGGCGTTCAGTATCATGCATTCCATCCAGGGCAATCACGAGCAGAAAGCGGAGTACCGTCAGCAGATCGAGGCGGACGTGGAGTTTTCGCTCCGGATGGAGACACAGATCGCGGTCAGTCTGATCGATCAGTTCAACCAGAAGTACCTGGCGGGGGAAATGACGCTGGATGAGGCCAAGAAAGCGGCGGCGGATCTCGTGCGCGAGCTGCGCTACGACGACGGCGCGGGCTATTTCTGGGTGGACACCTACGAAGGCGTCAACGTCGTGCTGCTGGGGCGCGACACGGAGGGCAATTCCCGTATTGACTCCGTAGACCCGGACGGCACCTACTTCATCCGCGAGATGATCGCCAACGGCAGGCAGCCGGGCGGCGGCTTCACGAACCTGAAATTCGCAAAGCCGAACGAAACGGAGCCTCTGCCCAAGCGCAATTACACGGTGGCCTACGAACCCTTCGAATGGGTGCTGGGCACGGGCGTCTGGATCGATGATCTGGACGAGATGGAGGCGCAATACGCGGAAATCGCCTCGGCCTCCCTCCGGAAGAGCATCACGCAGTCCATTATCTTCATGGTGGTGCTGCTGGTGCTGCTGCTGCTCTTCGCGCTCTGGGTCGGCCGGCGCATTTCCGTGCCGATGAAGAACATTACCGCGGAAATCGGGCGGATGGCGGACTGCGATTTCCGGAAGAGCAGGCCGGGCAGTCCGCTCTTCAAGCTAAGATCAAGGAAGGATGAAATCGGCAGCATGAGCGATGCCATCGTCACGCTGCAGGATACGATGGGAGAGCTGATCGGCGAATTTGTCCGCATGGGCAATTTCGTTTCGGACTTCTCCGACACGCTGGCGGAAAATGCCGGACATTCCTCCGACGCCAGTGACATGGTGTCGAAGGCTGTCACGAGTGTCGCGGATTCCTGCGGGGAGCAGACGGCAGCGGTGCAGCAGGTGACGGAGGAAACGCAGGAATTTTCCAGAAAGATGCAGGAGTTCTCGGAGGCAATCGAAAGCTCCAACGAAAAGATCGGGACGACGAACGGCAAGGCCAGCAAGGGGCAGCAGGACATCGACAGCGCCGTACAGCAGATGCGCGTCATCGAGGAGGCCATCTCCGCCACGGCGGATGTGGTGGGAAGCCTCGGTTCCCAGGTGGACACGATCGGCACCATCGTGGATACGATTTCGGACATCGCCAGCCAGACGAACCTGCTTTCGCTCAACGCTTCCATCGAGGCGGCGCGCGCCGGCAGCGCGGGCAAGGGCTTCTCGGTTGTTGCGGATGAGATCCGCAAGCTGGCCGACCAGTCCAACACCTCCGCGGGCCGGATTACGGAGCTGGTCAAGGGCATCCAGGCGAAATCCCAGGAAGCGGTCGAGGCCATGGACCGCGGCCTGCAGTACGTGAAGGACGGCACCCAGGTCGTCGGCGGCGTCGGCGAGACCTTCTCCGATATCGTCTCGATGGTATCCGAGATTTCGGAGGATTCCAAGAAGATGGAAGAGCTGGTGGTGTCCCTCAATCAGGGCACGGAGGCGATCAACGGCTCCATCGGGCGCATCGACAACATGAACCGCGAGGTCGAGGGCGAGACGGAGAACGTTTCCGCGGCAAGTGAAAAACAATCAACTTCCATGCGCGAAATCATGACGGAAAGTGCCCAGCTCACGGAAACGGCCAGACAGTTGAGAGAAATGCTCTCCCGCTTCACGATTGACGGGGAAGCGATGGCCTGAGTTTATGAAAATTTAATACAGAACTGATATCGTAAGTGTTTCGGCCGCGGGGGTTATCAAAATGCCTCCCGCGGCCGATATAGTTTGTGGAAAAATCTGATTTCGGCATGGAGGCTGAAGCAAAATACGGGATTCCGGTTTCCGCATCAATACTGCCGCAGGGATGTGACGGCGCGGGAAGAAGGGTTCCGGGAAAGGAGAACAGCAAACATGCCGGATATGACAGCAATGAGCATTACAGGGCTTTCTTCGCCCGACAATGCGATGTCTCTTTTATCCAACAACGTCAACCGCACAACGAACCGCACGAACGGCACGAACGCGAACGGCCAGGACTTCGGCACGGTCATTGACACGACCGCGATGAGCATCATGGCCAGCGCGGCGATCGCGCCGCAGGTGAACCCGGCGAGCGTTCCCGTGACGCTGACGGGCGCAAACGACCGCAATTACAACACGGTGGAGATTACCGTGCGTTCGACCGGTGTGCGCCCGAATGACTATTCGCAGCCGACCGCCATGGCGGAAGGACGGGAGCGCATCGAAAACGGCGTACAGGAAGGCGAAGGCTTTGACAGCGGTCTGCAGACGGCGGTGGACACCGCAGCGGGGCAGATGGAAGAGGAAGCGGCAGCCCGCTTCGGCATTCCCGTGGAAGAAGTGCTGAACCTGATGGACGTGAACGGCATCAGCGCAGCGGAGCTTCTGACGGAAGACGGCCTGACCGAAATGGTGACGGCCATCGCGGGGGAAGACGAAACGGCGCTGATCACCGACGGTGCCCTGTATGAAGATCTGCAGGCACTGATCGAAACCGCGGACACGCTGAAGACGAACATTGCGGAAGACTTCGGGATGACCGTTGAAGGCCTCGAAGACGCGGTGGCCATCATCGCGGAGCAGGAAGCACCGGCGGCAGAGGAAGCGCAGCTGCCCGGCCTTCAGGAGAGCGTCGCGGAAGCGAATGAGGAAGTCATCGTTTTCCGTCGTGAGGACGAAAAGGAAATCCGCACGGAAGAGCCGAAGGAACAGCAGCAGACCGAAGTACAGGAAACGGTCCGTACGGTCAATGAGAACGAAGCGGCAGCGGAGACACAGAACCGTGAGCAGCAGAGCGGTGCGCAGACCTCCTCCCGCAGCGCGCGCGCAGCCGAAGACAACACGCAGGCCGTCGCGAACGCGGGCGTGAATCCGCAGGAAACCTTCCTCGGCGCGGTAAATGAGGCACTCGGAACGGAACAGAGCGGAATGCCCGCCGCACAGACCCAGGGCGCGGACGTCGTCCGCCAGGTGCTGGAGTTCATGCGGACGCAGATCAGCGAAAACGTAACGGAACTCGAAATGCAGCTCAACCCGCAGTCCCTCGGACGCGTACACGTGAACCTGACGGCACAGGACGCGGGCGACATGGTCGCACGCTTCACCGCACAGACGGAAGCCGCGCGTGAGGCACTGGCGGCCCAGATGCCGCAGCTCTTACAGCGTTTTGAGGAACAGGGCATCCGCGTCAGCGAGGTGCAGGTCACCGTGGAACAGCACGCCTTTGATTCCAACCGTGACAACACGAACCGCGAAGAGCAGCAGTCCGAACAGGAAAAGGCCATCGGCCGCATGTCGAGACTCCGCCGTGTGCAGCTGGATCTTTCGCAGATGGGCGCGGAAGAGATCGCGGCACTGGACGACGACATGAGGATCGAAGCGGAAATGATGGAAGCGGAAGGCAACACCGTAAATTACAGAGCGTAACAAGGAGAACACAACAATGGCAGCAATCGCAAGCGCAACAAGCGGCGCAAACGCCATCGTCCAGAACGGCCAGATCGTCAACCAGACGACGCCGGAACAGAAGGCGGAAAAGGCAAAGCAGGACAAGGCCGCGAACAACAGCACGGCGTCGAAGGACCAGTTCCTGCAGCTGCTCGTCGCACAGATGAAATACCAGGATCCGCTGGAGCCCACCTCCAACACGGAGTACATCTCGCAGTACGCCACCTTCTCCTCTCTGGAGCAGATGCAGAACATGTCCGCGACGCTCACCATGAGCCGCGCGAACGAGATGGCGGGCAAGAGCGTGGTGATCCACCACAAAGAGGCGGCCGGCGGTGCGACCCAGGAAATCGAAGGCGTTGTGGATTACGTCACCTTCGAAAACAACAAAGCGAAAGTCTACGTGAACGGTTCCGCCTACGAAGTGGACGAAGTCTACGCCGTGATGGATGACAGCTATTCGCAGAAGGCGGAAATCGCCGAGCAGTTCCAGAAGAAGATCGACGAACTGCCGAAGCTCTATGAGCTGACAAAGGAAAGCGCGAAGCTCGTCGAAAATCTCGGCAACACTTACGACCAGCTGGATTCCACCACGAAATCCCTGATCCCCTCGGAATACGTGACGACGCTGATGCAGTACGTGACACGCTGCACGGACGCGGGCTGGATCGGCGGGAACGCGTCGGCGGACGAAACACCGAAGACGGACAGCGTTCCGAAGGTGGATGAGACGGAGAACGACGGGGACGTGACAGACAACCAGGAAGCTCCGAAGGCCGTTACGCCGGCGCAGGAGGATACGGACGAAAACGATGCGGCGGATGACGGAAATCTGATCGAAGGGGCGGACGCACCGATGGAAACTTAAGACGCACGGAGGCTGGATATGACAATTCAAAACACGCCTTATCCCAGCCAGTCGATTGCGGAGGTCAGAGATTACCTCGGAAAAGAACCGGCAAGAGCCTACGGTACGGAGCAGCCGGAAAAAGGAAGTTTCAAAGCGGTCCTGCAAAAAGTACAGAACGAGCAACACCCTTTGAGATTTTCCAGACACGCGACGAACCGCTTACAGACGCGGGGGATCGAAATGAACGAGGAGATGATCGAACGGCTTCAGAACGCAAAGGCACAGGCGAAGGAAAAAGGCATTAACGAATCCCTGATCCTGATGGACGACATGGCATTCATCGTAAACGTACCGAACAACACCGTCGTCACCGCGATGGGCAGGGAAGAAAACACAGGCAGTATTTTTACAAACATTGACGGCGCGGTCATCGCGTAGGGCAGTCAGAGGAAACAATCAACACTTGGCCGGACCAAACCCCGTAAGGGTAAGGAGGCCTCACCGGTTCCCGACCGACAGACGGAACCGAAGTACGGAGGTAAAAAGAAATGTTAAGATCTATGTATTCGGGCGTGGCAGGTTTGAAGGTTCACCAGACGAGAATGGACGTCATCGGTAACAACATCGCCAACGTCAACACCACAGCGTACAAGTATCAGTCCATCAACTTCAGCGACGTCATGTACCAGACCTCGCAGCGCGCGTCCGGCGCGACGGCCACCACCGGCGGTGTCAACGCAAGACAGGTCGGTCTTGGTTCCATCAACGCCGCGATCAGCACCGCGATTGACCAGCAGGGCGCGACGCAGACCACGAACAATCCTTTCGACATGCAGATCTCGGGCTCCAGCTTCTTCATCGTCAACGACGGCTCCGGCCCGAAGTACACGCGTGACGGTTCCTTCTACATCGACGGCGAAGGCAACCTCGCGATGCAGTCCACCGGTTACTACGTCCTCGGCTGGGGCACGCAGGAAGATCCGGATACCGGCGTGCTTTCCGTCAACAAGAACGGCGGCCTGGGCAGGCTGGCGCTGAACACCGTCGAGGTGCAGACATATCCTGCGGAAGCGACGGGCGCGGGCACCTTCTCCGCCAACATCGACCGCAACGACGTGGACATCACCTCTTCCGCCGGCAAGCGCATCCAGTATGAGTTCTACGATGACAAGGGCTATATCTACACGGCGGACTTCATCATGAAGGACATCCGCACGGCGACCGTGGACCGCTCTTCGACACCCATGACCGCGACGGCCTATAACGCGCTGTCCGACGCGGCGAAGGCGGGCTACATGGAAGACCCGAGTTCCCCCGGCACCTACTACCAGAAAAAATACAATGTCGTTCCCGGCCAGTATTCCCTGCAGTTGGCGGACATCACGGATTCCGAGGGTGTCTCCATCCTGGACAAGGGTCTTGGCGACGGCACGAAGTACAGCTTCGCGGAGCTGGGCATCACCTTCGGCGCGGCGACCTATGAGGACAATCCGCGCAACCTGAACGAGGATCCAGCGATGACCGATCTGGATCAGGCCATCATCCTGAAGTTCAACGACACGACCGGTGCCTATGAAGGCATGTACACGAATGTGTCCTTCAACGAGACGAACCAGTCCTACGAAGCCAACGCGGGCGCGACGCTGTACAGCCAGACCACGAACCGCGAGAACTACATGAACACGCTGCTGACCTTCAACGCGGAGCAGGCGCTGGCGACCGATGAGGACGCTGCCAATGCCGGCAACGCCAGAAAGAATGAGCTGATCGCTTCCATGGGTACGGATCCGTCGGCGGAAATCTCGCGCCGCTTCATCGAGTTCAACTTCTCGGCCGTGACGAACAACAACACGGACGGCCGCGCCACGATCAAGACCGCCAAGGGCAACATCAACTCCGGCGCCACGGGCCGTAAGGTCGGTACGCTTTCCGGCATCCAGGTGGCGATGGACGGCAAAATCACCGCTTCTTACACGAACGGCCAGACGCGTCTGATGGGCCAGATCGCGGCGGCGCAGTTCGCCAATGCCTCCGGTCTGGAGAAGCAGGGCGAAAACCTCTACGCTTCCACGATGAACTCCGGCGACGCGGTCGTCATGGACGTCAGCGAGGACGGCGGCAAGATGTCGACCGGCGTGCTGGAAATGTCGAACGTTGACCTTTCCAACGAGTTCACGAGCATGATCACCGCGCAGCGCGGCTTCCAGGCCAACTCGCGTATCATCACGGTGTCCGATACCTTGCTGGAAGAGTTGACAAACTTAAAACGTTAATCGTTGACAGTTGAACCGGCAATGTGTTAAATTAAATATGGTGCTACCGATAGGCGGTTAGCCCGGTTATATAGTCAAATAATGGAAATGACCGTCACCTGGGCAAAAGATGGGCGGTCATTTCTGTTTTCTGCCGACTGTAAACCCTAAAGCGAAGCAGCCAACGCATAAGCTGATGACCGCAATGAAGCCTTCAAGTGTCAGCATGGCATGCCCTCCTTTCGATGAAATATCTATGTCAAAGAGGGTAACAGTCCCTCCGCAGAGGGCCAACCGCCTACCGCATATGGTAGCACCGAAATGAAATATAACACAGGAGAAAGAGAATATCAACAAATAGTTAATAAAAAATAAAACAAAGATAAAAAAGGAATCTTGTGGAAAATGTACACGAAATACGAAAAAAAGTATACATTTGCGCAGATTTGTGGTAAAATGATTCCGTGTGTATTGTGTCGAACTATTTATAGAAACACAAGATATAGTTTATATGATTGAATTAACGAAGATGGATTCAAGAAAAATGCTCCTGAACGAGGCGGTGATCGAGTCCGTGGAAGAAACGCCGGACACCGTCGTGCGCCTGACGAACGGCAATAAATACATCGTCAAGGAGAAGGCGAAGGACATTCTGGAAAAAATATACGCGTATCAGCACATGATACGCGCGTAGGGGAGGTAAGCGTTTGGATCTTGCAACACTCATAGGCGTCGTCTTATGTCTGTTCCTGATGCTGTTTGGTATCGTGTTCGACGCCAGCGTCGGCATCAACTTCGGCGCGCTGGGGAGTTTCGTCGATATCCCGTCCGTGCTCATCACGCTGGGCGGTTCGCTGATGTGCGTCTTCGCGTCCAAATCGATCGAAGACTTCATCGCGGGTCTGACGGCCTACACGCAGATCATCAAGCAGCCGACAAATGACACCGGCGCCGTGATCCAGCAGATCATCCAGCTTTCGAACACTGCGCGTAAGGAAGGTCTGCTGGCACTGGAAGAGCAGGCGCGCTCCATGGAAGACATGTTCATGCAGAAGGGCCTTCTGCTCATCGTGGACGGTACGGAACCGGAGCTGGTGAAGAGCGTGCTGGAAGCGGAGATTGACGCAACGAGCGCCCGTCACCAGACGCGCATCGCGGTCTGGGAGGACTGGGCGGCACAGGGTCCTGCCTGGGGTATGATCGGTACCCTGATCGGTCTGGTGAACATGTTGCAGAACATGGATGATCCTTCCGCCATCGGTCCGGCCATGGCGGTCGCGTTGCTGACAACCTTCTACGGCTCCCTCGTGGCGAACTGGATCTGCTTCCCTGCGTCCACGAAGCTGAAGAAGCGCAATGATGACGAATACACCCTTCGCAGCATCGTGATCGAAGGGCTGTTGTCCATACAGGCGGGCGAAAACCCCCGCGTGACGGAAGAAAAACTGAAGTCCTTCCTCGCGCCCAAACAGCGTGAGGCCTACGACGCGGCCAACGCCGGCGGGGGAGGAGAATAAGCGACGGCAAGCGTCGACGCAGATGGACATGCTTGCATGGACAGATGCGGAGACATTTGCCGGGCAAGGACGTGAGGAAAACAGCTGTGCGAAATGCGCAGCATGAGCAGAGCGATTTCCGAATGTCCGCCGGATTGCGGGAACGCGTAGCGTGGAGCAATCCGGGAGCTTAAGAACGAGGTTGAGGTAGATGGCGAAGCAAGAGCCCCCCATCATTATGGGCGCGCCGGCCTGGACGGCGACTTTCGGCGATCTGATGAATCTGCTGTTGTGCTTCTTCGTGCTGCTGTTCTCCATGTCTTCGGTGGACGCGGCAAAGTTTGAAGCGATCGCCGCTTCGTTTTCCAGCGCCTTCGGTATCTTCTCCGGCGGCGAGATCGCCTTCGGGCAGGGTGCCCTCGTGGGCGACGGCGCGACACAGCTCAATGCCCTGTCCACGATGGTCCAGACCATGGGTAAGATGGACGAGGGCGAAGAAGAGGAAGAGGAAAAGAAGACAGAGGTGCAGGAGCTGGCCGAGGCGGAGCAGATGGAAGCCAGTGAGGAACTGGCCGAAAAGATCCTTGAAATGATGAACGAAGACCCCGCGGTCATGCAGACCGTGGAACTGAACTATACCAGCCAGTACGTGCAGCTGACGGTGCAGGGCGCCATCCTCTTCGATTCCGGACAGGTGGCGGTCAAGCAGGAAGCGGTGCCGATTCTGAACAAGGTCGGACAGATTCTGGAAACCTACGCCGGCGGCACGATTGAAATCGAGGGGCATACGGACAACGCCCCGCACGGCGGCGGCAAATACGCAAACAACGATGAGCTGAGCGCGGGACGTGCGCTCGCCATCTTCAACTACTTTATGGAAAACACGACGCTTGATCCCGCGAAGATCAAGAACTCCGGACGCGGCGAATGGTCGCCGATTGCGGACAACGCCACACCGGAGGGACGCGCGCGCAACCGCCGCGTGGAAATACGGATTTACAACCCGATGAGTCCGTCGTATTAAGGGGGAAGAAAAAGTGAAGAAAAACCTTTTGACAATCCTGATTCTGGCGACAAACATCGTCACGCTGGCCATGGTCGGCATCATGATGTTCTCCGTCATGGGGACCGTCAACAAGTCCACGGAGCTGGTCAATGCCGTTGCCGCGGCGATTGAGCTGGAGCAGTCGGGCGGCCTGGGCGGCGGCGTGGATCCGAACACGGTGGACACCAACGTGCCGATCGCGGACCAGGATATTTATCATGTGAACGGCGGCGAGACCCTCACGATCACGCTGACCGTCAATCCGACGGCGAACGGCGGTGACGGTCGTCAGCACTACGCCCAGGTGACGATGGACATCCTGATGAACAAGAGTCATGAAAGCTACGCGGAAAATTCCGGGCTCCTCGCGGGCGTGGATTCCAGCATTGTGGCGGTGATCCATGATGTGATCGGCGTGTATAACATTGATAATATCATGGAGAACAGAGAGACCATCCGCCAGCAGATTTTACAAAAGCTGTGGGGCATGTTCCCTGACCAGACCGGCACGTTTATTTACAACGTGAGTGTCCTGATCACACCGGCGTAGACCGAAAGCCATGAGGTGAGATCAAGCCGGAGGCGAAGATCGAGCCCATGGCGAGGCCGTTCTTTGCAACTTGATGAGGGCAAGCGAAGCGCAGACCGAATGTAGTGCAAAGAACTTCCTTGTTCGAAACGGAGAATACAAGTTGGCGGATGTATTATCACAAAGCGAAATAGATGCCCTCTTACAGGGAATCTCAAGCGGTGAAGTCGATGTCGAGGAGATGTCGAAAACCGAGGAGAAGAAGGTCAAGGATTATGATTTCGCCCGTCCCGCCAAATTCTCCAAAGAGCACCTGCGCACGCTGGAAATGATTTTTGAGCATTACGGGAGACTGCTCTCCAACAACCTCCCGATTTACCTGCGCAAGAACGTGGTGGTGGAGGTGGCGAATTCCGAGACGCTGACCTTCAACGAGTTTTCGAACTCGCTGGCCAACCCGTCCATTTTGGGGATCGTGAATTTCCTGCCTTTGCAGGGCACGATTATTATGGAAATGCAGGCGGGACTAGGCTTCACCTTCATTGACCGCATGCTGGGCGGTGAGGGCAAGGCCATCGAAAAGGTGCGCAACTTTACGGACATTGAGATGCCGCTGATCGAAAAATTCGTGGCGCTCTGTCTCAACCTGTTGCCGGAGCCGTGGGAAAACGTTTTGGAGATTGATCCCATCGTGGACCGCGTGGAGACGAATCCGCAGTTTGCTCAGGTGATCTCGCCGACGGATATGGTGGCGCTGATTACGCTGAATATGAACATCGGCGATGTGGAAGGGCTGATGAACTTCTGTCTTCCCTTCTTTACACTGGAGCCGATCATGGACAAGCTGAATACGAAGTTCTGGTTCTCCACTATGGAGAAGAATACCGACGATGACTACTCGATGAAGCTGGAGAGTCTCGTCAAACGCGTGGACGTGCCGGTGAAGGCGGTGCTGGGAAATTGCAAGGTCTATGTCTGGGATTTCCTGCAGCTGCAGTTGGGGGACATTATCCGCCTGGACGATTCCGTGGAATCGGAAATGCACGTTTACGTGGGCAACATCAATAAGTTCACCGCGCTGCCCGGCACATCGCATGACAAATACGCCGTGCAGATCACGTCGGTGATCAGAGAGGAGGAGTAACCGTATGGACGGACAACTGTCACAGGACGAAATTAACGCCCTACTGGCAGGGATGACGACAGATGACGGCGGAGGCGACGGCGGTGCCGCGCCCGCGGCGTCGGGGGGAGGCGCTCCCATCGACGATTCGCTGCTGACGGATGTCGAAAAGGACGCGATCGGCGAGATTGCCAACATCAATATGGGATCGAGCGCGACGACGCTGTTCTCTCTGGTCAACCACAAGGTGGACATCACGACACCGAATGTGGAGTTGTCCAACTGGCAGGGCGTTGTCAGCGCCTATGAGCGCCCCTGCGTGTTCATCACGATCAAATACACCATCGGCGTTGACGGCTCCAATGTGCTGATCTTAAAGGAGCGCGACGTTATGGTGATCACCGACCTCATGATGGGCGGTGACGGAACGAACGTCGAGGGGGAAATCGGAGAGCTCCAGCTGTCCGCGATCTCCGAGGCCATGAACCAGATGATGGGCGCCGCGGCCACGTCGCTTTCCACGATGATCGGCGAAAAGGTGGATATTTCGCCGCCTGTGGCGACGCTGGAGGACTTCGCGGACCAGGATCCGGGCAAGATCGCGGAGTTTTTGACGGGTACCTTCGTCAAGATCTCCTTCCAGATGAAAATCGGAGATTTGGTCGATTCCGTATTGATGCAATTATATCCGATTGACTTTGCGAAGAGTTTGTACGATACTTTTAATACGGGTGGTGCATCGGAACCTGCGCCTGCCGCCGCACCGGAACCGGCAGCGGC